>CAZYWA010000179.1:0-14068 GCA_964650975.1 uncultured bacterium
GAAGGCAAGCTCGTGGCGCCGGTCGCCGACTGGGAGACCAAGCGGCGCTGGGTGAAGCAAGCGTTCGCTCGCCTCGAGGCCGCCGGCTACACGATCACCAGCGCCTACACCGCCGTGAAGAACCCGAAGAAGGTTCGATTCGTGTATCGCGAGGCACTTTGGCGCGGCGCCGACATGATTGCGCTGGGCGTCGCGAGCTTCGGCCACGTCCGCGGGACCCACTACCAGAACATCAAGGACATCGAGGCCTATCTCGCGGCCGTCGAGTCCGGCCGGTTGCCGATCCAGCGCGCCATGGCGATCTCCCGCGACGAGTCGCTGGTCCGCGAGATGATCCTGCAGATGAAGCTCGGACGCCTCGACGCCGGCTACTTCAAGCGCAAGTTCGACGTCGACATCCTGAGCCGCTTCGCCGAGCCGTTTTCGGTCTTCGAGAACGCAAACTTCCTGAGCATCGATGGCGAAACCGTGACCCTCGACCGCGATGCGTTGATGCAGGTGGACGCCATGCTGCCCGCCTTCTACCTGCCGGAGCACCGCGATGCACGGTACACGTGAGCCAGGCACGGCCCTGGATCTCGAGGGGCAAGTCGCCGACCTGATCCGGCCGCTCGTCGGCGGTGAAGCCGAGATCGAGCCCACGGCTTCGATCCTGGCGGTCGCGCCGGACGCCCTCCCGCAGCCGCATCGCGACCTGCTGGTCCAGTCGGAGGGCATGTCGACGACGCTCGCGGCCTACTGGCACGAGCCGCTCGAGCTGCGGGTGGTGGCCGCCCGGCGGGAGGGCAAGCTGCTCGCGAGGCACGTGGTCGTGGTGACGTCGCGGAGTCGGCGGGCCGCCGCATACGGCGCGATCCGCATCCACCTCGAGCGCTTCGAGGCTCGAGTGCTGGCGGAGATCGTGGATGGACGAAAGCCGCTGGGTGCTATCCTCCACGAGCATCGCGTCGAGCACCGGAGCCAGCCCACCGGCTTCTTCCTGATCGAGCCGAACGAGGTCATGCGGACCAGCCTCGGTGTTCGCGACGGCCGCGCCCTCCACGGCCGTCACAACGTCATCCTCGACTCCTCGCACTCCCTCATGGCGGAGGTGGTCGACATCCTCTCGCCGGAGACACGAGATCCCGGGGACACGGACCCATGACCCCGTCCTCGAACGACTTCGATGCGATCGTGGTGGGCGCGGGCCCGGCCGGCTCGTCCGCCGCCGCGATTCTCGCGGAGCACGGTCACCGGGTGGCGCTCCTCGAGAAGGCCAAGTTCCCGCGCTATCACATCGGCGAGTCACTCATTCCGTACGCCTGGTTCGCGCTCGACCGGCTCGGTCTGGTGCAACGTCTCGACCGGTCCGCCTTCAAGGTCCTAAAGCACAGCGTGCAGTTCGTCAGTCTCGACGGCCGGAGCTCGGTGCCGTTTTACTTCTTCCGGCACACCGAGCACGACTGCGCTCGCACCTGGCAGGTGGTGCGAAGCAGCTTCGACCAGATGCTGGTCGAGAACGCCGTCGAGAAAGGCGCGGTGCTGTTCGAGGAAACCCAGGCGCAGGCCTTCGTTCGCGAGGGGCAGCAGGTGGTCGGAGTCGACGCGACCACGCCCGCCGGTCCGGTCACGTTCCGGGCGCCGATCACCATCGACGCGAGCGGCCGCGACGCGCTCGCCGCCGTGCGGCACGGCTGGCGAGTGCCCGATCCGGTCCTCAAGAAGATCGCGATCTGGACCTACTACCGTGGCGCGAAGCGCGACCAGGGCGTCGACGAAGGCGCCACCACGGTGGCCTACCTGCCTGGAAAGGGCTGGTTCTGGTACATCCCGCTCGCGGACGACGTGCTGAGCGTGGGCGTCGTCGCCGAGCGCGATTATCTCTACCGCACCGACAAGGGAGACCCCGACGCCATCTTCGCGCGCGAGGTCGCGACCCAGCCCTGGATCAAGGATCACCTCGACGGCGCCGAGAAAACCGCGCCGTGCCGCGTGACCAGCGATTATTCCTATCGCTCGAAGCACTGCGCGACCAACGGTCTGGTCTTGACCGGCGACGCCTTCGGATTTCTCGATCCGGTCTTTTCGTCGGGGGTGTTTTTCGCGCTCCACACCGGGGTTCTGGTGGGCGACGCGGTGCACGGCGCGCTCCGGGCCGGCGACGTGAGCGCTTCGCGGTTCGAGGAATACGGCAGGCAGTTCTGCCTGGGCCACGAGGCAATGCGCCGCCTGGTGTACACGTTTTACGATCCCGCGTTCAGCTTCGGCGGATTTCTCAAGGCCCGTCCGGACCTGCGTGTCGATCTCACCGACTGCTTGATCGGCAACGTGTACAAGGATCTCGAGCCGCTCTTCGAGGCGGTCTCGAAATTCGCTCGCATACCGGCGCCGCTCGAGCACGGCCGGCCGCTCGTGGAGGCACTCGTCTGAGACCCGCGAGTGCCCCACCCCTCGGCCGATGACCTTCGTCCTGATCTCGCCCGGCACCGGCACCTTCTACTGCGGTAGCTGCATCCGAGACGACGGCCTGGCCCGCGCCATCCGGCGGGCGGGCCGAGACGTGCTGGTGGTGCCGCTCTACCTGCCGATCGTGACGGACGCCCCGCACGCCGCCGAGCGGGCGCCCATCCGCTTCGGCGGCATCAACGTCTACCTGCAGCAGAAGTCGGCGCTCTTCCGGCACACTCCCGCGTGGCTCGACCGGCTCCTCGACGCCGGGCCGCTACTGCGCGCCGCGGCCCATCGCGCGGGCATGACCAACGCGCACGATCTCGGCGCCCTCACGGTGTCGATGCTGCGCGGCGAGGACGGAAACCAGCGAAAGGAGCTCGACAAGCTGCTCGCGTTTCTCGCCAGCCGTCGGCCGAAGCCCACCATCGTGTGTCTCTCGAACGCCCTGCTGGTCGGGCTCGTGCACCGGTTGCGCGAAGCCCTCGACGTACCCGTGGTGCTCACTCTTCAGGGCGAGGACGCGTTCCTCGACTCCTTGCCGGAGCCGCATCGGTCCGCCGCATGGGCCGAGGTGAGCCGGCGGACCCAGGAAGCCGACGGACTGGTCGCGGTCAGTCGCTACTACGGCGAGACCATGCAGCGGCGGCTCGGTTTCGACGCCGCCAAGCTACGCGTCGTGCACAACGGCATCGACCTCGAGGGCTTCAGGCCGGCCGACGCCGATCCAGACCCGCCGGTGGTCGGATACCTGGCGCGGATGTGCGAAGCGAAGGGACTGGGCACGCTCGCGGAGGCCTTCATCGAGCTCAAGCGCCGTCCCGGCATGTCGCGCGCTCGACTGAGCGTCGCCGGATCGGTGGCGCCCGGCGACGAGCCGTACGCGGCGGAAATCGAGCGCCGCCTCCACCACGCGGGCCTCGGTGCGGACGTCTCGTTCCGGCCCAATTTGAGCCTCGCGGAAAAGCAGGCTTTCCTGCGGTCGCTCTCGGTCTTCTGCGTGCCCGCCATGTACGGTGAATCGTTCGGCCTCTACCTCCTCGAGGCCTGGGCGAGCGGCGTGCCGGTGGTCCAGCCACGAGTCGCCTCCTTTCCGGAGCTGCTGGCGGACACGGGCGGCGGCTTGCTGACCGAGACGGGCGAGCCCGCGGAGCTGGCGGAGAGCCTGGCGTCCATCCTCACGAACCCCGCCGAGCGCCGGCGCCTGGGCCGGCTGGGACGCGAGGCGGTGCTGAGTCGATTCGGCGTGGACCGCATGGCCCACGGGATCCTTTCGCTGGTCGACGAGCTCGACCGGCGAGACAGACCACCTCGTGACGCATGAAACCGCCGGCGCCGATTCCGGCCGACCCTGATCGGCGCGCACGGATCGACGACGATCAATGGGCCCGGTTGCGCGAGCTGTTGCGCGCGATCGTTCCGGCCAATCCATTCTGGACCCAGCGTCTGACCGCCGCGGGCCTCGGTGACGCGATCTCGAGCCTCTCGAGCTTCGACGAGCTTCGGCGTCTGCCGCTCATCACCAAGGCGGACATCGTCGAGGACCATGCCGCTCACCCGCCGTTCGGCTCGAACCTGACCTCGCCGATCGCCGCTTACACGCGTGTTCATTACACGAGCGGAACCACCGCGGAGCCCCTCGCGTGGCCGGACACGGCCGAGAGCTGGCAGTGGATGCTCGACAGCTGGAAGCGCATCTACCTCGCCGCCAGCGTCCGCGCGGGCGACGCCATCTTCTTCGCCTTTTCGTTCGGTCCCTTCCTGGGCTTCTGGACGGCCTTCGAGGCCGCGACGCAGCTCGGCGTCCGGTGCTTGAGCGGCGGCGGCATGGGCTCGAAGAAACGGCTTCATGCCATGGCCCGCGCGCAGTCGACCGTGCTCTGCTGCACGCCCACCTACGCGCTCCACCTGGCCCAGACCGCGCGCGAGATGCGGCTCGATCCAGGCGAGCTGAATCTCCGGACGGTGATCGTGGCCGGCGAGCCCGGCGGCAGCCTCCCGGCGGTGCGAGATCGAATCCGGGCCGGGCTTGGCGGCGAGGTCTTCGATCATCACGGGATGACCGAGGTCGGTCCCGTGAGCCACCAGTGCGCGGCCCGCGTGGGCACGCTGCGCATTCTCGAGTCGTCGTACCTCGCCGAGGTGATCCATCCGATCAGCGGAGAGCCCGCGACACCAGGCGCCGAGGGCGAGCTGGTGCTCACCACGCTGGGACGCTCCGCCTGTCCGCTGCTCCGCTATCGGACCGGCGACCTGGTGCGGCCGGTGTTCGTCGACGAGGACGGCGCCGGCGCCGGAAACCACATGGCGCTCGAGGGTGGCGTGCTGGGCCGCACCGACGACATGGTGATCGTGCGCGGGGTCAACGTGTTCCCGAGCGCCGTCGATCAGATCGTGCGCGCGCTCGACGGAATCGCCGAGTATCGGGTGATCGTGGGCGAGCGGGGTGCCATGGCCGAGCTGATCGTCGAACTGGAGCCGGCCGATGCGGCGAAGGGCGAGGGCCTGCGCCGGAGCCTCGAGGAACGGTTCGAGGAGACTCTGTCGCTCCACATCCCGGTTCGGATCGCCGGCGCCGGCGAGCTGCCTCGCTTCGAGATGAAGGCGCGCCGCTGGGTGCGACGACCGCAAGCAGGAAGCGACCCGTGAGCGCGCCGCTGCTGGATCTGCAGCAGGTGGTCCGCCGCTTCGACACCGCGGCGGGATCGCAGACGGTTCTGGATGGCCTCACCTGGACGCTGGAGCACGGCGGCGCCGCCGCCATCCAGGGTGCCTCGGGCTGCGGCAAGAGCACGCTCCTGAACCTCATCGGCGCACTCGACCGCCCGACGTCCGGTCGAGTGCTGCTCGACGGCGAGTCGCTCACCGAGCTCGACGACGACGCCCGATCGCGGCTCCGCGCCCGGAAGATCGGTTTCGTCTTCCAGGAGCATCATCTGCTGCCGCAGTGCTCGGCGATCGAAAACGTTCTGGTGCCCACCCTGGCGCTCGGCCCGGCGGCGCGGCCCGAGTCCGTGGCGAGAGCCGACTCGTTGCTCGCTCGCGTGGGACTCGCCGACCACGCGCACAAGCGGCCGCACCAGCTCTCGGGCGGCCAGCGCCAGCGGGTGGCCGTGGTGCGCGCGCTCATCAACGAGCCGATCCTGCTGCTCGCGGACGAGCCGACCGGCTCTCTCGATCGCGCCGCCGCCGAGACGCTGGTGGAGCTGCTCGTGGAGCTCAACCGCGAAGCGCGGCTGGCCCTGGTGGTCGCCACTCACTCGGCCCATGTCGCCCTGCGGGTGGGGAGCGTCTTCGACCTGCTCGACGGGAAGCTTCGTTCCGCCGGTCCAGGAGCATGCGCAACCGGCGACTGATCCTTCGCTCGCTGGTCCACTACCGGCACGCGTATCTCGGTGTCGGCGCTGGAGCGGCCGTCGCCACGGCGGTTCTGGTGGGCGCCCTGATGGTGGGCGATTCGGTCAGCCACACCCTGGAAATGCAGGCATTGCGGCGTCTCGGCAAGATCCAGATGGCGATGCGCACCGGCGATCGTCCGTTCACCGACGATCTGGCCGAGCACCTGATCGGAGATCTCTCCTTGACCGGCGATCCCGCCGCGGCCTGCCTGCGCGTCGACGGCGTGGCCATCGCGGGCGGCGGCAAACGGCGGACTCCCGACGTGCGGGTGTACGGGATCGAGCCGTCCTTCTGGGCGGTCGGTGGCGTCGCGCCGCAAGGACCGCGAGAGGACGGCGTGATCGTCAATCGTGCGCTGGCGCGCGAGCTCGGCGTCGAGGTCGGCGAGGAGCTGCTGCTCCGCTTCGCCAAGCCCAGCGCCCTGCCTCGCGACGTCCCGCTCGGCGGCGATCTCGAGGAAACCGTCACGCTGCGGGTCGAGATCGAGAAGATCGTCGACGGCGACTCGTTCGGGAACTTCGACCTCGACGCGAGCCCGCTGCCGCCGCCCAACGCTTTCGTGCAACGCGGGGTCTTGCAACGCCGAACCGGCCTGGTGGGGCGGAGCAACCTGCTGATCTCGGCAACCAGCCCTTCGCGGTACCCCCACGCCGATCGAGACACCGCGAACCCGAGATCCACGCTCATCGTTCCGGAGGCATTGCGCGTGGGCTGGCGTCTCGAGGACGCGTCGGCCCGATTGCGTCGCGTGGGAGCGGACGGCCCCTGGGACGTCTCGAGCGAGCGGGTGTTCCTCGACGACGCGCTCGGTGGCGCCGCGCTCGGCGCCGGACCGGCTCAGCCCGCTCTCACCTATCTGGTGAACGCGATCGAAGCCCCCAGCGGAAGGATCACGCGCTACGCGATGGTGGCGGCCTACGATCCCACACCGAGGCCCGGTGCTCCGGCGACCCCGGTCCCACCTTCCCTTCGCACCGACCAGGTGGTGGTCACCGAATGGCTGGCGGAAGAGCTGGGTGTCGCCGCCGGCGACGAGCTGCTGCTCCGGTACTGGGTCTTCGGCCTGAACCGGCAACTCACCGAGGCGACGGCGCGCTTCTCCGTGGCGGCCGTGGTCGAGACCGAGGGACCCGGCGGCGACCGGCTTCTCATGCCGGACTTTCCGGGCATGACCGACGTCGAGAGCGCCGCCGAGTGGCAACCGGCCCCCGAGCTCGGCGTTCGTACCGACTGGATCACCGACTCGGAGAAGAAGTATTGGCACGCTCATCGCGGCGCTCCCAAGGCGTTCGTCCACCTGGCGTGGGCTCAGAGCCCGGGCGCCTGGCGAACTCCCTACGGCGACCTGACAGCCGTTCGCCTTCCCGGGAGCAAGACCGAGCAAGCGGTGCGAGCCGGCATTCGCGAGCGCGTCGGCGATCCCACCCGGCTCGGCTTCGGCTTCCTGCCCGTCCGCGAAATCGCGCTGCGCGCCAGCCGCGAGGGAGTGGCTTCGTACTTCGGGTATCTGTTCGTCGGCCTGAGCTGCTTCGTGATCGTGGCCGCCGTCACGCTGACGGCGCTGCTCTTCTCGTTCAACACCGAGCAACGGAGCGCCGAGATCGGCACCTTGCTCGCCATGGGCTTCCGGGCGCGGCACATCCGCCGGTTGCTGATCACCGAAGGTCTGGTGGTCGCCTCGATCGGCGGCCTGCTCGGACTCCCCGCCGGATGGCTCTACGCGTCGGCGGCGCTGCGGGCGCTCTCCGGCAACTGGGCTGGCGCCGTGGCCGATGCCTCCATCTCGTTTCACGTCGCACCCGAGACCCCGGTCATCGGGTTCACGACCACGCTGATCATCGCCGCTTGGTCGATGCACCGGGTGCTGCGGCATCAACTGCGGCGCGAGGCCCACGAGCTGATGTCGGCGCGATTCGGGCTCCTCGAAACGCCCCGTCCGTCGCGGCGGCGCGCCGTCGTCGGCGCGGCTTGCGCAGCCGTCGTCGCTCTCGGGTTGGCGGCTCGCGGCATCGGCGCCGACGCCGAGCGCGCGACCGGTCTCTTCTTCGGCGCCGGCGCCCTCATGCTCGTCGCATCGCTCTCCGCGACGGCCGCTTTCCTGCGGCCGTCCGATCGCGACCCCTCGCGCCGCATGACGTTCGCGCGTCTCGGCCGGCTGAGCGGTGGCCGGCGTCCCGGCCGTTCGCTCGCGACGGTGGGCATGCTCGCCAGCGGCACGTTCCTGATCATCTCGGTCAACGCATTTCGGCTCGGCGACGACCGCGCGGAGGGCACCGGCGGATTCGGCATGTTCGCGCGAACCTCGGTGCCGGTGGCGCACGATCTCAACACCGCGTCGGCCGCCGGGCGCTTCGGCCTCGAGGACCTCCGCCAGGTTCACTTCCTGTCGATGCGGTTGCGCGACGGCGACGAGGCGAGCTGCCGGAATCTCAACAAGCCGCAGATGGCGCCGCTCCTGGGAGTGGACACGCGCGCCATTCAGGATCGCCATCCGTTTCGCTTCGCGCGGACCCTCTCGAGCGCCGCGGATCCCTGGATGCTGTTGCAGCGGCCCGACGAACCGGACGTGACGCCCGGCATCGTCGACGACGCGGTGGCGAAGTGGATCCTGGAGGTCGGCGTGGGCGACACGATCTCCTACGTCGACGAAGCCGGCCAGACCTTCCGGGTCCGCATCGTGGGAACCCTCGAGAGCTCGATCCTCCAGGGTTACCTGCTGATCGACGCGCAAGCCTTCGCCAAGCACTTTCCCTCGGTGACCGGGAACCGCCTGTTCCTGGTGGATCTACCAGCGGGCCGCTACGACGACGTCGCTCGAACCCTCAAGGAATCCGCGCTGCAGGACTACGGGCTCACCACCATGGAGGCCGGCGAGCGGCTCGCCGCGTTCGATGCCGTGCAGAACACGTACCTTTCGATCTTTTCCGCCGTGGGTGGCCTGGGCCTGATTCTGGGGTGTGTGGGCCTGGGGTTGGTGGTGCTGCGGAACATCCTCGAGCGCCGCGGCGAGCTCGGACTGATGCGCGCCGTGGGATTCTCGCGGCGGCGCATCCGCCGTCTGCTCCTGATCGAGCACTGGGGGCTCCTGGCGCTCGGGGCAGGTGCCGGGACCTCGGCGGCCGTCGTGGCGATCGGGCCGGCGGTGCTGAGTCGCGGGCATCTCCCCTTCGGTCTTCTGGCCTGCACCGGACTGGCGGTCGTCGCCAGCGGGCTGCTCTGGACCACGCTGGCCACGGTCCTGGCACTCCGCGGCGATCTGCTGGGAGCGCTGCGCAGCGAATGAGGCGACGATCAGAAGATGGGCGGAAAGAAGCCGATGCGGAGCAGCATCATGATCACGCCGGTCGCGAGCGAGGGCACACCGAAGCACGCCTCCACCTCGATCAGCCTTCGTTGAAGCAGCGCAGTGCTCCCGGTAGCGCGGGGTACACGTCGGACCAGCCACTCGACTCCCGCGACGATCCCCACCCCCAGCTGCGCGCCGAGGATCGTGACGAAGAGAACCTTTCCGAGACCGTTCAATTCGCCCATGATGTCGACGAAATCGAGCAGGTTGAGGACGGCGCAGACGAGCATCGCCAGCGCGATCCATCCGTTGTGCCGGACCACTCTCCGGGCGCTCGGTTCTGGCCGCTTCGCGCCGACCGGCCCGGACACAGCCACGATTCCAGCCACCACCGGCACCAAGACGTAGGTGATCCAGTACATGCTCACCGAGCGGTCGGACTCGTGGCGCCTCCGGCCTCGGAAGAGATGCAGTAGAAGTTCTTGTGCCCGCGGATGTAGATCCGGTCGCCGTCGAATACCGGAGTGGCGCGGACCTTCTCGAGCTCGTTGGACGCGACCTGCTCGAATTGCCGCCCTGGCTTGAGAACCACGGTCGTCCCTCCGACGCCACTCACGAAGACGTAGGGCCCTCCCTCCGTGGGGCTGGCGTAGACGCTGTTGACGCCGCCCATGCTTCCCAGGTCGAGCCTCTGCACGTAGACCGGGTCACCGGTCTCGGCATCCAGCACGCTCAAGATGTCGTTTCGCGAAACGGCGTAGATCAAGCCGTCGAGGATCAATGGCGAGCTGTAGTAGCGCGCCCCCTTCATGTGTGTCGCCCACAGCTCCTTGAAATCGAGCGCATCCAGCTTCTCCGGTACCCGGAAGGCCTGGGCCTTCTGCTGGACCATGTAGAGCCGGTGGTCACGGATCACCGGGGACGCGTACTCGAGATCGCCGATCCCGCTCGCGACGACGGCGCCATCCGCGACACGAACGCAATCGCCGCTCGGCAGGAGCGCGAAGTCCTGATCCTCGATCTGGAAGACGATCGGCGTGCCCTGGCGGAGCGCGACGCTCGTCCGCCACCGGATCTCGCCGGTCGCGGTGTCGAGCGCGAAGAGATCGTTCACGAGAACCAACAGCTTGTCGCCGGCGAGCACGGGGGAGGCGGAAACGCCATCCCGAGCCAGCGGCTGGTCGACGAACTGGATCCAGCGGCGCTTCCCATCCAGGTCGTAGGACGCGGCGACGCCGGTGGCGTAGAGCACGTAGACCGAATCGCCGTCGCTGGCGGGAGTCGGAGACGAGAAGCCGTTCTCCGTGTTGACATCGGGCCGCATCAACGGAGCCAGCGAGCCAAGCCGTTGGCGCAAATCGGCGCTTCGTTCCTCGAGCGCGTGCGCTCGTCCGCTCAGCGTCGCGTCGTTCGCCGACTTGCCCAGCAGCCGGCGAAGGCCGGTCAGGTCGTATTCCTGCTGCTGCAACGACGTCTCCAGCTGACGTGTCTGGGCGCCCGCCTGGAGAAACGGCGGGGGATGGCTCAGCTTGGCGACGGCATCCTCGACGGGATTCGGCCGTTGCCAGAGGATCTTGCCGTCCCCGGCTCTCAGGCAGACCACGGTGTCCGGCTCGGACGACATCAGGATCCGGTCACCCACCAGGACGGGTGACGAGTTGCTCCAGCTCGGCATCGGTGTCGACCAGAGCACGTTGTGGGTGAGCGACCACTCGACCGGCGGATGGGCCTGCGGATAGTTGCCGGTGCCATCCGTGCGCCAGCCGAGCGGCCGCTGGGCCGATGCGGTCTGCGCGAGAAGAACCACCAGCGCCAGCGCCGAGAGCCCAGCGCGGCGGGCACTCACGGTGCTTTCCCGAACGCATACACGTCGTTCGACTCCGTCCCGACCACCACCAGGTTCGGCCCCACCCCGGGCGAGCCGCTGATGCGTCCACCCACCTCGAACGCATCGACCAATTTTCCGGTCTTGAGCTCGAGGAGGTAGAGACGGCCGTCGTGCGAGCCCACGACCACGCGATCGCCGCTCACCACCGGCGAGCTATCGACCCTCGCCTTGGTCCGGAACTCCCAGCGTGGCTTGCCGGTTTTCCGGTCGAGACCGTGGATCAGCTGGTCCTCGCCGCCGAACACGACGACGGAATCGGTGACGGCGGCAGAGGAGTAGTACTTGAATTCCTTGTCGCGGAACTTCCACGCGACCTGTCCGGTGACGGTGTCGATGCGCATGAACTCGTCGTTGAAGGTGCCGAAGTAAGCGTCGTTCCCGCCGAGCGCCACGCTGCACGCGATCACGCCACCGACGTCGACCGATCGCACCGGCTTTCCGTCGGCGATCGAGACCACGTGCAGCTGGTTGTCGCAGCCACCGAAGACGGCGTGGCCGTCACTGATCGCGACGCCGCCGTTGATCGGATCGGTGATCTGATATTGCCAGACCGGTTTTCCATCCGCCTTGTCGACGTCGAACGCCTGGAGGATGCCTGCATGCGATCCGACCAGGACCAGCGTCCGGCCCGAGACCGGGTCCAGGGCGACCGTGGCCGAGCCCGTGACCTTGTCCTCGGTCTTCGCGCTCCAGAGGACGCTTCCGTCTCGCCCGAGAGCGTAGAAAACTCCGCCGGTCGAGCCGACGAAGATCGCGTCGCCATGGATCAGCGGCGGAGCCTGCACCGGCGAGCCGGCATCGAAGGCCCACACCCTCTTCCCGGTTTCGAGATCGATGGCATGGACGAAGCCGTCGTCCGAGCCGATGTAAGCGCGTCCATGACCGAGGACGGCGGAGGATTTCACCGGGCCGCCGGTCTTGTAGATCCAGAGCTTCGTCAGCTTGGCGGGCAGCGGTCCCTTCGCGACGCCGCTGCTCGCGAGATCGCCCCGCGAGAACGGCCAGGGGGCGAGAGATTTCTCGCTCGCGGCCACCACCGCTCCCGATGGCGCGGGACCGGACGGGCTTCGCGCCTGGGGTGCCCCCGCCGCTCGAGCAGGCGCGGTGCAAAACGCGACCGCTAGCACGGCAACGCCGGCCACCGGCCCACGACCACCCAGCCGGAGCTTCGCGCGTTTCGCGAGGTGCATCGCGCGGGGAGCCTGCCTGGGTCGCTCGTGCCCGTCCAGTCGAGAAGCGCAACGGAATCGGCGAGTCCCGCGAAACGCCAGACCGCTCGAGGCTGAGTAAACTCGGGCACCCCTTCCCAGAGGAATCATGCTCCGCACTCGCCTCTCAGCGCTCTTCTCTCTGTTGCTGCTCGCTCTTCCCGCCACCGCCGCCGACTGGACCAGCTGGCGTGGTCCGCACCAGTACGGTTCGTCCGACGAGACCGGTCTCGTCTCCTCGTGGTCGAAGGACGGCGAGAATCTCGTGTGGCGCGACGATTTCATCGGCCGCTCGACGCCCGTGGTGTTCGACGGCCGGGCCTGCGCCTTCGGTCGCCAGGGCACGGCCGACGACCGCGGCGAGCGAGTCGCGTGCTGGAGCGCCGCCGACGGCAAGAAACTCTGGGAAGTGCCGCTGGTCGTGCACAACACGACGATCCCGTTCGACCGCGCGGCGTGGTCGAGCCCGGCCGCCGACGCCGAGACCGGCTACCTCTACATCCAGGGATCCGACGGCCACCTGACCGCCTTCGATCGTGACGGCAAGGTGGTCTGGCAGCACGCGCTCCACGAGGAGCAGGGCCGCTTCTCGGGTTACGGCGGACGCACCGCGAACCCGATCGTGTTCGAGGACATGGTGATCGTGAACGTGATCGGATCCTCGGTGCTCGGCTACGAAAGGCCGGCGCACCGCTACTACGCGTTCGACAAGCGCACCGGCGAGATCGTGTGGACGTCGTCGCCGACCGGCCCCGGCGAGTGCGACCTCAACGTGTACTCGAATCCCGTGATCGCCTCCGTCGGCGGGCGCGACCAGATGATCGGCGGCGCCTGCGACGGCTGGATCTACTCGCTCGAGCCGCGCACGGGCCGGAAGCTCTGGCAATTCCAGTTCTCGAAGCAAGGCCTCAACTCCTCGGTGGTGGCCGATGGCGACACCGTCTACGCGAGCCAGACCGAGGAGAACGTCGACGAGGGCGCCAAGGGCCGCATGGTGGCGATCGACGCCACCGGCACCGGCGACATCACCAAGACCGGGCTGCGCTGGAAGATCGACGCGCTGCGCGCCGGCTACGCCTCCCCTGCCCTTCACGACGGCGTCCTCTACGTGGTCGACGACTCGGCCAACCTCCACGGGATCGACGCCAAGACCGGCGCGCCGCTCTGGAACCCGTTCAAGCTCGGCACCGTCGGCAAGGGCTCGCCGGTCTGGGCCGACGGCAAGCTCTACGCGACCGAGGTCGAGGGCCGACTGTGGATCCTCGAGGCCAACCGCAGCGGCGTCAAAGTCCTCGACCACGACGACCTCAAGATGCCGAACGGGCGCTACGCCGAGCTCTACGGCTCGGTCGCCGTTTCGGGCGGCCGGATCTACTTCACGACCCAGGAAGGCATCTACTGTCTCGGCGATCGGGCGAAACCGTTCGCGGGAGAAGCGCACCTCGCGTCCGCGACACCGGTGGCACACGGCAGCGGCGAACCCGCGGTCTTGCAGCTGGTTCCGGCCGAGCTGCTGATGACTCCCGGACAGAAGGTGCGCTTCCGGGCTCGCGCATTCGACGCCAAGGGCCTCCCGCTGGGCGCGGTGACGCCGGCGAGCCTGACCACCGACAAACTGACCGGTACCGCGGATCCTGGCGAGATGAGCTTCACCGCCAGCGACGCGATGTTCCAGGCTGGCTTCGTCACCGCCCAGCTGGGCGAGCTCACCGCGAAAGCCCGGGTTCGAATCATCGCCCCGCTACCGTGGCGCGAGGATTTCTCGGCACTCCCCACCGGCGCGCCGGTTCCGTACTGGATCTACGGCGGGCGCTTCAAGGTCGCCGAGCTCGAAGGCGAGAAGGTGCTCAACAAGTTCCC
>CAZYWA010000180.1:0-13999 GCA_964650975.1 uncultured bacterium
GCATCAGCGCCGCGATCCACGCGGCGCGGCGCCCGAACGCGCGGCGCACCAGCGCGTGGAGCGCCCACACCGTGGCCACCGCCTCCACCGCGGTGAGCACGCGCCCGACCAGCGTGAGCAGCGGAACGTCGTCGAGAAACGCGCCGTAAGACGACGTCCGCCCGGCGGCGCGCAGCACCGGGTATGCGCACACGTAGGCGAGGCCGACGGCGTAGTAGCCGAGGGTCGGCTTCTTGAAGAAGTGAGGATCGAGGTCCGGATGGGGAAACGCGACGAATCCCGCCGCCCGCTTCGGCACCGAATACTCGTCGGGCTGCGTGACCGACGGCAGGCCGAACGAAAGATTCCAGAACCGCAACAGAGCGGCGAGCAGCAGGATCGCCGCGAGCCTCGCGCGCTCGCCGCTCACGGTGCCGTCTCGGAGGGCGCGCGCTCGAGATCGGCCACGAACACCGTCCAGCGCCGCACGTCGAGACGGCCGGTCCGATACGGCCGGCACGCCTCCAGCACCTCGCTCCAGGCCGGACTGGTGATCTCGCCCCAGCGGTCGATGATCTGAACCACGTAGCGAAACCGATGCGTGGCGAGGATCATCGAGAGGGAAGCGCGAGCCAGCACCGGGTCGGCCCACAGCGCATCCACCGCGAAGTTCCTGCGGGCGGACATCTCGGCGAGCACGGGGTCGACCGGGTAGGAGCCCAGCACCACCTCATGCCACGAAACCCGGCCGCGCGCATCGCGCGACACCCGCCAGCGCAGACCGGCGTCACCGATCTGATCGAAGAGGCCGTTGGCAAGGATCGACTGCGCCGGATCCACCCGCCGCGACACGAAGCTCAGGATGCCGTCGTATTCGGGGAAACCCTCGAGCGACTCGCGGACCGCCGCCGGTAAGCCGTAGGCCCAGGGGCCGGCGAACGCAGCGACGGCCGCGAGCGAAGCCACCAGCGGCACGGCGCTCCACCGCGCGCCACCCGTGAGCTTCCCGGAAAGCCACTCGATCGCCTCGGCCAGCCCGAGGCCCGCGAGCAACGCTCCGGCGGGAACCATCAAGATTCCATGCCGCGCTTCGGTGGTGGTGGAAAGGGTCAGCATGACCCAGCTCACGATCACCGCGAACACGCATACCCGCACCGCAACGTGCCGGTTCCAGCGGCGCGTGGCGCCCAACCCCGCGAGCACCAGCACTCCCAGCCCGACGGCGGGGCTCACGAAGTATTCGTGCGCCCATGCGCGTGGGTAGAAGAGCAGGTTCTGCGCCGACGCGACCGGCGCATAGCTCGGGTGGCCGAAGAAGAAGTAACGCGCGCTCGCTCGATCGGTCACGGCGAGCCAGGTGGCGAAGACCACCAGCGCGGTCCCGGCCGAGCGCACGGCCCGTGCGATCCACACATCGGGACGGCGCATTGCGCCCCGGCGACCGGCGAGCGCGAGCGAGACGGCGGCCAGCTCGACGACGCCGAAGCTGTACTTCGTGAGCAGTGCCAGAGCCAGCGCCAACCCGACGGCGTACCAGGCCCGGGACGGAGGGCCGTCGCCGCCCAGCGCGCGCTGCGCTCGCTCGGCCCGATCGAGCGCCACCAGCAGCACGCCGAAACCCGCGAGCGCGAGCGGCTCGAGCATGCACAGGCACGCGTGGAGCAGGATGATCGGGCTGGTGATCAGGAGCGCGGCGCAGGTCACGGCGCCGGCGCCGGCAAGGCCGGGATCGGACGTCGCGCCTGCGGCTCCGGAGTGGCGGAGCACCGCCCACGCCGCGCCGCTCACCAGCACCAGGTGCAGCACGGCCAGCACCACCGACGGGAACCGGCTCGCGGCGGGCGTGGGACCGAGGAGCGCGTAACTGGCCGCGACGATCAAGGACTCGGCTGGCGGGTAAAAACCCTGACGGGCCAGCGCAGCGAGCGCCGCGGGCCCGTCGTGCCGCCCCACGGCCGACCAGACCTCGAGGCCCGCGTTGGCGTGGGCCGCCTCGTCCTCGTCGAACGGCACCGGGGACGAGGCCGTGACGCTCGCCAGCCAGCCGAAGAGCGCCAGCGCCGCGACCGCCGCGCACAGCGCACCACAGGCGGCGACCCATCGCAGCTCGCGCGAGCCGCGTTCCGGAGTCGCGTCGCGCGGAGCTGGCACGCCGGGGTATTTCGCGGGATTCCCGCGCTCGGCCGCAACGGAGAAACCGCCAAGCCGTACGCGTGGCGATTATACCGCAGCCGTGGACCGCCCTCGGACGTTGATCGTGAGCCGGAACGCGTGGGAAACGCGCGCCGCGCTCGTCGAGGACGGTGAAGTGGCCGAGATCGAGATCGAGCATGCCTCGGCCCACGCCGAGCGTCCCGGGGACGTCTACCTCGGGAGGGTTCGCCGGCACGTTCCTGGTCTCGACGCGGCTTTCCTCGACCTGGGCTCGGATCGGCCGGCTTACCTGCCGTTGCCCAAGGACGAGCGCGCGGCCCTCGGTCCGATCCGGAAGGGCCAGGCGCTCCTGGTCCAGGTCGCCAAGGCGCCGCTCGGCGGGAAAGGCAGCAGGCTCACAGCCAAGGTAGTGCTCCCGTCGCGACGCTGGGTGCTCACCTCCGGTCCGCGAACCGCCAAGGTGTCGCGCAAGATCGACGATCCCCGGGAACGCGAGCGGCTCACCCGTCTGGGCGAACGTGCGTTGCCCGAAGGCGCGGGTCTCACGGCCCGAACCGCCGCGCAGGGAGTTCCCGACGCGCCGCTCGCCGAGGAAGCGGCCGAGCTGGTCCGGGTGTGGACGGGCATCGTCGAGACCGCGAGGACCGCGGCGCCGCCGATGCTGCTGCGGGCCGAGACCGGACTCGCCACGCGCTGGCTGCGCGATCGCCTCGACGCGAGCGTCGAGCGGGTGATCGTCGACGATGCGCAGCTGGCCTCGGAAGCGGGCCAGTGGATCGCGGCCATGGCGCTCGGCGACCGCTGCGCCGTCGAGATCGAGACCGGCGATCCGTTCGCTCGCTGGGGCGGCGACCAGGCGCTGCGTTCGGCGCTCGCTCCCGCCGTGCGGCTCCCCTCCGGCGGCCACGTCCGGATCGACAAGACCCAGGCGCTGATCGCCATCGACGTCGACACCGGCCGGTTCGTGGGATCCCGCGATCTCGAGACCACCGTGCTGCGCACCAACCTCGAAGCCGTGGCCGCGATCGCCCGCCAGGTTCGGTTGCGGAACCTGGGCGGGATCCTGGTGATCGACTTCATCGACATGACACGGGCCGAGAACCGCGAGCGCGTGCTCGACGCGCTACGCGCCGGGTTCGCGCGCGACGCGGCGCCCACCGCGATCCTCCCCATGAACTCGTTCGGGCTGGTGCACCTGACGCGGAAGCGGACGCGGCCCGATCTGGCCGAGCAGCTGGAATCGCCCTGCCCTCACTGTCAGGGATCGGGGCGAGTGGCCGCGGCCGTGGCGGTCGGCATGCGCGTGCTGCGCGCGCTCTCGGCGCGCGCAAGCGAGGAGGTGCGCACGGTGCTGGTGGTGCGCGCCCCGCCTCACGTCGTCGACTGGCTGCGCGACGATGGACGCCAGCGACTCGGCCAGCTCGAGCGGTCGCTCGGCCGGACGATCGTCGTGCGCGCCGACGGAAGTCTCGGCGACGGCTCGTTCGCGATCGAGCCCTGACCGGCGCGTGACGCCGGCCCGATCAGCCTTCGTGCTTGATCTTCTTGACCGCTTCGGTGATCGCCGGCACCAGCTGGAAGAGATCGCCCACCACGCCGTAGTCGGCCTTCTGGAACATCGGCGCGTCGGGATCCTTGTTCACCGCGACGATCACCTTTGAGGTCCGCATGCCGGCCAGGTGCTGGATCGCACCCGAGATCCCGAACGCCAGGTAGAGCGACGGGTTCACCACCTTGCCGGTCTGCCCGACCTGCATGCTGTGCGGGGCGAAGCCCGAGTCGACCGCGGCGCGGCTCGCGCCGACGGTGCATCCCTCGCCGATCGCTTCGGCCAGCTCCCACAGGATCTTGAAGTTGTCGGCGTTCTTCATCGCCCGGCCGCCGGAGACGATGATGTTGGCCTCGGTGAGGTCGACCTTGGCGCCCGCAGAGCGGCGCACCTCGACCACCTTCGAGTGGAACGTGGCGGCGTCGAGCGCAACGCTCAGGTTGGCGACCTGCGCCGAGCGCGAGGCGTCCGGATCGCGAGGCTTCGAGCTGTTGGGACGGATCGTCGCCATCTGCGGATTGCCGATCAGCGCGATCTGCTCGTAGGCCTTGCCGGAGAAGACCGGGCGGGTCGCGAGCAGCTTGCCGTCGCTGCCCAGCGTGAGCTGGGTGCAGTCGCTGGCGAGACCGGTGTCGAGCCGGGCCGCGACGCGCGGCAGCAGATCGCGACCCATCGTGGTGTGACCGGCGAGCACGATGTCGGGCTTCGCCTCGGCGATCGCAGCCGCGACCACGGCGGCGTACCCGTCGGTGCTGTAGAGATTGAGCGCCGCGTGATCGACCACCAGCACCTTGTCGGCGCCCGAGGCGCCGAGCGCCTGCGCGAGCCCCGCGACACCGGAGCCAGCGACCACCGTCGTGACCGAGCCACCGCTCGCGTCGGCGAGCTGGCGCGCCACGGCGATGGCCTCGGACGAGATCTTCTTGAGCGAGCCTTCCCGCTGCTCGGCGATGGTGAGCACGTTGGCCATGGATGTCCTCGTGAGTTCGACGAATCGAATGAATCGAGTGAAGGGTGAAGCGAACGGCGCGTCCTCCGATCCGCACACGGATCAGATGACCTTCGCCTCCTCGCGCAGCAGCCGGACCAGCTCGGTCGCGATCGCCTCGGGGGTCTCGCCCTCGATGCGGCGGCCCGGCTTCCGCTCGGGCAACGGCATGAGCTTCACGCGCTTGGCCTTGGCGCCGGCCGCGCCCACCTGGCCCTCCAGGCCCAGATCGGCCGGCTTGAGCTCCTTCACTTCCTTCTTCTTGGCCTTCATGATTCCCGGCAGCGACGCGTAGCGCGGCTCGTTCAGGCCCTTCTCGCAGGTGATCACCGCGGGAAGCGTGAGCTCGACGATCTCGTCGCCACCCTCGATGCGGCGCGTGGCGCGGGCGGTCTTGCCGTCGGCCGCGATCTCGAGGGCCGTCACGATGGTCGCCTGCGACGCACCGAGCAGCTCGGCCACTCGCGGGCCGACCTGGGCCTGGTCGCCGTCGATCGCCTGCTTGCCGGCGAACACGATGTCCGGCCCCACGGTCTTGAGCGCCGCGGCCAGCGCCTTGGCGGTGGCCTGCGCGTCGCCGCCCTCGAACGCCGGATCCTTGAGATGGATCGCGCGATCGCATCCCATGGCGAGCGCCGTGCGGATCGTCTCGAGCGCCCGATCCGGCCCGAGACTCACCACCACCACCTCGCTACCGGCGTTCTTCTCCTTGGTCCGCAGCCCTTCCTCGACCGCGAACTCGCAGTAGGGGCTCATCACGAACTTGACCCCGGCGGGGACGATGTCGGAGGCCGAGTCGTTGATCTTGATCACCGTCTCGGTGTCCGGTGTCTGCTTGATGATGACCGCGATCTTCACTCGAGACCTCCCTCCGTGGCCGCCGTGCTCGACACCGGTCGGCTCGTTCGTGGGCGCTTCCGGCGCAGGGGCCGGAGGCCGGGAATCGCCAAGGCTGGCGGGGATGGATCCGCGCGGATCGCCTCGTGGGCAGCAGCCCACAAACGCTCACGATTCCGCTGAGAAACCCCGTGGGGATAGCCGAGCGCGAAACGGCGTGTCAAGCACTGAGCAAAGCCGAGAACGCGACCAGTCCCGCGCCTCGGAGCCACGTCGCATTTGTGAATCCATTGGTACACGGCCGGGCGGCGAGTGAGCAAGAATCGAGAATCCCCGGCGCCTCCCGCACACCCATTGCGGCGGTGGGCCGATGCAGAGGAACCGCGCTGCAGGCGCGCGGCGAACGAAGCGAGCCGACTTGGGGGTGGGCCCCCGCAAAAACCGCGCTTTTTGCGGGGCGGGGGGGCTGGAACAGCCCCCCCGGCAACTCAGAACGGCAAGGCCCAGACGGCCTTGCCCACGATCTTGTCGGCGTCGACCAGCCCGAGTGTGCGCGAGTCCTTGTAGTTCGCCTGCTCGTTGAGGCGGAGCACGTAGTACTTGCCCGCGGGCACGCGCCCGGTGGCCCGCCCCTCGGAATCGATTCCCTTTTCGAACAGATCCCAGATCTGCTGGTTCGACTTGTCGAGCAGCACCGAATCGCCGGGCGCGCCGCGGATGCGCCCCAGTTGCCGCAGGGTCTCGTCCTTGACCGTGGCGTCGTACCAGACGTCGTCGCCCTTCGCGAAGTGCTTGGCTCGGATGTTCACGAGCACCCGTTTTCCCGCCGGGTAGGCAGGCTCCATCGCGTCGTACTCGTCGCCCACCGCCGGGACCCGGAAGAACGCGTAGAAGCTGATGCAGACCACGATCACGATCGAGGCGATTACGTTGCGGATCGCCTGGGTGCGGCTCGTCGGCTCGGCCATGATGCGTGCAGACCTCCTCGGGGGCCGTGGATTCTAACCAGGGCGCGGGCTTCAGTCGCAACGAGCCGACGTCACGTCGAAGTGATCCTTGTAGGGATCCCGGAACCCGAAATCCTGTGGCGCGACGATGCGGAACGTGCCGACCTGGCCTGGACCGAGCGAGGGCGGCGTCGGATTCACCGAGAGGGTGCGGATCACGCGGCCGTCCTGCAGCGAAAACGATTGCATGACCACCTGCACCGTGCGCGCCGTTCCCTGTCCGTGGTTCTCGATCGAGCCCGTGTAGACGACTAGCTTGCGGATCAGGTCGACTTGCTTCGCGGGCTCGCCCACCAGCTTCAGCGGGCAGGTGGCCTGCGGCGCATCGGTCTTGGTCACGGCCGTGGCGCGGTCGCAGCGCACGAAGTCCACCATCAGATCGTCGCGCTCCGAATTGCGCAGGCCCATCTTGCGAAACTCACCGCGAATCTGGAACGTCCCTCGCGCCTGGGGAGCGAGGTCGGACGGCTGCAGGACGGCAGTCGCTTGGTCGATCATGCTGCCGTCGATCGCACTGAAGAGCTTGAGGTGGGCTCGCACCCCGCGGGCGATGCCGGTACCGCTGTTTTCCATGGTGGCCTGGTAGTCGACCGTGTCCAGGACCGCGTCGATCGTCTTCGCCGGCTTGTCGACGTACTTGAGCGCACAGCTGGGCGGCAGCGAGTCATCCGGGGCGCCGGCATCGTCCGGCGAGCCGGAAGCGCTCCCGCCGTCCGCCGGCTCAGCCGCCGGCATCGGCGTCACGCTTCCCGACGCGTTGGGAGCCGTGCTCTCGGTCGCCTGCGACCGGTACTCGGCCGGGATCGAGGACTCCTGGTCGACGAAATGGACCTTCCCGTCGCGATCCCGGTAGGAGAACATCTTGGCGCCGGCCGCGGTCGCCAACGACCACACCAGCACCATGCCCAAGAGCGCCCGCCATCGATGCGTCACCGGCTACCTCCGACGCCGAACATAACCCCGACCCGAAGCCCCCGTCGAACGCTTGCCCGGCGCTGCATCCTCGGGTAAGGTTTCGCGTTTTTCCGATTCCTGCCTTCGGCCCCACACCGCTTCACCCGGTCACCCATGTTCGACGGATTGAGCCAGCGCCTCGAGTCGACGCTGCGCCGCTTGCGCGGCCAGGGAAAGATTCGCGAGGCGAACATCCAGGAGGCGCTCGGCGAGGTGCGCACCGCGCTCCTCGAGGCCGACGTCAACGTCAACGTGGTGCGGGATTTCGTCGAGTCGGTCAAGACCAAGGTGATGGGCGCCGACGTCCTGCAGAGCCTCACGCCGGGCCAGGTGTTCATCAAAGCCGTCCACCGGGAGATGATCGAGCTCTTGGGCGGCGAGTGGAGCGACATCGATCTCGCGGCTCGCCCACCCGTGCCGCTCATGCTGGTCGGCTTGCAGGGCGCCGGAAAGACCACCAGCGCCGGGAAGCTCGCCCGTTACCTCAAGGCCCAAGGGCGCGTGCCGATGCTGGTCTCGACCGACGTGCGCCGGCCCGCGGCCATGCTGCAGCTCGAGCGCTTGGGCGAGAAGATCGGCGTCAAGGTCTTCAAGCCGAAGGATCCCACCGATCCGGTCGCGATCGCCCGCGCCGCGCTCAAGGAAGCGGAGATCGGCATCGAGGACGTGCTGATCCTCGACACCGCGGGCCGCTTGCACATCGACGACGAGCTGATGCACGAGCTCGAGCGGTTGAAGAGCGCGATCCTGCCGCAGGAGATCCTGCTGGTCGCCGACGCGATGACCGGCCAGGACGCGGTCCAGGTCGCGCGCGCCTTCAACGAGCGTCTGAATCTCGACGGCATCATCCTCACCAAGCTCGACGGTGACGCCCGCGGCGGCGCGGCGCTCAGCATCAAGAGCGTCACCGGCAAGCCGATCAAGCTCGTCGGCATGGGCGAGAACATGGAAGCGCTCGAACCCTTCCATCCCGACCGGATGGCGAGCCGGATCCTCGGCATGGGCGACATGCTGAGCTTCATCGAGAAAGCCGAGAAGGTGGTCGACGAGAAGACCGCCGCCGATCTCGAGCGCAAGATCCAGAAGAACACGTTCACCATCGAGGATTTCCGCGATCAGCTCGTGGCGCTCAAGCAAATGGGCTCGATCGACCAGCTTGCCGGCATGATCCCCGGCCTCAACCGCATGGTCGCGGGCAAGGATCTCTCGGGCGCCAACCAGGAGCTCGGCAAGATCGAGGCGATCATCAACTCGATGACCCGCCAGGAGCGCACCCGTCCCGGCATCTTGAACGCCAGCCGGCGGCGGCGCATCGCGGGCGGAAGCGGCACGGCGGTGGCCGAGGTCAACCGTTTCCTCAAGCAGTACGATCAGATGACCAAGATGATGAAGCGACTCGCATCCCCGGGAGGCCGGATCTTCCAGGGCATGCGGCTGGGGGCGCGTCCCCACTGATTTCCAGAACCACTCGGCGAGGCCACGGCCCGGGATGCTCTCGGTCGCCAGCGCCCCGTCACAGGAGAAGTATTCGACATGGCCGCTCGCATTCGTCTGGCTCGCGCAGGTGCCAAGGGAAAGCCGTTCTACCGGGTGGTCGTCTCCGACTCCCAGTCGCCACGCGATGGCCGTTACCTCGAGTTGCTGGGAACCTACGATCCACGCAAGAGCCCACCGGAGGTGAAGCTCAAGGTGGAGCGCATCAAGCACTGGCTGGGACACGGCGCCTTGCCGACCGCCACGGTGAAGCGCTTTCTCAAGCCGAGAGCGCTCGGAACCGGCACCGCCGCCTGACGTTCGGGTAGCGGCGCAGGGGCGGTGCCGGGCCGAATTCCGGGACGGACGCGGTCGGCTCGAGCTCGACCGCGGCACGAGCGATCATGGGCTCGAAGACCAGGACACGGTCATGAAGGACCTGATCGAGTTCATCGCACGCTCCCTGGTCGATCATCCCGACCAGGTCGAGGTGCGCGAGATCGCCGGAGATCGCGCGACCGTGATCGAGCTCTCGGTGGCCCCGGAGGATCTGGGCAAGGTGATCGGCAAGCAAGGCCGGACCGCACGGGCGATCCGGGCCATCCTGAGCGCCGCGGCGCTCAAGGCCTCGCGTCGCGTGGTGCTCGAGATCCTCGAGTGAGCGGCGAACGGCGCTTGCAGAGATCCCGGTCGATCCAGTCACACCCATCCGCATCGCATCATGAGCACCACACCATCCCCCTCTCGTCAGCCGGCCCGGACGGTTCCGATCGGCCGCGTCCTCAAGGCGCACGGCCTCTCGGGCGCGCTCCTGGTCGACGCCTTCGGCGAAACGCTGGCCTCGCTCGAGTCCGGCGAGACCGTGATGGTAGTGCTCGGCCGCGCGGTGGGCGGGGCCGCCACCGCTTCGACGGCTCGAAGATTCACGATCCGAGCGGCACGCGCGCTTCATGGCATCTCGGTGCTGGTCGAGCTCGCCGAGATCGAGTCCCGGGAAGACGCAGCCGGGCTGCGAGGGGCGGAGCTCCAAGTCGAGCGTAGCCGACTGCCACCGCTCGACCCCGGCGAGTTCTACCGGGGCGACTTGCTGAACCTGGAGGTCGTGAAGCCCGGCGGGGAGCCGCTGGGACGGGTGCATGCGTTCCTGGATCTCAAGGCGCACGACGTTCTGGTGGTGCGAGACGCAAACCGCGAGACGCTGCTACCCATGGTGGACGACGTGATTCGCGAGATCGACGTGGCGGCCGGCCGCATCGTCGCGACACCCCACGAACTCGAAGACACCCGCTCGCCTGCGCCGAGACTCGCGGACCGGCGACGCTCGCGCTCGCGCGGGCGCTCCTCGGTCGGCCGGGCCGCACCGGGAGCCTGATCCGATGCGTTTCGACGTCATCACCCTCTTCCCCGAGCTCGTGGCTCCGTACCTCGCGGAGAGCGTGCTCGGTCGCGGCGTCCGCTCCGGAGCCGTGCGCGTCGACCTGCACGATCTGCGCGACGAGGGAGAGGGAAAACATCGGGTCGTCGACGACGCACCTTTCGGCGGCGGTCCCGGCATGGTCCTCAAACCCGGACCACTGGCCCGCTGGATCGAGCGCTTGCGCGCCGAAGAACCGCGCGCTCCGGTGGTGTACTTGAGCCCGCAAGGCCAGCTCCTCACGCACGCCGTGGCGCGGCGGTTGGCCCGCGAAGCACGGTTGATCCTGGTCTGCGGCCGCTACGAAGGGATCGACGACCGGGTTCGCGAGCACTGGATCGACGAGGAAATCTCGATCGGCGACTACGTGGTGACCGGCGGCGAGCTTCCGGCGCTGGTGCTGATCGACTGTGTCAGCCGCTTCGTTCCCGGCGTGGTCGGCAACGAGGAGTCGGTGCTCGGCGATACCCTCGCCGACGGCCTGCTCAAGTATCCCCAGTACACCCAGCCCCGGGAATTCGAGGGCTGGAAGGTGCCAGAGGTGCTGCTTTCGGGCGATCATGGACGGATCGCGAGCTGGCGCCGGGAAGCGGCCCTGGCCCGGACGCTGGCTACGCGCCCCGATCTGGCGGCACGAGCGGAGCCGCCGGCGGCCGACCTCGCGAGCCCCGAGGGAGCCGGCAGCGAGACCGCCGCGTCCCGATGAACGCAACCAACCATCTCAGAGCCCAGACACGACATCCGCGCAGCGAAGGAGGTTCACATCATGGAACGACTCGCCAAGCACGAGCAGGCCGTGATCGCCCAAGGGGGCGGACGCCAGCTCGACTTCCAGCCCGGTGACACGGTGAAGGTCGCCTCGAAGATCGTCGAGGGCGACAAGGAACGCATCCAGATCTTCCAGGGGACCGTGATCCGGATCCACAAGGACCGGGCACGCACCACGTTCACGGTCCGCAAGACCTCCTACGGCGTGGGGGTCGAGCGGGTGTTTCCGCTCCACGCTCCGTCGGTGGTTTCGGTCGAGACCGTGATGAAGGGCACCGTGCGTCGCGCCAAGCTCTACTACCTGCGCGATCTCAAGGGTAAGGCGAGCCGCATCCGCGAGCGCCGCAGCGAGACCGAATCCGCCGAGTGAAACATGCCGGACCAGCCGGGGCCGCGCCGCGACGCTCCTGTACGCCGCGGCCGCCTCGGCGAAGACCTCGCCGCGCGCCACCTGGAGGCGGCGGGGTTCGCGATCGTCGCACGCAACTGGCGCTCTCCCCGGGGCGAGATCGATCTGATCTGCACCGACGGTCCCACGGTGGTGTTCGTCGAGGTGCGCAGCCGCCGCTCGAGGCGGCTCGGCCGTCCCGAAGCATCGGTGGACTGGAACAAGCGCCGCACCGTGGTGCTCGCGAGCCAGCTCTGGCTGCAGCGAAACGGTGGCGTCGAGCGACCCATCCGCTACGACGTGATCGCGGTCGAGCACGGCGAGCCAGCTCCCCGCATCCGCCATCTGCGGGGAGCCTTCGACGGCTCGGGCGACGCGCTGTGACCCCGCGTCACGGCGGGTCCGGCGTCGCACGGACCCGGCGATGAGGGACGAGGGCGGCGTCCTCTACGTGATCGGCACGCCCATCGGAAACCGCGAGGACCTGACGCCGCGAGCGGCCCGGGTGCTTTCCGAAGTCCGCCTGATCGTCGCCGAGGACACCCGTCGCCTCCGGGGTCTGGCGCCCGCCGCCGGGTTCAGCGCACGTCTCGTGAGCCTCCCCGCGCCGCGCGAGAACGACCGCGTCGCCACGGTGCTCGAGCACCTGGCTCGGGGAGAGAGCGCGGCGCTGGTCACCGATGCGGGCACGCCCGCGGTTTCCGATCCAGGCGCACGACTGGTGCGCGCTGCTCACGAGCACGGATTCCGGGTGGTACCGATCGCGGGCGCGAGTGCCTCCAGCGCGGCACTCTCGGCGTCCGGGATCTCCGGCTCGAGCTTCCTGTTCCTCGGATTTCTGCCGGTGCGCGGCGCCGACCGCGGACGGATTCTCGACGAGGTGGCCCGCTCGCGGCGCACCGTGGTGCTCTTCGAATCGCCGCGGCGCCTGCATGCAACGCTCGGCGAGCTCGTGACTCGCTGCGGCCCGGCGCGTTACGTCGCCGTGTGCCGGGAGCTCACCAAGGTCCACGAGCAGATCCTGGCCGGACCTTGCGGCACCCTGGCCGCTTCCCTCCCCGATCCGGTGCTCGGCGAGATCACCGTGGTGATCGAAGCGGCGCACGAGGGAGCCTCACCGGCGCCCGCTCCGCCCGAGGTCCAGGAGTCGGCCGAAGCGGTGCTCGCGCGTTTGCTCGCGGAGGGCCGATCGACCTCGCAGGCGGCGCGCGAGGCGGCGCGCCAGCTGGGGCGCGATCGTCGCGAGCTCTACCGCATCGCGGTCGAGCTCGGCGCCCGGCGTGCCGATCCCTAGCGAACCCGGAAGCCGCGTTCGCCTTCCGGCTGCTCCCACTGGACGTCCACCGCGTCGACGCGAGCCGCGGGCGGGCCGCGATGACACCACGCGAGCGCCGCCTCCACCGCTTCGCGGGCTCCCTCGAAGACCGCTTCCACACGACCGTCGGGGAGGTTTCGAGCCCAGCCGGCGAGACCGAGGCGCTCGGCGGTCTCCACCGTGCTGCCGCGAAACCACACTCCTTGCACGCGCCCCGAGATGAACGCATGCGCTCGAGCGCGCGGCGCGGTGCCGCCGGGCCCGTCCTGACCGGGCAAACGCTCGCGCCCGGTGTTCGTCATGGTGCGCGATCGCTTCAGTACGGGTAGCCCAGGTTCGCGAAGATGGCGGTGCCGTCGGTGCCGTAGCCGATGTCGACCGCGGCCACCACGTTGGGCGGCACCAGAAACCGGATCCCCACGCCGCCCACCGGCTGGAATCGCGTCCAGAACGGGCTCCGGGAGTCGAATACCTTGCCGAGATCCAGGAACGGCGCCACCTCGAGTTGCGTGAACACATCGAAGACGGTCAGGTCGTAGAACCGGATCCGCTCCTCGAACTGCGACAGCACCTTGCCGTGGTCGGCGAACCGGTCGTCGCCGAACCCGCGCAGCTGGGTCGACCCACCCAGGTGGGCGAGCTCGAAGAACGGCACTTGATCGCCGACCACGTACTCGCCCATGAGCCGCAGCGCGGTCACGAAACGGCGTGACGCTCCCGAGAAGAACGCGCGTCCTTCGGCCTGATAGCGCTGAAACGAGACGTCGCCGACCAGATTCCGCGAGCCCACCTCGAACGACGCCAGTCCGTACGTTCCCTCGTTGGGGATGTCGATCGAGTCCCGGCTGTCCCACACCAGCGTGAGGTCGAGGGCACCGATCAGATCCCCAGCGAGACCTGGGGTGCCTTCGAACTTCTCGGCGGGCGACGGCAAATCCAGCACGCTCTTGAGCACGTTCACCTTGCGGACCCGGCCGCCGAGCTCGAGGCGCAAATCGTCGAGCAGGTAGATGCCCGCGCCACCCTGCCCGCCCATCTCCTCGCGGGTGTAGGCGGTCTCGTCGTCCTTCCCAGCCTGCGGACCGATGCCGAAGAAACGCTGAGTGATGAGCCGCTGATAGCCGGCGCGCAGATTCTTCATCACGATAAACAACCACAGAAGCGAGGTGCTGG
>CAZYWA010000181.1:0-13809 GCA_964650975.1 uncultured bacterium
TCGGCGGGCTCGATCGCGAACGAGCGACACCCCGAGGAACAGCGGCCACCAGGCGGCGGGCGTCGTGACGCCCACCGGCTCGAGGTGGCCGCCGCCGGTGTCGCGCTGGTCGAGATAGAGACCGCTTTCGCCGTCCCACATGCGCTCTTCGATGCCGGTGCGAAGCGACGCCGCCTGCTCGCGCCAGCGATTGGCGTCGGCGGTCTCGCCGTCTCGATCGTCAAGCTCGGCGAGACCGGTCGCGAAGTCGAAGAGCCAGGAGTTGAGGTCGATGGCTTCGATGGGAGTCTCGGGAAGCTCGCAGAGATTCGAAAGCTGCGGGCATCCGTAGCGCGGGGTTTCGTCCCAGCCGGTCTCGTTGCCGTTCAGGTACTCGAAGAGCCCGTTGCCGTTTCGATCGCGCGTCGATTGCCACCAGCCGAACGCGCGTTCGAGCGGGCCGCGTACCTGGGTGGCCCACCCATCTCCGGCGCCCGAGCGGACCAGCTGGCGCAGCGCCCACACCTGCACCGGTGGCTGGCTGTTGCCGGGGGTGCCCGGCGTCTCGTAGGGCTCGAGGTCGTCGAGCAGCTGCTCGGGGATCCGCCCATCCTCGCGCTGGCCCGCGACCAGTGTGTCGAGGTCGGCGCGCGCCAGCGCCAGATCCCACTCGCGATGCGCGATCGCGTGAAACGGCGTGTCCCACGCCCAGAAGAAATTGAAGTGCGCTTTGCCGGGAACCGAGCACGGCTCCGTCATGCGTCCGCGCGGCGCGTACACGTTCATGCGCAGCGCGGTGGCCGCGAGCTGGTAGAGGTCGCGATCGCGGGCCGCGTCCGAATGGAGCGGGGGAAGAGCCGCGAAGAACGAATTCCATTCGGCGTCGCGAGCGGCGGCGGCGTCGTCGAGAGAGCCGGTCGTCGCGGAGGTCGCCCGATCGAGCTGCGCCCCGAGCGCGCCGCGGTCGTCGGACTCGGCGTAGACCAGACGGAGGGTGCGCGTCTCGGCCGGGCCGAGCGTCAGCGTCGGCAGAGCCGCGACCAGTCGCAGGGCCCCCGGATCCTGGAGGACGAGTGCGCCCGAGTCGCCGCGATAGCGACGGAACACCGTCGGGATCTGGGGGCCGAGGATCGCCCAGTTGCCGTGGAACTCGCGCTCGAGCTCCACCTCGCCCGGATCGGGGCCGCTCGATCGGCCCCAGGTGATCGACGGCAGCACCACGCCGGTGATGCCCTCGTTGATGCCGTCGCCGTCCTCTTTCACGCGCAGCACCGGATGGACGACCAGTGGCTGAGCGCCGGTGTTGGTGAGCTCGGCGATCTCGACGAACGCGTCGAGGGCGGCGGTGGCGACCAGTCCTCGCGCGTGAAGCGCGCCTTGGTCGAATCGCTCGATCCAGCCCCACGGATGGAAGTCGAGGGAGCGAGCTTGCGTGGAGGAGGACTGGGCGGCGTCGTCCGTGAGCAAGTCGAGGTAGCTCTGGTCGGTGCCGCCGGCCCCCTGGGTCAACGCCAGGTAGTGGGCGACGTTCAGGAAGGCGGTGGCGGGAATTCGATCGGCTGGGCCGCTGCCCTCGGCCTCTACCGCCGCCTTCACTCCGAAGTGGCTGCCGTAGTCGGCGACGGGAGAGCCGATCTCGAGGTTCTCGAGATACGTCGGGTGGCCGCTGAACGGCACCTCGCTCTGGCGCGCCGGATCGGGGTGAGGTCGCGATGCGCGCGCGGCGCCCGCGCCGAGGATCAGCACGGCCGCGACGGCGAGCGCGACGGACAGCGTGAGCCCGAAACGACGATCGGCGCGCCTCACGGCGCGCCGATCGTACCTCAGGTTTCCTGCGGGGGGCTTTTCAAGCCCCCCGGGAGATCAGAGCTTCGCCAGCACGCTCTCGGCGCTCGACACGTTGAGGCCGGGGCCCGGCTCGACCAGCAGCTCCTTCACCACGCCGTCCTGCACGATCATCGCGTAACGCTGCGAGCGCAGGCCCATCCCGAAGCCGCTGCCGTCGAACACCAGGCCCACCGCCTTGGTGAAGTCGGCGTTGCCGTCGGCCAGCATGCGCACCTTGCCCTTGGCGTTGTTGGCGGTGCCCCAGGCGCCCATCACGAACGCGTCGTTGACCGACAGGCACACGATCTCGTCGACGCCCTTCTTCTTGATCTCGTCCGCTTTCTCGAGGAATCCCGGCAGGTGCTTCGCGGAGCAGGTCGGGGTGAAGGCGCCCGGCAGCGCGAACATCACCACCTTCTTTCCGCCGAACACGTCACCGACGGTGACGTCCTTGGGGCCGCTCTCCCCCATCTCCTTGAGCTTGAGGTCCGCGGGGAGTTTTTCTCCGGCTTGAATCGCCATGGGTATCTACCTTTCGTGTGTTGAGATGAGATCGGATCGCGCGCGAAACCCTGCAGCCTACCATCCGTCCTCGCCGCATCAACCCGGGATCTCGGGCTCGACGAGCTGGGTGAGCAGCGTCAGCGACTCCTGCCAGCCCAGGTAGCACATCTCGACCGGGATCGCGCTGGGGATGCCTTCCTGCACGACGTGGAGCTCCGTTCCGCACGAGACCTTGGTGAGGGTCACCGTGACCTGCATGGTGCCGGGCAGGTTCGGATCGTCGAAGACGTCGGTGTGACGGATGCGCTCGTTCCGCACCAGCTCCAGATACTCGCCGCCGAACGAGTGGCTGTGGCCCGTGCCCAGGTTGGTGAGCGACATCTTGTAGGTCCCGCCGACCTCGGCCTTCAGGTGATGGACCTTGCCGGTGAAGCCGTGCGGCGGGAGCCACTTCACCATCGCGTCGGGATCGAGGAATGCGCGGTAGATGCGCTCCGCGGGAGCGCGCAGCACGCGATGAAGACGCACGGTGTTGGTCGACATGGGTTTCTCCGGTTCGAAGTCGCGATCGCGGAGCCTGGTGGCTAGATCGTCCCCAGCGGCTGATTCGCTTCGGGCCGTGGAAAGGCGCGATCGAGCGCGGCGAGGTCGTCGGCCTCGAGCGACCAGCCGAGCGCGCCGGCGTTCTCGCGGACATGGGCTTCGGTCTCGGCTTTCGGGATCGAGAAGGTTGCTCGGTGGCGGGTGAGAAGGTTGAGTGCCACCTGGCGCGCGGTCTTGCCGTGCTTCTTCGCGATCGCCTCCAGCGCTCCGCGAGAGCGCTTTCCGCCGGGCGGGAAGTCTCCGCTGCCGAACGGCGAGTAACCGACCACGGCGACGCGTGCCTTCTCGCACGCGGGGATGAGCTCGTGCTCGATGCCACGCTCGCCGAGGTGATAGAGCACCTGGTTGCAGACGATGGGGTGTCGCGACGCGAGGCGTCTCGCTTCCTCGAGCTCCCCCGGCTCGAAGTTCGAGACGCCGATGAAGCGGGTCTTGCCCGCGTCGACCAGCGCTTCGAGGGCGCCGATCGTTTCCGCGAGCGGATGATCGTCGCTCGGCCAGTGCAGCAGGTAGACGTCGAGGTGATCGGTGCCGAGGCGTTTCAGGCTTTGCTCGCATGCCCGCGCCACACCGGCCTTCGAGCCGTTCTTGGGCAGCACCTTCGACACCACGAAGAGCTGCTCGCGATGGTCGCGCAGCACCGGCGCCAGGATCGACTCGGCTCCGGTGTAGAGCTCCGCGGTGTCGATGTGCGTGAGGCCGAGCTCGATGCCCACGCGGATCGCGCGCTCCGCGCTTCGTCCGTCGCGGAGCTTCCAGGTGCCCTGGCCGAGCACCGGCACCTCGACGCCGGTGGGGCCGAACGCTCGTGTCGGGATCATCGCTTCATCCTCTCCGGCCCCACGCCACACCCATCAGGATCATCGCGGCGCCGGCCATCGCCCGCCATTCCAGGCGCTCGCCGAAGAACCCGAGGCCCAGGACCATGGAGAGTAACGGAACCAGGTATTGATAGAGCATCGTGCGCGCCGGGCCGATCCTGGCGAGGCCGACGGTCCACACGACCCAGCCGTAGAGGGCACCCAGGTAGGCGATGTAGAGCAGCCCTCCCCAGCCGAGCAGCGACTGGTGGGCGAAGGCACCCGAGGCCACGTCGCGGAAGAGCGGCGCGCCGCCCAGCACCAGCGTCCACGCGAGCCCGAAGGTCATGGTGAGGGCGGTCACCTCGAGCGCGTTCCTGGTCGCGAGCACCGCGGTGCTGCCGCTCGCGTAAACGCCCCAGCCGGTGGCGCTCAAGAGGATCAAGAGATCGCCGAAGAGCGCCGGGTCGGCGTCGCTGCGCGCGCCGGTCATGGCCATCGCGGAGCGCGACACCACCAGCGCCACGCCGCCGAACGCGATCGCCATGCTGGACCACACCCGCGGGTTGGGCCGCTCGTTGCCCCACAGGGGGGCCAGCAACCCGGCGATCGCCGGGCTGGTCGCGAACAGCAGCGCACCGTGGATGGTGCTGGTGTGCTGCATTCCCCAAATGAAGAAGAACTGGTTGACCGGGATGGCCGCGAACGAGAGCAGCGCGTAGAGCGCGACCTCGCGCCGCGTGAGCGTCAGTATCTGCCGCACGCTGCGACGGTCGAGCCGGGCGGCGAGTGGGAGCAGCGCCGGCACCACCAGCATCATGCGGAGCAGGATCAGACTGCGCGGATCGAGCCGTCCGCCGCTCGTCAGCCGGCCGGCGGCCTGCGCGGCCTTGAAGTTGAGCGCCCACGTGGCGACCACCGTGAGCAGCCACAGGTCGATCGCGCCGACGGCGGGCGGCGGTTTGGCGGAGGGAGAGGACATGGCGCGTGCCCGATCGGGAGGTGAAAGGGCGGGAGCCTAGCCCCAAACGGCGAGAGCTGGCGGCGTGAGGGGAGCGAGATCGATCGCCGCGCGCCGGGGACCGTCGCGCTCCAGAGGGAGCGGCTGGAGCCCGGCGGTCTCCGACGGGCAGGGTCAGGTCGCGGGATGCAGCGCGGCTTCGAAGAAGCCCGGCGATGGCGACCTCGGTGCTTCGATGCCGTGGCCGCGCGCCGCGTTCCTGTCCGAGCCGGCGAAGTAACCACTCCAGCGTGTCACCAGCGACGTGGTGTCGCGATGCGCCGGGTGGAATCCGGGGCGGAAGTAGTCGAGATACGCGGGAATCACCCGCCGGAAGAGTCCGCCTTTGCCGGCGAGATACCGGATCGTCGAGCGCCACCCACGCCGGTCGAAGAGCAAGCCGCGCGCACGCAAGAGCCGCACGAACACGTTCACGATCTCGCCCACGAAGAACACCGTGGTGAGCCCCATGATCGCGATCCGCAGCGCATACGAACCGCTCACCTGCTGGTAGACGTCGTACGCCACGGTCTTGTGCTCGCTCTCCTCGAGCGCGTGCCAGAGCCAGAGCGAGCGCATGCTCGGATGGATCGCGGCCTGGTGCTCGGGAAGCTCGAGAAGCTGCTCCGCAAGGATCGCGGTGTAGTGCTCGAGCGCGCAGGTCACCGCGAGCTGCGCCTTGGGCAGCAGCAGGTTCCGGCCGCACCACAGCAGCACGCGCAGCTCTTTCTCGAGCCGCACCACCAGCTCGTCGCCTTGCGCGCGCAGCATCGCGTTGAACGCGCGGTGCTCGGCGCCGTGCATCGCTTCCTGGCCGATGAACGCATTGACGGCCTTCCTGAGCTCGGGATCGCCGATGCGCGAGCCGTAGCGTCGCACCGAATCGACGAAGAAGCGTTCTCCCTCCGGGAAGAGCAGCGAGAGGCCGTTCCAGAAGGCCGAGAGATGCGCGTCGTTCGCGTACCAGTCGCGCGGCACCTGGGAGGCGTCGAACTCGAGATCGAGACGCCGCACCACCGGGATGGCGCGGGCGGAGGTGAGTGGTTGGGTGAGCGGTGTCGTGGTCATGGCGAGATCCTCCGGGATCGTCGTCGAGCACGCACAGCGTGACGCGAGCCAGGGGGCGCCGGGCAGGTTAGGTTGTGCCGTCTTCTTGTCATTTCGGGCCAAGCGGCCGTCCGCTCATGCGACGCAAGATTCCTGCACGCGCACCGCAGGACGTGGATCTGCCGGGGAACTACGTCCTCGAGCTGGTCGAGCTGGCCGGCGAGTGGGGAGTGAAGTCGACCGAGCTGTTGCGCGGGCTCGGCGTCTCGGCGCGGATGCTCGCCGACCCCAGCACCCGGCTGCCGCTCGCGACCGTCGCCGAGATCGAGCGCCGCGCGCTGCTGCTCACCGGCGAGCCCGGCCTCGCGTTCTCGATGGGCATGAAGATGCGCATCTCGATGCACGGCTTCCTGGGTTTCGCGGCGATGACCGCGGCCAACGTGCGCGAGGCGCTGGCGCTCGCGGAGCGCTTCAGCCGCACCCGCACCACGGTGCTGTCGCTGCGCAGCTACCGGGAGGGAAACAGCGCCTGCCTCGCGATCGAGGACTGCTTGCTGCGCGGCGAGGCGCTCGAGTTCCTGGTGATCACGCTCTTCATCGGCATCTGGCAGATCGGCAACGCGATCACCGGGCGAGCGCTCACCGGCTCGGTGGACCTCACGTTCCCGGAACCGCCGCATTTCCGACGGTTCAAGCATCTCGTGCCGGGCGGCCTGCGGTTCTCGCAACCGTCGAATCGTCTGGTGTTCGACGCGTGGGCTCTCGACCTGCCGCTGGTGACGGCGGATCCGGCGGCGACCCGCCTGGCGCGCGAGCAGTGCGAGCGCGAGCTGGCGGCGCTCGGCGACACCGGCCGGTTCGTGGCGCGGGTGCGCGCGATCGCGGCCAGCGACGGCGAGCGGGTGCTGCCGCTCGACGAGACCGCGCGGGCTCTCAACCTCTCGGCGCGAACGCTGAAGCGCAGGCTCGCGGAGCACGGCACCACGTACCGCGCGGTGATCGACGAGCTCAGGCTCGAGCGCGCCCAGCGGCTGCTCGCCGACCGGACGCTCTCGATGGAGCGGATCGCGGACCGGCTCGGATATTCGGATGTTGCGAATTTCACGCGTGCATTCAAGCGCTGGACGGGCAAGACCCCGGCGGCGTCGCGGAAGCCGTGAAGGAGGCGGGCTACCGCGGCGGTGCCGCGCCGAGGGCGCCGGCGGGCGCCGGCTCGAAGGTGGGCTCGGTCTCGTAACCGTCGGAGCGGGTGAGCCAGTCGACCGTGCTGCCGTCGGCGGCGGCGAGCGCCAGGTGCCACGGCGTGCTCCCGTCCGGGCCGGAATCTTTCGCCGGCGCCGTGGCGAACGCGATGAAGCGGCCGTCCTTGCTCCACGCCGGGTAGTAGTCGACGGTGTCGGTGGGGGTGATGCGGCGCACGTTTTGACCATCGAGGCCCATGACCGCGATGTCGCCTCGACCATCCCAGCGCACCGTGACGAAGGCGAGGAGATCGGCGACCGGCGACGCGTCGGGCCGGCAGGCGCTCGGATCGTCGGTGAGCCGGCGCGACTGACCGCTCGCGAGGTCGAGCACGTGGACTTGCCAGCCGTGCGAGTCGCCACCGGTGTACGCGACGCTCCGGCCGTCGCGAGTCACGGCAGCGTGGGCGCTGCGTCCCTGGCTCGAGCCGACCAGCACCGTTTCGCTTCCGCCCGCGAGTGCCTGGGCCAGGATCTCGGAGCTTTGATCCTCGGCTCCGCGTGTGTGGATCAGGATCCCGCCGTCGGGTGTCAGCACGGGATCGCGAGGGTCCGGGCCTTCCGCGATCACCGGCTCGCGCGCGCCGCTTGCCAGGTCCACGCGAAAGATGGACCGCGATCCTTCCGGGCCGTGGACGTAGTAGATCGATCGCCCGTCGGGCGCGAAGGCGGGATAGCGGTCGTCGGCGGGGTCGTCGGTGAGGCGTCGCGTCGCGCGCGTGGCCGGGTCGAAGAGGTAGATGTCGACGTTGCCCTGGCGCCCGGCCTCGAAGGCAATGGGACCAGGAAGGCGTGCGACCGCATCCGGGTTCCATTCGATCCCGGTGTCGTCGACCGGCTTGGCGCTCGAGCCGCCGCAGCCAGCGAGCCCGCTCTCGAGCAACAGCCCGAGCCCCAGCGCCGCCGCCCACCTTCGCGTTTCCCGCCGAGCCATCGGCAGATGCTAACAGCGTGTCGAAAGCGCCGTCGCGCCCTGGCCCGGCTATTCATGAAGCCCGAGGGGTACTGTCTCACCTTGCCCACCTGGCCCGGCTCGGGCGACGGACGTCCGGTGGCTGTGCGCGGGTGCTCGAGCCCGCGCCACCCGGACGCACTCGCTGGGTGTGAGCCCCCATCGCGCGGGCGAATGCAGGCGAGGCGAGCGCACGATCGAGTCTCGATCGCGGCCGAGCCGTGCCCGAGCACGGCCATCGGACGGCCGGCGCCCGAGCCGACGATCGAGAAAACTGCGACCCGCCGCCCGGGCAGCTGCCTAGCGCCGGGAACCACCGCACTCGTCTACACTCGCCGCAACGATTCGGAGGATCTTCTCGATGACGTTGCCCACCGACTGGAAGCCGATCCTCGACGAGGCGCAGCGGCACTTCGTGAACCTGCTGCGCATCGACACGACCAATCCGCCGGGCAACGAAGCGCTCGCGGTCGACTACCTGCGCTCGGTGCTCACGCGGGAGGGGCTCGAGTGCACGGTGATCGACACCGCACCGGGCCGTTCGTGCATCACCAGCCGCTTGAAGGGCGCGCAGCGCGACACCGGCCTCATGATGACCAGCCACCTCGACGTGGTGCCGGTCGATCGCGAGCACTGGCGCGCCGATCCGTTCGGCGGCGAGATCGTGGACGGCGACATCTACGGCCGCGGCGCCATCGACATGAAGAACGTGACCGCGTACTCGCTCGCGACGTTCCTCGCCGCCAAGCGCCAGGGCTGGAAGCTCGAGCACGACCTGGTGTTCAACGCGTTCGCCGACGAGGAAGCGGGCTGCACGTACGGCTCGCGCTTCCTGGTCGAGAAGCATCCCGAGCTGATCGCGTGCAAGTACGCGTTGAACGAGCTGGGCGGCTTCACGCTGCACCTGGGCGGCCACCGGCTCTATCCGGTGCAAGTCGCGGAAAAGGGCTTCGTTTGGCTGAAGATGCGCGTCCAGGGCGATCCCGGCCACGGCTCGATGCCGCACCGCAACAACGCGGTCGTGAAGCTCTCTCGTGCCATCGACAAGCTCGACCGCGTGTCGACGCCGCTCAAGGTCCACCCCATCATCGACGGCTTCCTCGACGAGATGGGGAAGGCGCTGGGTCCGGTGCCGGCGCTGTTTCTCAAGCTCGCGCGCCATCCCGCGTTCTCGGACCTGATCTTGAAGCGCGTGCTGCCCGACAAGGAAAAGGCCAAGGTGATCTACGCTTCGCTCCACGACACCGTGAACCCCACCGGCCTCGCGGCGGGCAAGAAAGTGAACGTGATCCCGTCGGTCGCGGAAGTGACGCTCGATTGCCGTGTGATGCCGGGCACGACCCGCGACGAGCTGATCCGCGAGATCACCGACATCGTCGGCCCGGGCTTCACCTTCGAGGTGGTGAACGAAGGCATGGCGATCGTGCAGCCGTTCCAGTCGCCGATGTGGGACGTGCTGTGCCGCACCATCGAGGAGCGCGATCCGGGCGCGCGCGCCATCCCGTATCTGATCGTCGGTCTCACCGACGACGCCGAGCTCTCCAAGCTCGGCATCCGCACCTACGGCTTCTCGCCGGTCAAGTTTCCCGCCGGGCTCGAGTTCTCGAGCCTTTACCACGGTCACAACGAGCGCATCCCGGTGGATGGCTTCCGCTGGGGCGTGCAGACGTTTCTCGAGGCGGTGCACCGCTACTGCGTCGCCGCCGGCTGACGGCCGAGGATCGAGGATGGTGGACCCCGCGACGGTGCTCGACGAGCTGGTGCGGGTGATTCACGCGCGGCGCGACGCCGATCCAGCGGAGTCCTACACCGCGCGTCTGCTTCAGGCCGGCCTTCCCGCGATCGGCGGCAAGGTGCTCGAAGAGGCGGACGAGCTCGTGGATGCGGCCGTGGGTGCCGCGCGCGGCGACGCGGCGCCGGGCGACGTGGCGCACGAGGCGGCCGATCTCGTCTACCATGCGCTGGTGCTTCTCGAGGCGAGCGGTGTCCGCTGGGACGAAGTGATCGCCGAGCTGGCTCGCCGATCCGGCCGCTCGGGATTGGCCGAGAAAGCATCCCGGACGGATGGGTGAGCGGCTCGACCGGCTGGTCGAGCGCGTGGCGCTCTACCTGAGCGGCTGGCACGACCACGTGAGCCCCGGGAGACAGGCGATGGGTGAGTCGCGGGACGGTGCGGTCGGCGTGAGAGGCGTCGATTCCGCGCCGTTCGCGCACGTCTTCGGCGGCAAGAGCGCCATCGTGACCGGTGGGGCGTCGGGTATCGGGCGCTCTCTCTCGCTGCAGCTTGCGTCGTCCGGTGCCGCGGTGGTGGTCGCGGACCTGAACGAGGACGGCGCGCGCGCCGTGGCGCAGTCGATCGTGGGCGCGGGCCACCGCGCGAGCCATGCGGCGCTCGACGTGACCGACGCGTCCGTGGTGCAGCAGCTCGTCGATCGAGTGGTGCGCGATCACGGCCGGCTCGACTTCATGTTCAACAACGCCGGCATCCTGATCGGCGGACCGCTCGAGGACATGACCGCCGCGCACTGGGACCGCCTGGTGGGCGTCAACCTCATGGGCGTGATCCACGGAGTTCGAGCCGCCTATCCGGTGATGGTCCGGCAGCGATCGGGCCACATCGTCAACACCGCGTCGCTCGCCGGCCTCGCGCCCACGCCGTGGACCGCCGTCTATTCGATGACCAAGCACGCGGTGCTCGGCCTCTCGACCTCGCTCTGGGGAGAAGCGGCCGACAAGGGGGTGTGCGTGTCGGCGGTTTGCCCCGGCTTCATCGACACCGGGATCTTCCGCGCCGGCACCTATCTCTCGAGCGGCCCGAAAACACTCTTCGAGGTCGCCGGCTTCAAGCCCACTCCCCCCGACGCGTGCGCGCGGGCGATCCTGCGCGGAGTCGCGCGGCGCAAGCCGATCATCCTGGTGACGCCCGAGACCTGGCTCACGTCCTTCTTTCAGCGCCTCTCACCGGGCCTCATCCTGCACCTGGCGCGCTGGCGCGCGCGCCGCCTCTTGAACGAGCTTCCTCAGACCTCGAACCAGCGATCGGCGGTGTCATGAGCGATCGAACGGCTGCTCCGATGGATCCCGCACTCCGCTCCTGGCGCACGCGGATCTTCGCCAGCACGTACCTCTGCTACGCGGGGATGTACTTCTGCCGCAAGCCGTTCTACGTGGCCAAGGCGAGCCTGGGTGAGCACTTTCACCTGAGCGCCACGGCGCTCGGCTGGCTGGGCAGCGCTTATCTGGTGGCGTACACGATCGGACAGTTCGTGGCGGGCGGCGTGGGGAACAAGGTGGGGCCGCGGCTGACGCTGATCGGCGGGATGGCGGCGTCGGTGGTGGCGAACCTGGTGTTCGGCGTCACGGATGTCTATGCGCTGTTCGTCGTCGCGATGATCGTGAACGGCCTCGGTCAGTCGACGGGCTGGTCGGGCGGCGTGGGGACCATGGGGAACTGGTTCCACAAGCGCGAGCGCGGCACGGTGATGGGCTGGTGGGCCACGAACTACCAGCTGGGCGGATTCGCCGCGACCTTCCTGGCGTCGTGGTTGCTCGGGCACTACGGTTTCCGGTCGAGCTTCTTCGGCGGAGCCGTGGTTCTCTTCGCGGTCCTGGTGTTCTTCATCCCGAATCAGCGCAATCGGCCCGAGGACGTGGGATTGCCGCCCGTCGAGGATCCCGAAGAAGAGGATGCGGCGGGAGAACCGGTGGAGCCGGCCGCGGCGAACAGTGGCTGGAGTCGCGACGCGATCATCACGGTGCTCTTGGTGGGTACCTTCTATTTCTTCGTGAAGTTCATCCGCTACGCGCTGTGGTCGTGGGTGCCCTACTTCCTCAAGCTCAACTACTCGATGACCGCCGAGAACAGCGGTTATTTCTCGACGCTCTTCGACCTGGCCGGCATCCCCGGCGTGGTCATCGCCGGCTGGCTCTCCGACCGGTTCTTCCGCTCGCGCCGTACCATCGTGAGCTTCGTGTTCCTGCTCGGGCTCACCGGCTCGTGCCTGGTGATGTGGAAGCTGGGTGGAACCGCGGTGTGGATCTTCGCGACCAGCCTGGCGCTGATCGGCTTCACCCTCTACGGTCCCGACGCGCTCATGACCGGCGCGGGAGCGATCGAGGTGGGCTCGCGAGCGAATGCGACGCTCGCCGCGGGCATCATCAACGGCATGGGCCAGGTGGGTGCCGTGGTGCAGGAGCTGGCGATCGGCAAGCTCTACGACAAGCTCCACGGCGATCTGGGGCCGATCTTCATGCTGCTGCTGGGCTCGGCGGTGATGTCGGCCGTGCTGCTGGGAGTGGTGCTGATTCGAAACCGCCTCGGACGTTCCAGCCTGTGACGGATCGAAGCGCGGTCCTCCCGGGAGCGATCCACGGCGGAACGCGCACGTACCCCGCGACCCGGCGCGGGACGAGAACAGCCGGTGCTCTACCCACGACGGCGTCGCGCGCGCTCGACGATCGAGCGCGGGAGCTCGCGCTTCTTGGCTCGATCCTGGGTGTTGATTGACTCGTCGATCGGCAGGGCGGTAGCGTGATCGAGCGACCGGGACAGGCTGCGAGCAGAACGCCGTCCCAGGCCGATGGGAGGACCCGCCATGACCCTGCTGCCCGAGCACAGGCGCCAGATCGAGAGCTATGGCCGCATCGACCTTCCCGCCGACCAGGGCGAGACGTTGCGGCGGCTGCAGGACGTCGACGTGCCGCTCACGCTGCACTGGCAGTGGGATTACTCGATGGGCGAGGAGCAGCTCCGCGCCCTCTACGAGAAGGGCAAGAACGGCCAGTGGAACGCGCAGACCGACGTCGACTGGTCGATTCCGCTCGACGACGGTGACTGGATCGCGTCGCCCGAGAGCTCGATCCTCGCCAACACGCTCACGATCACCGGAGCGTCCGACGACGTCCGGAAGCGCGCGGTGATCGACGAGATCGCGTTCACGATGTCGCAGCTGCTGCACGGCGAGCAGGCGGCGTTGCAGCTCACGGCGCAGCTGGTGAACGCGGTTCCCGAGATGGACGCCAAGTTCTACGCGGCGAGCCAGGTGATCGACGAGGCCCGCCACTGCGAGGTGTTCTCGAGCTTCCTGCTGCGCAAGTACGGCGAGGTGATCCCGGTCGAGCCGGTGCTCAAGTACTTGCTCGACAAGCTCCTCGGGGCCGACGTCTGGTGGAAGAAAGCCGTCGGGATGCAGGTGCTCTTCGAAGGCGTGGCGCTCGGCATCTTCGCCGGGCTCGAGCAGAACGTTCGGAACCCGTTGCTCCGGGACATCATCCGGCGCGTGACCATCGACGAGGCCCGTCACGCCGCCTTCGGCGTGCACTCGCTGCGCCGCCACTTACCGCGGCTCTCGTCCGTGGAGCGCGACGATCTGGAGGACTGGACCTTCGAGATCCTCGAGTGCCTGTTCAATTCGGCCGGGAAGGGCATGACCGAGCTCTTGGGCCCGCGCTACGGCCTCGATCCGGCGCGACTGCTGCGAGGCACCCTGCGCTCGGACGGCTGGAAGATGAGTCAGATGTACGTCTACGGGCACACGGTGCTGCCCAACCTCAAGAACCTGGGAATCCTCACCGAGCGCACCCGCCCGGCTTACGTGGGTCTGGGGTTGCTGCCGGAAGCGTGAGCGGTTGTAGACGAGAGAGCCTCAGCTCGGTTTACCGGCATGCGTGGCGGGAAACGCCGCTCGTCGCCGTCGCAAGGTCGCGCTCACCGCTCGAGCGTCTGTGCCTGGTCGCCATCGCCCGGAGGGCTGCGGTCCCTCGCAGCCGCAGGCGTGCATCTCGGTTCAGGCGCTGCGGACGCGAGGGACCGCGTCCCTCCAAACCCAGAGATCGATTTGGAGGAGTCAGCGCAGC
>CAZYWA010000182.1:0-13789 GCA_964650975.1 uncultured bacterium
GGGTTCCGGACGCTCGCCGAGGGTCAGCGGGTCGAGTACCAGACCACGACGGGTCCCAAGGGGCCGGCCGCGGAGAAGGTTCGCCCGGCGTAGGTTCTCTCGAAGCCGTCCGCGCCGCGTCGGCGGACCCGAGGGACGGGTCGGGCCACGAGTGACGGATCGAACGCCGGCAGTCGATCGACTGCCGGCTCTTTTTTTCTCCGGTGCTTGGGTTTAGACCGCTGGCGCTCGGCGCTCGATCTCGCCGCGCGGAGAACACCGACCCGTGCTCGACCTGGCGCGACTCGAACGAGTCCGGCTGCACCGCCGGCCCTGGGCCCACGTGCTGGTCGGCGACTGGTTCCTGCGCCCCAGCTACCGCTTTCCGCGCAGGACCGAGATCGTGATCGAGGGGATCGAGCGGCTCCCCAAGGACCGCTCGGTGTTCCTCGCGATGAACCACACCGACCGCTACAACTACTGGCCGCTCCAGTACGCGCTGCATCGCAGGCGCGAATACCGCTACATCGCGACCTGGGTGAAGGGGAAGTACTACGAGCATCCCGGGGTCGCGTGGTTCATGGACATGACCAACAACATCCCGCTGCCGTCGCGCGGCTACGTGCTCACCACCGAGTTCCGCCGCACCGTGGGCCGGGTGCCGAGCGAGGACGAGTACCGCCAGCTGCGCGATCTGGCGGACGGGAACCTGTCGGTCCAGCAGAGTGCCTTCGCCGAGGCGAGCGCCGACCTCAGGCGCTTCCTCACCGCGCAGGGCGCGGATCCAGATCGCAAGCCGGCCCAGGAGGGCGTTCGGGAAACGGCATTCCTGCCGCGCTTCGAGGAGCTCTTCGACCGCATGATCGAGGCGGTCGTGCGCCTCAACCAGGCCGCGCTCGGCACGTATCAGTGCAACGTGCTGGTGTTTCCCCAGGGGACTCGCTCGAAGCGGCTGAGCCGCGGGCACACCGGGCTGGCACAGATGAGCCAGCGGCTGGGCGCCGCGATCATCCCGATCGGCTGCAACGGCTCGGACAAGGCCTATCCGGGCAGCTCGCCGTGGGCGAGCGGCGGGCGCATCGTCTATCGCGTCGGTCCGGTGCTCGAGCCCGACGGCCCCGAGCTCGGATCTCACCGGGTGCACGAGGAGTTCACTCCCTTCTCGCGCGAGGCCGTGGGCCGCTTCGGCGATCGTTTCGGAGCGATCACCGACGTGGTCATGAGCCGCATCAACGCGCTGCTCGATCCGGAGTACCAGGCCGGCGAGGGAGCCGAGAGCGACGGAGTGCGCGGCATGAAGCGCTTCGTGTGAGCGGCCCTACCGGCCACTCCGCCGCCGCCCAAGCACCGTGAACCACTTTCCTCCCGACCGGCTCTTCTGGCTCGGCACGGCCGCCGGATCGCTCACCACGATCGCGTTCCTGCCGCAGGTATGGAAGACCTGGAAGTCGCGCTCCGCGGCCGACCTGTCGCTCGGCATGTGGAGTTTGTTCTCGACCGGCGTGCTCTTGTGGGTGATCTACGGCGTGCTCCTCGGTGCCGCGCCGATCGTCTGGTTCAACGCCATCACGCTGGTGCTGGCGCTGAGCCTGCTGGTGTTCAAGCTCCGCTACCCATGAGGGCGAATCAGTTCCAGGCGAGGGCGCTTCGGGTCGCCCAGTAAACGTCGGGTGGCTCGGCGAGCCAGGCCAGCTCTCCGGCCAGGGCGTCACTCCACGGCACCTCGAGCGCACGCACGTTCGACCAGAGCTGCTCCGGGGTGGCGGCGCCGCTCAGCACCACATCGCACCACGGCTGAGCCAAGATCGCGGCCAGCGACAGCGCGTCGCGGGTGCAGCCGAGCGCCGCGCACCAGCGATCGAGCACCACGGCCGCGTCGAAGAACTCAGCCGTCTGGTTGCGCGCCGTGAGGCGTCCGTTCGCCAAGCCCTCCTTCACGACCACGCCGAGACCCTGCTCGCGCGCCTCCGCGAGCGCGACCGCGGCGGATGGCTCGAGCAGGTTCCAGGTCGCCTGCACGCACTGGAAGAGCGGCTCGCCGTCGAGCCTCGCATCGAGCGCGCGGCGGATCACGTCGCTCTGCCGGGGTCCGCTCACCGAGAGTCCCACCGCGATCCCTCGACCGCGCAGCCCGGCCAGGGCGCTCAGCACCGCGCGGTCCTCGAGCACGCCGGTCTCGAGGGTCGCGGAGTGGATCTGATGCAGATCGAGCTGCGGACCGAGGATTGCCTGGGTTTCGCGGAGCTGCCGCTCGAAGGCGGCGAGCGAGTGATCCTTCACCTCGTGCGCGGGCGCCGTCACGCTCCAGCCCGCCGTGTACGTGTAGCCCCATTTCGAGGCGACCACGCAATCTTCGGGATGCACCTCCCGCTCGGCGAGCCAGCTCGCGACGAACTCCTCGCCGCGGCCATAGGAGCGAGCGACATCGAAGTAACGAATGCCCGCGTCCCAGGCCGCATCGAGCACTGCGTGGGCGTGGCGCTCCATGCGCTCGACGTCGTAGCCGCCCGCGAGATCCGCGGCGTGCCCGAGGTTCATGTAGCCCGGACGTCCGAGCGCCGCGAGACCCAGCCCGAGCCTGGAGACCGGAAGACCGGTCCGCCCGAGCTCGCGGGTCTCGGCCGTGGCGCTCAAGCTTCAGGCGAATCGAGCAGGGGAGCGATCCAGGCGCGCACGTCCTGGTTCACCGGCACGCGGTAGCGGTGGGTGCGCCACAGCTCGTCCTTGCCTTCGACCAAGAGAAACGCGTCGGTGGGCAGGCTCGTGACCGTGGCACGGAACGAGTCGCGCAGCGCTTCCTCGAACCACATGCCAAGTCGCCCGCGAGGTGTGTCGCCCACCAGCGCGAACCAGCCATCGCCCTGGTCGTAGCCGCGCACGCGCATGATCGGCGCCTGCGCCGAGTCGGCGGCGCGAAACTTCGTGCGGTCGCTCTGCATGCGAACCTGAACGGCCCACGCGAGACGAGTCCCGGCACCCATGGGGCTCGCATCCTATGCACACCGTTCTGCCCCCGCAAGAGCGGCGTGGCGCTGGTCTCGCGGGAGCGGCGCTCACGACGGCGGCGGGGAGCTGGCGGAGCTCGCGGCGGCGCCGGCGGCGAACCCAGGCTCTAGCGCGATCGGGGAGCCGGAATCGAGGTCGGATCGAGCGGGCGTGGCCGGACGCATCCGGCGCGCCAGCGGCACCAGCTCCGGAACGCAGCTCAGCACCGCAACCGGCCACAGATACCGGACCAGATCGGGACGTGGGCCCGCGTTCGCGTAAACCCACAACGTCGCGAGGACCACCGCCAGGCACACGAGCGGCAGCGGACGAGCGAGCGCCGCGGCGCGGTTGCGAGGCGGCAACGGAACGTACGCTGGATCGAGATGCAGCCCCGGAAGCCGCAGGCTGGCGACGGCGATGGCGAGGATCGCGATTCCGGCTCCGGCGTTGGGGATGACCGTGTTCGCGAGCGGGACCAGCAGGAAGGCCCCGAGGCAGATCGCGGCGGCGCGGACCCTCCTTCCGCGGCAGCCGATCCAGATCAGGGTGAGCGCCACGTACCAGTGAATGAGCACCGCCCAGGGACCGGGAGCGAGGCGGGGAAACTCCGGGCCTGCTTCCTCGCCGTTCCACCGCCACCAGCCCGCGACCTGTGCGATCGGCTCGATGGCGTTGCTCAGGTGCCATGCGAAGAGGTCGACCAGCACCAGCACGATCGGCAGGTGGCCGCGCCACTTGCCGGGCAGCCGGGCCGTCGCGCGGTGCGCGAAGTCGAGCGCCAGCAGCGACGCCACCAGCCATCCGCCCACCGCCGGAACCGGAATCTGCCCGACGCGAAAGCCCGTGAGCAGAAACGTGTAGTCGCCGACGCCGCCGCTGATTTCCTTGAGCAGGCTCAGCACCGCGATCGGAACGATCAACCGCCAGGCCGCGCGCCCTCCGTAGGTGACCGCGGCGTGAATCGCGAGCACCACCAGCACCGCGCCGGCGGCGCTGACGAAAAGTGCTGGGCTCGGTGGCACGACGTCGCCGGCGAGCGGTGAATGTGGGATCGTCGCCGGACGTCGACGAAGATAGGCCCTCGGTCGGAACGGGCGCAAGCCGTTGCGGCGTGCCTGCCTTGTCTTGCGCGGCGCAGCGAACCTAGATTCGTCGGCCCCGCGATCCGAGACCGAACCACGGCGATGGCGACATCCTTCGAGCCCGGCGGCGTCGCGCTCGCGCGGGCGCCACGGGTGCGCGAGGCAGCTGGGCGGCACGGCTGGTGAGCGCGCCCACGGCCATGTTGCTCGCCCAGCACGCGCTCGCCGCGCTGGCTGGATCGTGCTTGTTCTTCATGGCACCTGCCTGGCTGGTGGTGCGCCGGAGCATTCCGGACCTGCGACCGCTCGACGGCGCCGGGCTGGCGCTTGCCGCGGGCATCCTGGGCATCACCCAGATCTACTCGGCCACCGCGATCCTGACGCTCCGGACCGTGTGGCCGGCGCTGGCGCTGGTGGCCGTCGGTGCGACCGGGTGGGTCGCGGTGGCGGCTGGCGGCTGGCTGCTTCGTCGCCGCGGCAGGCACGAGCGTGCGATGGGCGAGGCGAAGGGCCGCTTTTCGGGTCACGCCGCCGTCGCGGTTGTGATCGGAGCCGTGGTCAGCGTGGCCGCCGCGATCGGGTTTCCCGCCGCGCTCCTGGTTCACCCGTTCTGCGACTATCAGCTCGTCTCCCGCACCCTCGGTCTCTCGATGGGTTCGGCGGCGGGACGGTACGCGGGGCTCTACGACAGCGGCCACGGCGCCCTCGGCTTCCCGTCCCAGGTCATCCCGTTCGAGACGTTCTTCGGAGCGTTCGGCATCCGGCTCTTCTTCGCGCTGGCCCACGGGTCGCTCTTCGCCTGCACCTGCCTGGCCGCGCGCTCGCAGCTCGGCGATCGAACGCCGGCCGCGCGCTGGTGCGCGCTCGCGAGCGCGACGGTGGTCACGCTGCTGCCCGCCACGTTCGGGCACATGGACGTGAACCTTGCGGCCGCGGCAACGTCCGCGTGGCTGATCGCGCTGCTGGTGTTACCCGAACCGCCACCGATGCTGGCCGGCGCGGCGTACGGCGCGCTGTGGAACGTTCAGCACCTGAGCACGCTTCTGCTCCCGCCGATCGTGGCCCACTTGAGCGCGAGCCGCGGATTCCGGTCACGTCAGCTCGTGCGGTTCGCCGCCGCCGCCGTGCTCATGACGATTCCCTGCCACCTACGCCACTTCCTGGTCCGAGGTAACCCGTTCTCCCTCGAGCACTTCGGCTACATCGACGGGGACTTCGCGTATCGGTTCCTGGGCGTCGACTTCCGCGCTCCGACTTTTCTCAACTGGCCGCTGCTGGCGCACGTCGTGCGATCGTTCGGCAATCCGCTTCCCAACCTGGCTCTGGCGCCGCTTCACGTGTTGCGAAGCTTCGGGGTGCTGCTCGCGAGCTGCGCCGTGCTCGCGATCGTGCGCGCGCGCCGCGCGCCGGCCTCGATCGCATTCCTCGTCACGTACGCGGCGCTGCCGGTCGCGGCGATCGCGCTGCTCGAGAACTGGACGGAGGTGGAAAAGCGCAACGTGCCTCAGCTCGGCTATCCGGCCGTCGCGGTGCTCATCGCTCTGGGAGCGCACCAGCTCGCGCGGCGCGAACGGCGCGCGGCCGACTTCGCCACCCTCGCGCTCGCCGCCGGTGCGCTGGCTGCCGCCATGCACCTGGTGCCGGGAATCGACGTCCCTCTCGATCAGCGAGAAGGCGATTTCTGGCGTTCGCGCGCGGCACTCGGTGTGCTGCCCGCCGAAACCCCGGACATCCTCGCCGTCGAGCGGCAGCGGCTGGCGCGGCTCGCGTGGCTTCCCGAGCACTGGCCGCCGGCCGGACCCCTGCCTTTCGACGCGCCCTTCGAGGGATACGACGCCGTGTCCCGACGAATGGCGCGCGAGCTGGCGAGTTTCTCCGCCGCGGGCCATGCCGCGACCCTCGTCGAGCAGTGGGGGGTGGCGATCTCCGACCGGGTGCAACCAGGGGCGTTCGATCGGGGGCTAGGCGAGCCGGACGTCGTGTACCGCGCGAGCGCCGCGGACGGGCTCGCGGTACCCGTCGAGATCGCGCTCGGCGCGCCGGCCGCGGCGCTCCGGTTCCCGATCGGATCCGCGCACGAGGGCAACGCCCCGATCTTGATGCTCGACACCCCGAACCAGTTCCAGGAGGCTCGTCTTCCGTGGCTACCCGATCCGGTCTCGCTCGCCTGGATCCCCGCTCCGGAATCGGACGTCGAGCTGGTGGTGCTGTGGCGATCCGATCCGGTGAGCGTGCGCGATCCGGCCGCCGCTTCGGCGATTCAGGGAGTGCGCATCGAGCGTGCGGCGGGCCGCCGCGTGGTGCTTCTCGACGTGGTCGCGGTCGAGCCTGCGCGTGCGTACTTCTACCGCGAGACGGCCGACGGCCGTGCCCTGGAGCTCGCGTGGCTTCGATTGTGAAACGGCCAACCCTAGACGCGCGCCGTCACACGGAGGGGCCGTGAGGAGCGAGCGCCCGCACCAGCTCGAGCGACTCGCCGGGCGCCGAGCGCGCCACGATCCGCAGCGCCGCGAGGAACGGCGGCTCGGGCACGAGGCGCAGCTCGCCGGCGAGCCACGCCTTCCACACGATCTCCGTCGGATCGGCGGGATGCCCGAGCCCGGGCGCGTGAGCGGCCCACTCGACGAGCCTGGCGCGGCCCGAGGCGTCGAGCGCTTCGCGAAGCTCGTCGCCGAAAGCGGAAGGACCGTCGGCGTCGGCCGTGACGAGAGCGCGGCGGTTCGCCGCATCCCAGTCGGATTCGTTGCCCACCACGACTTCGATCGGCGGCCACCCTCCCACCGATTCGGTGGCCATGACGTAGCCCACGACAGCCGCCACCAGGGTGCCGGAGCATGCGAGGATCGCCAGCGCCGCCGTGAGCGCGAACGACTTGAGCGGTGAGCGCGTGACTGCGAACACCGCCCACGCCACCGCGACCGCCGCGCCCAGATAGCCGATGATCAGCAACATCGCGACGGCGAATCTCGCATGAACCAGCAGCCATCCACCACTCCGAGCGGCGGCGGTCCGACCTGGATCGGGGTCACGGCCACGAGCTGCCTGGTGCTGGCCGTCGGCACCGGGTGGGCACTTCACCAGCTGCGCGTCGTCACCTTCGACGGGCTGCTCGAATACATCCGCGACGCACGCACGCTTCGCGAGGGCGGGCTCTCCGCTTACCAGCACGCGGTTCACCCCTTCGGCTATCCCACGCTGCTGGCCCTGGTGCGCGCCGCGACGCCATCGCTCTTCGCGGCGTCGCGCGTCGTGTCGTGGTGGAGTGGGATCGCGGCGCTGGCGCTCTACGCGCTGGTGATCCGCGCGGCCTTCGGAGCGAGCGAGGCGCGCTGGGCGGCGCCCGCGGCATTGATCGGGTCCGCGCTCGTCGCGCACACGCTCGAGCCGTCGAGCACGCTGCCGGCCGCCACGCTGCAGCTCGCGTCGATCTGGCTTTTCCTCTCCGGTCAGGACCGCGTGGCGCGACTGGCCGGCGCGGGAGCCGTCGTCGGGCTCGCGTGGCTGCTGCGATATCCGAGCTTGCTGGTGTTCGGCGCGACGGCGCTGTGGCTGATGGCGGCGAACCGGCGCTCGCCGCGGCGGCTGGGAATCCTGCTCGCCGCCTATGCCCTGCCCTTCTTCGCGGTGGCGAGCCCGCAGATCGTCCTCAACCTGAAGCACGGGCTCGACCCGCTCATCGCCAACAACGCCGGCTACATCCTGCGCGCGCAGCGCGGCCACTTCGCGGCCAACCAGACCATCGCCAGCATGCTGCTCCTGGAAGGCAGGCGCGCGGCCGCGTTCTGGGCCTCGAATCTCGCGGATTTCGTGCTGTTCAACTCGCCGCTCCTGGCGGCGATGGCGCTGGTGCTCAAGCGCGACCGCTCGGCGCGCGTCACGTACCTGGCGACCGTCATCGCGGTGCAGCAGCTGATCCTGCCGCTCACGAACTTCAACCCGAAGTTCTACCTGCTCGACCGCTGGCTGATGCTGGGGTTCGTGGTGCGGGCGCTCCGCGACGCGGCACCGGCACTCGGCGACGCCTGGTCGCGACGCGCAACCGCCAACGGATCGCGATGGCTGCGCATCACTGCCGCGGGGCTGCTCGCCGCGCTCGCCGCGCCGCTCGCGACCGCGTACCTGGCCTTCCGGATCGCCGAGGTCTGGTCGATGCTCGGTGACGACGAGGTGGGTGCCGCGCACCAGGAGATCACGGCGGCGCTCTACGATCGCGGCTACCGCGGGCCGGGCGAGATCCTCGGTTGCAGCAACGTGCACTACGACCTGCACGCGCTCGCGGACGATCGCGTCGTCTACTACCGCGAGGCGGCGCGTCAGCTCCCGTCGATTCCGCGGTTCTCGAATGGTGACACGCTGGCGCGGTTCCTGCGCGAGCACGGATTTCGTTTCGTGCTCTACGACGACGAGGATCGCGGACCGTGCCCGGACCTGGGATTCCTGTTCGAGCCCGAGGCGCTTCCGGATACTCTGACTCCGGTCGTGATCGACGATTTCTACAACCAGACGGACCGCCTCGCTCTCTACCAGCTGGCCCCGGAGCCGCCCGCCCCGCTCGCGGCGAGCGAACGCGTGGGCCGCTGGCTCGCAGTCCGGAAACCGTCGCTCAAGGGCCTGCTCGACGACTGGGCACGCGGCCTCGCGGACGCGGCGGCGTCGGCGAACGAGGACGGCGAACGGTGATCGCGCGCCCGCCGATCGCGCCAGCCCTGCTGTCGGTGGCGCTGGCGCTCGCGAGCACGGCGCCGGCGGAAGAGCTGCACCGCTGGGTCGATCCGGACGGCCATCTCCACATCAGCGACACCGCTCCACCGGCGGGGGCGCACGAGACGACGGCGCCTCGAGCGACGGCCGCGGAGCCGGCCAGCCCAGCGCAGTCCGGCGAGCCCGCGTCCAGCCACGGCGGCTCCCGGTTCACCCAGGGCCTGCTGTGGCGCGTCGAACCGGCGCGGACGCAACCCGATCCGCAGACTCCTCCGAGCTACGTGTTCGGAACCATGCATTCGGCGGATCCGCGGGTGGCGCACCTCTCGCCCGAGTCCGAGCAAGCGTTCGGCTCGTCGCGCTCGTTCTGCGCGGAAGCGAATCTCGACGGCACCGCGCTGATGACGGTGGGCCAGCGGATGTTCTCGTCCGACGGCCGGAGCCTGGACGCGATCCTCGGCCCCGATCTCTTCGGACGCATCGCACCGATGTTGGCGCAGCGCGGACTGCCGGCCGACTTTCTTCCGATGCTGAGACCGTGGGTCGTGCTGCTGACGCTCGGGATCCCCACGTCGGTCAGCTCGGACTCGGGAACGATCCTCGACGTCGACCTGATGCAGCGCGCCGAGGCCGCCGGCAAGGAAGTGTGCGGCCTCGAGACCCTCGACGAGCAGATCGACAGCGTCGAAAAGATGCCCGAACGCGACCAGATCGCGCACATCCGAGCCGCGGCCGACGAAGCGGGAAGCCTCGAAGCCATGTACGCCAAGGCCATCGAACTCTACGTGCGCGGCGACCTCGCCGGGCTGCGCGGGCTCGAGAGCGGCAACGGGGACGACGCCGAGCTGTCGCGACGGCTGATCGATCAGCGAAACGTCCGCATGGCCGATCGAATCGCGCCGCGCGCCCGGAAAGGCGGGGTGTTCGTCGCCATCGGGGCCGCGCACCTGGGCGGCGAGCAGGGCGTGCTGGCGCTGCTCGAACGGCGCGGCTTCCGCGTCACGCAGGTCGAGCCCGCGGCCGCCGCAACGGTGCCGGAGGTTCCGGCGACGGATTCGAACTAGCTCGGGTTCGCGAGCGGCAGACCGATGCGCCGGAAGAGCGTCGTGAAGTCGTCGTCCTCGATCGGCTTCTTCAGGAACTCGCCGCCGCGCGGGATGAGCTTGGCGAGGTCACGGTCGGCGCTGCGGTCCGAGAGCAGCACGATGGGCGTGATCGCGGTACGCGGGAACGAGCGCAGGATCTGGCTCGCCTCGAGACCGCTGATCTTGGGCATGTAGACGTTCACGAACACCACGTCGCTGCCGCGCCCGAGCGCCGCCTCGACCAGGCCGTAGCCGTCGGTCACGCGCACCACGTCGAGACCGTGGCGATCGAGGAGCTCGGTCATGACGCGCGCTTCCTCGGCGTCGGGCTCGCCCAGGATGGCGCGCTTCCGCTGCACCTCGGCCGGCTCCTTGTGGTGAAACCGCTCCCGGGCGCGCTCCAGATCCTGGAGCAGCGCCGCCGAGTCGGGGTAGCGCTCGCCGGCCGTCTTGGCGAGGCACTTGAGAACGATCCCCTCGACGTAAGCGCTGACCGTCGAATTGAGCGTGGTGACGGGTCGCGGTCGCTCCGTCAGATGCTTCTGAGCGGTGGTGACCAGGTTCTTTCCCTCGAACGGGACGGTGCCGGTGAGCATCTCGTAGAGCACGCACCCGAACGAGTAAACGTCGGTGGCCGGCACCACCGGCTTGTCCTCGAACTGCTCGGGCGCCATGTAGGCGGGTGTGCCGAGCAGCATGCCGTCGTGGGTGAGGCGGATGTCCTCGGGCCGGCGCGCGAGGCCGAAGTCGAGCACGATGGCCTTGCCTTCCGGCGTGACCATGAGGTTCGAGCTCTTGAGGTCGCGGTGCACGATCCCCGCGCGATGGCAGGCCGCGAGGCCGTCCGCGGCCTGGATCGCGATGTCGAGCGTTTCCTCCTCGCTCAGGAAACCGCGCTCCTTGATGACCTCGATCAGCGTGACGCCCGGCACGTACTCCATTGCCAGGAACGCGCGCTCGCCCATGCGGCCGATCTCGTAGATGGTCGCGACGTGCTGGTTCTTGATCTGGCGGCTGAGCCGGATCTCGTGACGCAGCCGCTGGGTCCATTGCTGGTCCTCGGACCACTCGAACTTGAGCACCTTGAGGGCGACGATCTCGCCCAGCTCCTTGTCGTAGGCCTTGAAGACGTCGGCAGTTCCGCCGCGGCCAATCCGGTCGATCAGCTCGTAGCGGCTGTTGCGTCCCACCGCCTCGCGAGAGCGCGCCTTCTCGCCGGGGGGAACGAGCTCCTCGGTGGGTGCGTCGTCCGAATCGAGCACTTCGTCGGGCTTGCTGTCGGCATAGCGCTTCGCCTGGCGCTCCATGACCGCCAGACGGACGCTCAGCAGGCCCATGTCGATGGGCTTGGTGAAGTAATCGTCGGCGCCCGCCTCGAGAACCTTTTGCACGGCGTCGTGCTGATGCTGGCTGGTGCACACCACGATCACGGACCAGGCACCACGAGGCGATTGACGTAGCCGCCGGCACACCTCGAGCCCGTCCGCGTCGGGGAGGTCGCCGTCGAGGATCACCAGCGGAAAATCGCCCACCACGTACGCGGCGACGGCGGAGGCACCGTCGACCACGATGGTCACGTCGTGGCCGCGCGCGCGCAGCACCGCTTGCATCAGCGCGCGCAGCGCTTCGTCGGGCTCGACCAGTAGCGTGTTCATGGCTTGCCGCGAGACTGGCTCAACCAGGCCCCAGCACGAAGACCGTCGAGACGCTGCCGGGGCCACCCAGCGTGTGGGCGAGGCCCAGATCGGCCTTGGGGACCTGCATCTTGCCGGCTCGGCCGCGGATCTGGTCGGCGATCTGGTTGATCATCCGCACGCCGGAGGCGCCGATCGGGTGGCCGCAGCTCTTGAGGCCACCGCCGGTGTTGACGGGAATGCGGCCGCCCAGCCGCGTGACGTTGTCGTGCACCAGCTCCCAGCCGCGGCCGCGCGGCGCGAGCCCGAGGTCCTCGTAATTCAGGATCTCGGTGATGGTGAAGCAATCGTGGCACTCGACCACGTCGAAGGCGCTCGCCGGATCGCGCACACCGGCATCCGCGTACGCGACCGCGGACGCCTGGCGCGTGGCCTCGAAGCCCAGGAAGTCCCAGTCGGGATTCATCTGCGCGCCGAAGTAACCGTTCGTCACGGCCAGGCCGATGCCGCGGATCGCGACCGGGTCCTTCACGTACTCGCGGGCGCGATCGGCGCGGGTCAGGATCACCGCCGCGGCGCCGTCGGTGGTCGGACAGCAATCGTAGAGGCGCAGCGGCTCGGCGACCGGCGGTGCCCTGCGCGCGGTTTCCTCGGTGATGGCTTTGCGGAAGTGCGCCTTGGGGTTCAGCGCTCCGTGGTCGTGGTTCTTGACCGCGACCTTGTCGAGGGTCGATTCGTCGAGCCGGTTCTGGTCGAGGTAGCGGGTCGCGAGCAGCGCGAACATGCCGGGCGCCGTGCGTCCCTTGCAGAGCAGCGGATGGCCGCGCTCGACGTGCTGCGCCACCAGGCTGCCGCGCGACGGCACGTCGCGCATCTTCTCGACGCCCACCGCCAGCGCCACGTCGAAAGCACCCGACGCGACCGCGAACGCGGCGTTCCGCACCGCCTCCATTCCGGTGCAGCAGAGATTGGAAACGCGCGTGACCGGAATCGGATAGAGGTGCAGCGGCTCGGCGACGCTGGTGCCCGAGGCACCTTCGTAACCCCACGCCATCGGCAGATAGGTGCCGAGCCACGCGGCCTGGATGTCCTTCAGCGTGAGCCCGGCATCCTCGACCGCGAGCGTCACCGCCTGCGACAGCATGTCGGTGAGACTCTGATCGAAGTTCTCACCGAAGCGGATGGTGCCGCTGCCGATGATCGCGACTTTTCCGCCGATCCCCATCTCGCTCCTCAGCAGAGCCGCATCTTCCAGCCGTAGTTCGGGAACCCGCCGCCCGAGTGCAGGCAGCGGAAGGTGAGCCCGACCCGCCCGCCGATCCGCAGCTCGGCCGGCAAAGCGTCCGCCACCTCCGCGTAGTATCGTCCGCCGCCCGCCAGGTCGGCGGACGCCATCACCGTGGGCGGCTCGGGGCTCGGCACCAGGTGATCGGCCGTGAAGGTGACGATCGTGCCTTCGCGACCCAGCGGAACCTCGTCGAACGCGCGGCCGTCGCACGAGTGACAGACCGGTTTGGGCGGCAGCTCGATGGCGCCGCAGGTCAGGCAGCGCGATCCGCGCCAGCGCACCAGGGCGCGCTCGTCGCGAGCCAGCACCGCCGGGGATGTCCAGGGCGAGATCGCTTCCCCGGAAAGGAGCCCCCGCATCCGCAAATACTGCGGATAGCGGGCGATGGTCCGTGCGCCGCCGCAGGCTCGTTCGAGGGCTTTCGCAACCGAAGGTGCTTCGTCGCCCACTCGCACCAGCAGCGCTTCGGCCCCCGTCCCCGCGCCCAGAACCACGAGCGTCTCCCCGGGGAGCGAAGCGGCGAGCCCGCGGGCGAGCGCCAGCGGAAACGCCGCCGAGCCGAGGGCGCCGAGTGTCTCGAGGGTGCCGTCGGCGACGACGCGATCGGCGGGGAAATCCAGGCTCTTGCGAATGGCGCGGTCGAGAGCGGGGTCCGGTGCCGCCAGCGAGATCCGCGCGCGGTCCCGGTCGACACCGTGCTCGGCGAGCACGCGCCGCGCCAGTTTCGCCACGGCGGCCGGGGCACCTTTCTCCTGCACGAACGGCCGATCGGCTTCCTCGGCGGCGTGCCCGCCGCGCCGCCGCCACCGCTCCCGGATCCCCGTGGTGAGCGACGCATGGGCGAGCACCTCGCCCAGTCGAGGCTCAGGGCCGAGGGTCACCGCCACCGCACCGTCCCCGAGCTGTCCCTCGAAGGTGCTGCCTGGCTCCGGCGCCTGCACATCCGCCGCGGCGACCAGCATTCGCCCGGCGCCCGCGCGCACCGCGTGACCGGCCGCGCGCAGCGCCTGCGCGCTCGCGCCCAGCGACCCG
>CAZYWA010000183.1:0-13716 GCA_964650975.1 uncultured bacterium
GCAGGATCTGGGGAAGCTCGCGAGCCGGTTCGAGCCCGAGCTGCCACGCGGGCTGCGCTTCCTGACCCGCGGGCTCGGCACCCACGAGACCCCGACCGCGGACTCGCTGAGCTTCATCCTGTTTCACCCGGGCTACATCGAGACGCTGATCGAGCTGGGCGAGCGCGACGCCGAGTCCTACGCCCATGCCATCGAGTCGCTGGTGACGCGTCGGGCCGGCTCGATGTCCGCTGCTTTCTGATCCGGATCAGGTCGGTCGCCACCGCCGGTGGCGCGGCAGCGACGCGGAAGCGCGACTCTCCCAAGAGCGATGAATCGCGTGGGGTGGAGGGCGCCGCCCCCACGGAGCCGGTTGTAACGAGCAAACTGAATCACCTGACTCGAAGCCGCTTGCTGCACCGGGGTCGCGGGGCCACAATCGAGCCACGCGGTGTGTCGCCGCAGAGCTCTCATGCCGCGTCGCGCCCCCGCCGCCCCTCCGTCCGGATCTGGAGCAGAAGCGGTCTCGAGCTCGAGTGGCGCTGGCTGCGGCGACGCGGTGCTCGCCGTCGAGCCGGTGCGGCGGCGCCTCGCGAGCGTGCTGATCGATCTGGCGGAGCGCCACGGCCGCACCAGCGAGCACGGCACGGTGATCGAGAACGTCACGCACCAGATGCTCGCCAGCGCGGCCGGTGCGGCGCGCGAGGTGGTGTCGCGCACCTTGAAGGTGTTCGAGGACGAAGGGTTGCTGCGCACCGGGCGCGCGCGGATCTGGATCCGCGACGTGGCCAAGCTCGAGCTCGAAGCCGTCGCTCGCGACATCTGATCCTGCGCTCCCGCGCACGGCTGGTCTATGATCGGCCGCCGCTCGGTGAGGCTGGTCTCACCGAGCGAGCCAAGCGGGGGCTTGGGCATGGCACGAGTCTCGAGAGCGGGTGCCGCTGGGACGCGCGCCCTCGTCGGCCTGGCGGGCTTCGCGGCGATCCTCTCGGCGGCGTCTCCGCGGCCATCGCAGGCGTCTTATCTGGAGACCCTGGGGCTCGGCTCCCGAGCGATCTCGCTCGGCAACGCGTTCGTCGCCGTGGCCGACGATCTCTCGGCCAACTACTACAACCCCGCCGGGCTCACCCAGCTCATCGGCGGGCCGAGCGCCGACATCGGCGTGGGAGTCGGGCTCACCGGCATCCGGCTCCAGTACACCGAGACGATCGTCGACTCGCTGTCGAGGGTGCGGCCCGGTCAGACGGTTCACATGGATCCGGAGTTCCCCGATTGGATCCCGCAGCCGTTCCTGCCGTCCGGCTTCGAGCTCACCGATCGGCTCTACGTGACGCCGTTCACGATCCAGACGCCCTTTGCCGGAACCACCCAGTGGCCGTCCTCGTTCGGCGACGGACGCTTCTCGGCGGCCGAGGCGGGGCAGATCTTCATCACCTGGTCGCCGACCCTGGCGGCGAAGGTCACCGACTGGCTGTCGCTGGGCCTCGGCTTCGATCTGCTGATCGGCGACGACGTGTGGCAGAAAGCGGTGTTCGGGGACGGCGCCCTCGGGCAGTCGATCTCGAAGTCGGTGTTCGGCAAGCCCGACTCGCCGCTGACGCCGATCGTGAACACCTCGAACGGCATCGACGACGGCTACACGCTGCTGCGCGCCGAGCAGCGGTTCCCGACCGGCATCTCGCCGATCAACGACATCGATCTCGATTTCCACACGCCCGGCTTCCGCCTCGGGGTGATGCTCTTCCCCAACGACTGGCTGCGGATCGGCGCCGCCTACAAGAGCAAGCTCAACCCGGAAGTGCAGGGCTCGATCGAGACCCACTGGGAGCAGGCGATCCTCGACCAGCCGGTCTTCAAGGCCGTGGGCATTCGCGACGACAAGGACCACATGAAGCTCGATTTTCCGCTGCCGCAGCGGATCTCGGGAGGACTGAGCTTCCGGCTCTCGGATGCGTGGATGGTCACCACCGAGTACGAGTTCACCGACTGGGCGCACGCCCGCGTGACCGACCGGATCCGCATCGTGAACGGCGGTCTCAACCCGAACTTGCTCACGCCCAAGGGAATCCAGGAAATCGTGATCCCGCGCAATCCAGGCAGCACCCACTCGGGGCGCGTGGGGCTCGAGTGGAAGCCGGTCGATCCGTGGGTGATCACCAGCGGTTTCTGGTACGACCCGTCGCCGGCGCGCGACAAGTTCTTCGAGTTCGGCACCGATCCCGGCGATCGGTTGCTGGTCTCCGCTGGTCTCGGTCTCGCCGGGATCCTGGACGGCATGCTCGACGTCACCACGCACTTCCAGTACGCGTTCATCGTGCCCCGCCACATCGGCCTCGGCGAGAGCGAGCTCGCCGGCGGCTCGCGCAACATCGGCATCCCCGACGCCAACGGCGTGTCGAGCGGGAATTTCGGTCCCAACGACACCTTCGCCTTCGAGACCGGTGGCCACATCATGAACGTCGGCGTGCTGTTCACGATTCACCGCTGAATCGTGGCTGAGCCGTGCGGTTGACGCTCATCGACATGGGTGGTTCTCTCTCGCGAACTCCAGAGAGGACTCCATGACTCGAATCGGAACGCGGGGCACACCCTGCGTGCTGTGGATGATTTTGATCGCGGCGGCCTGCGGCGGTGGTGGCGGCACGGCAGCGATCGACCCGGCGAAGGTCGGGCTCGACGCCCGGCCCGTGAGCGACACCTGCGTCGCGCCCTCGCGCGATGCGATCCCGACGGGTCTCGGCCTCAAGCCGCTCTATCCGGGTGTTCACGTGCCCAAGACCGTGGCACTGGTCCGAGCCCCCGGCGATCCGGGCCACTGGTACGCCGTCGTGCAAACGGGGCAGATCGTGCGGTTCGACGACGCCGAATCGGCCTCCGCGACCACACCGTGGGCCGACATCTCGTCCTTCATCCAGGGGCCCGACATCAACGAGTCGATCGGCCTGCTGGGAGTGGCGTTCCATCCGAACTACGCCCAGAACCGCGAGGTGTTCCTCTATTACACGGTGAAGGATCCGGCCGCGCCGATCGGCACGGGAGTGGTGCTGGGGCGCTTTCACGCCACCGCCGACGGTTCGCACCTCGACGAGAGCACGCGCCAGGATCTCTTCATGGTGGGCTTGCGCAGCCACGAGCACAACGGCGGCACGATGATGTTCGGCCGCGACGGGTTCCTGTACCTGGGAATTGGCGAAGGAGGCCCGGGAGAAGCTCCCACCACCGCGGCGCAGGATCTCGACACGCTGCTCGGCAAGATGGTCCGCATCGACGTGGACGGCAGCAGCCAGGGCGGCTACGGCATTCCCGCCGACAATCCGTACGCCGCGGGTGGCGGCCTGCCGGAGATCTGGGCGCGGGGCTTCCGCAATCCGTGGAAGTGGAGCTTCGACAAGACCACCGGCGATCTGTGGCTGGGCGACGTCGGCTGGCACACCCGCGAGGAAGTCGACGTGGTCACGCGCGGCGGCAACTACGGCTGGCCGATCATCGAGGGCACGCTCTGCCAGCGCCCGCCGTGCGACGCGCAGCCGTTCGTGGCGCCGACCGTCGAGATCGACCACTCGCGGATCGCCGCGATCACCGGCGGCTACGTCTACCGCGGGGCGGCCATGCCGCAGCTCGCCGGGACGTATCTCTTCGGCGACTTCGTATCCGGCAGGATCTACGCCTACACACCAGGCCAGCCGCCCTCGTCGGCGACGGTGATCTTCGAGTCGGCGTTCGCGCTCGCGAGCTTCGCGGAGGATCCCGACGGCGAGCTCTACGCGATCGACTGGGCCACGGGAAACATCGCGCGGCTGGTATGGGGAGCCGCCGCCGGCGCCAGCAGCGTCGCCTCGACGCTGTCGCGAACCGGTTGCGCCGATCCCGCCAAGGCCTCCGATCCGGCTCCCGGGATGATGCCCTACGACGTGAACATGCCGCTCTGGTCCGACGGCGCCGCGAAGAACCGCTGGATGTCGCTGCCGGCCCACGACCGGATCGACGTCGCGCAGGACGGCGACTGGACGTTCCCGGTGGGCACGGTGTTCCGCAAGGATTTCCTGCTCGACGGGAAGCTCGTGGAGACGCGGCTACTCATGCGTCACGACGATGGAACGGGCCACCTCGATGGAGGCTGGGCCGGCTACTCGTATCAGTGGGATGACCAGCAGGAGGACGCCGTGCTGCTGCCGAGCGGCGCGGTGGAGACGCTGCCCAGCGGGCAGATCTGGACCTTCCCGAGCGGCGGCGATTGTCTGCGCTGCCACACCGAGGCGGCCGGACGAACGCTCGGCCCCACGACGAGTCAGCTCGATCGCGACTTCACGTATCCCGAGACCGGTCGCACCGCGAACCAGGTGAGCACCGTCGTGGGTCTCGGCATGCTCGCCAAGGGAGCCAAGAAATCGCCCGGGATCACCAGTGTCACCGCGTTCCCGGCGCTCGACGACGAGACGGTGTCGCCGGAGCTGCGGTCGCGGGCGTATCTCGACGCGAACTGCTCGCATTGCCATCGCCCCGGTGGCCCCGGCGGCGGGCCCGCGGATTTCCGGGCGTCGGTGAGCTTCGCCGACACGGGTATCTGCAACGCCGAGGCGAGCGACGACTTCGGGATCGACGGAGCGCGCATCCTGGTTCCCGGCGATCACACCAAGTCGGTGATGTGGCTCAGGCTCACCTCCACCGATTCGCGGCGCATGCCGCCGCTCGCCACGGCGATCGTGGATCAGACCGCTGCACAGGTGATCGCGGCGTGGATCGATTCGCTTTCGAGCTGCCCGGGTTCCTGAGGCGCGGTGGCGCCTCGCCGGCCGGCTGGCTCGCGGCGGCGTCGATCGCGATGTGTTGTTGTCCGGTCCCCGGGAATCCGCTGACCGAGCATCTGCTGCCTCACCTCCCCGCGGCGCTGGTGTTCGGCCCGCTGGGGCCCGTGGCGCTCGCCGCGTGGTTGCCTGCGCTGGTGAGTGCCCTGCTGGCGGCCGCGGTGGCGTCGCGGTTGCCGGATGCGTGGCGCGCGCGGCTCGCCCGGGTCCCGGGACTGCGTGCACGAGAGCCGTTTCCAGGGCCGTGGATCGCCTGGGCGGCGGGCGTGCTGATGCTTTCCAGCTACATGCCCGCCGGGCTCGCGTTCTGTGCGGGGGCTTGCGTGGCCTGCGCCGCGACGCGCCTCCGCCATCCCGAGCGAAGCGTCTTCGCGCCGTTCGCGATCTTCGCTCTCGCGTGGCTGGGATTGGTGGCGCTTCACCTCGCCTTGCCGCTTCGATGGGGCAAGCCGCTCGCCGTGATTCCCCTGTGGCTCGCCGTCGGCGTGGGAATCGGAACCCGGCTCGGCTCGAGCGGGCATTCGCCAAGCTTCCGCGCTGCGCGCGAGCTGATGAAGGTGGCTCCGGCAGTCCCGGCGCTGGTGTGGGGACTCGCGGTGGATCCGGTGGCCTTCTCGACGGCGTGGTCGAGCCTCGTGATCGCATCGCCGGCGGCGAGCGTCCGGCTGCGGTTGCTTCCGATCTTCGTGGCCGCGGGGCTGGTCGGGATCGCGAGCGGGATGGGGATGTCGCGATGGATCTGGGTGAGCCGCGTGCTCTTCGTGGCGGCACTGGTCGCGATGCGCACCCGTGCGCTGCGGCGGCCGGATGACACGAAGGGCTTGCTGCGGAACGTGAGCCTGGCCTGCCTGGGTGCGGCGGTCGCGGCCACCGCGAGCGCGATCCTGGACGCACGTGCCGCGCCCAGCGCTCCGCTCGCGTATCCGGTGGGCGCCGTTTACGACGTGCTGGTCGACCCCGCCGAGCATCGTCTCTACTACACGCTGAAGCACGGTCTTTCCGGTCCATCGATCGGCTGGATCGATCTCGGGTCCGCGAGCGCGCCGCGCACCCGCGAGCTCGAGTCGATGCTCGAGCGCATGGCTCTGGTCCCGCGGCCGCGCACGCTGGTGGTGGGAGGAGCCAACGGCTTGCTCGCCCTGGATCCGGTGTCGCTCGAGCTCGAAGGCTCGCTGCAGCCCGATTCGAACGTCGATCTGGCTGCCGTCGGTTCCGACGTGTTCGTGGTTCGCGAGGCCTCGTCGGCTTTGCTGCGGGTCGGTGTGGGGCCCACCGCGACGACCAGCCGCATCCCGCTCGGCCCGGTCGATCTCTGCTCGCGCTGGGCGGCCCCGCATCTCGAGTGGGGGCATCTACTGACCGGCGCCTGCCGGTGGCCGTACTCGGTCGCGCGCGATCCTCTGGGCGAGACACTCTTCGTCGCCGACTTCGCGTCGGGCTCGCAGCTGAGCCGTCTCGACATCCGCACCGGCGAGACGCGTACCCGTTTCCTGGGACCCTGGAGCATGGGCACCTGCGTCTCGGCTGACGGCCGATCGCTGTTCGTCGCGCGCCCGTTGCTGCGGCGGATCGAAGAGCTCGACGCGCGCACGCTCGACACGCGCGGCTCGTTCGACGTCGGCTTCGGAGCGCGTGAGCTCGCCTGCTTGCCCGAAGAGGGACTGGTGGCGGCCTCGGATTTCGTGTTCGGCCGCGTGTGGCTCGTCGATCCGGCGCGTCGCCGTCGCACCGCGACGTTCCACGCCGCCCACGGCATCCGCTCGCTCGCGTACGAGGCCACGGACCGCCGGCTCTTCATCGGCGCCAGCGACGGCGTGCATGCGATCGACCTGGCGGCGATCCAGCTCGTTCCTGGGACCCGACCGTGAGAAGCGTGGCGCCTTCACTCGCTCGCTGGCTGCGGCGCGAGGCGGTCGCGGCGGGCGTGGTGTCGTTCACGATTCTGGCGTCGATCGCTGCACAGCACTTCGCGACGCTCGATCGGAGCCGGCTGGGTTCGGGCGAGGCACCGACCGAGCTGGCGCTGGCGCCGGGATCGCGCCACCTGTGGGCCGCGAGCTGGGATCGCCGCTCGCTCCGGATGCTCGATGCCGCGACCGGCGCCGAGCAAGGCTCGCTCGGGATGATCCGTCGTCCGTTCGACGTGGCGGCGCTCGCGAGCCCGGACGCGGCGGCGTTTTTCGGGCGATTCGGCGGCGATCTGTGCCTGGCGCTCGCGAGCCCGGAACGGAAGCTCGAGGACGTTTGCAGCCCGGTCGCGGAGCGCATTCCCGATCCGAATGGCGGGACCACGCGGCTCGTGCCCAACCTGCTGGCGATCGCGTCCGCGCCGCCATCGAGCTTCCTGGCGGCGGTGGCCTGGAGCGGCGGCAGCGGCGGCACCGCGTCCGAATGGGGCGTGCTGCGATTGACACCGAGGAGCGAACACCTGGAGGTCGACGCGAGCTCGCCGAGACGGCCGTTCGCCGGTGTCAGGCGAGCCAAGGGGCTGATCGTGGCGGATGCGGCCACGCGACGGGTGTGGGTGACGCCGTCGTCGGCGCCGCTGCTCTACGCATTGGATCCGGGGCTCGCGCCCGAGCGCGAGGTCGAGCTCCCCGAACGACCGTCTGCACTGGCGCTCGACGGCGCTCGGGGCCGCGGATTCGTCGCGCTGGAGGGGCGCGACGAGCTACGGGTGCTCGACGCCGAGACGCTGGCGCTTCGAGCCGTTGCCAAGACCGGTCATGGACCGGTGGCGCTGCTGCTCTCGCCGGACGCCCGTGAGCTCTGGGTGCTGCTGCGCGGCGACCGCGCCTTGGTGGCCGTCGATCCCGCGACGCTCGCGGAGCGGCGGCGCATCGAGCTCGCCGGCCGTCCCTGGTCGTTCGCGTGCGACTGGGCTCACGGGCGCATGTGGGTGTCCGAGCCGGAGCTCGGCCAGGTCGCGTCCTTGGCGATCGGCACCGTGCCGTAACCGGGCGCTCCATCGAAGCGCGCCAGCTCGATGGCCGGCAGCTCGACGCGGGTGCCCGTGAGTGCCTCGGTGCGCTGCGCGCTTAGCCGGCGGTAATGCCAGGCGACGTGCACTTCGACGGGAGGCTCGAGCAGGACCGCCGGGAGATCGAGCTCCAGCGTGTGATCGCCGTCGGACGGGATCCGGCCGAGGTCTTCCACTCGCTCCACGTCCCAGAGCCGGTGGTCGGTGATCGTGTCTCCGTTGGCCGAGCGGAGACGATCGCCGAGCGCGGGCGCTCCTTCGGGTCCAGACTCTCCGATCGACAGCAACTCGCGGGCGCCGCCGCGGTCCGCGACGCGCGCGGAGAGCCACACGTCGAAGAGATCGGTCGGGCCGTTGGGAAACGAGTGACCGAGGCGGCCCGAGTTCCGGGTCCGCACCCGCAAGCGCGGCTGGCTCGGCTGACCGACGATTTCCGTGGCGATGTCGAGGATCGGACCGCTCTGGTGGCTCGGGCGGTCGAGGCCGGTGCGGGCTCGCTCTCGCGCTTCCCCGCGCAGCCACTCGCTCATCGTGGCGAGACCCGCGTCTCCCTCGGCCTGGCGCGCCAGATAGGTGCTTGCGCCGAGCATCCGGTGATCGACCACGCGCAGACCGAATGGATTTCGATAAACCGGCATGTGGCAGTCCCGGCACTCCTCGCCGTGAGCGGCGGCGGACGATCGCTCCCAGGACGCGAACTGGTCTTGCAGCACGTGGCTCAGCCGTCCGCCGGTCGGGATCGAGAGCGTCTGGACGTGGCAGGGTCTGCACACCACGGCCTCGCGGCTGTGGAAGTGGAATGCGCGGCGGTGCTGCGGAAGCCGGCTCGCGATCAGCGCGTAGGGCGTGTAGCCGCGGCGAATGGCCTCGAATCCGGGAAGATCCTGGATGAACATGAATCCGTCGGCGGCGAGGGGACGGATCTCGAGACCGCCGTCGCCGCGTGCGCTGACGTCGTCGGCGCGATGGCACGACATGCAATGCACCCCGGCGCGGAAGCCGTCGCTCGCCACGACCTCGTCGATCGAGGCGCGGTTCGGGTCGAGCGCGTGTGGCGCGTGGCAGCCAAGGCACCACCGCACCACGTCGCCGCGCCCGGCGCGATCCGCGCTTCTCAGCAAGGCCTCGAAGACCGGGTTGGCGGCAGCACGAGCGTGCGCCGACTCGGACCAGGTCTCGCTTTCACCGCCGTGGCACGAGACGCAGCCGGCCGGCGCGAGCTCGGCGAAATGCGCATCGACCGGACGGATCATCCGCGGATCCGCCGCCGAGCGCTCGAATCGCGGGCCGTTCAGGATCGGCAGACCCACCACCACGAAGCTCGCGACCGCCGCCGTGGGCAACGCGACCCAGAAGAGTGGCCGTCGCCAGCGATAGCTGGGTGAGGCGTCGCCGGGGGCGCGTCGCGCGGCGACCCGGCGCGCGTGCATCACGTGCGCGCCGACCAGCAACAGCGCCAGCGGGCCGAGCAGCGTGTGCGCGACGGCCAGGACGTCGACGTGGGCCAGCGCCTTGGGCGGCACGATCGTGACCCAGAATCCAGTCGCCGCGCACGCGGTGGCGGCCGCGGCGGCGATCCACCGGAGATTGAACGGCGCCAGCCCGTGGCGGGTGAGCGCCCAGGCGGTCGCGATGACCGCCAGCGCCGTCGCGTTGCCGACCGCCAGCAGGTAGCGCAGCTCGAGACCGACTCCGCGTGCTGCGCCCGAGGTCGCCTCCCGGTAGGCGCGCACCAGCGGCGTCATGAAGAGTGCGACCGTGATACTGGTCACGCACACGCCCGCCGCGAGCCACGGCCACGCCCGCGAGCTGGCCGCGCGCGGCGACGGAGCGCGGGGCGCGCGGAGCCGGCGCCGGGCCCGCTTCCAGTCGACGGTCGCGAAGAGATGCGTCAGCAGGTAGGCGAGGCCGGCCGGCACCAGCAGCAGGCCGAGATACGCGTGCGCGACCTGCAGGGTCTGGATGCGCGGCGACGGCTCGCGAAACGGCAGCGTCACCGCGGCCAGTGCAAGGGTCGGGAGCAGCAGCCCGGTGACGATGCCGCGCAGCAGCTCTTCGAGACTCACGGTCCTCGATCGTCACCCTAAGCCGGATGATTCGTGAAGCGTTCTGCTGCGGCCGCCGATCGTCGGCATCTTGGGACGTACTCGCATTTCCGGTCCTCGACGTACTGTTCGTACGCCTGCGGACCGAAAATGCTGCGTTCGCCCCAATCTGCTCGACGCTTGGCGCCCTCGCTACGAACTTTCACGAATGACCCGGGCTAAGGTCCCGCCGGGCCGGCGTGCGCGCTAGTCTGCGGCGCGCCGGAAGGGACTATGGGCTCGCTTCTCACACGATTACTGGCGTGGATCCTGCGAATCGCGGGCGTGGGGCTCGCATGCTACCACCTCCAGTGGTTGGTGGTGACGTCCGCCTATCTGCTGCGCGCCTTCAGCGTCGATCTCGCTCCCGGGCGGGCCGCGGTGCCGCTCTTGATGCCGGCGAGTCTCTTGACGTTCGGCATCGTGCTGCTCGCGGTCGCGGATCTGCTGGAGGAGCCCGCGCGGGGGCCGAGCCGGGTGCTCGCGGTGCTGTGGGTCGCGCTGGCGCAGCAGCTGGCGGCGGCGGCGCTCCAGCATGAATCCTACGACGAACGCCTCGGAGAAGGGCTCTACGCCGCATGGCCGTCGCTTCGCGAAACGGCTGGCTGGGGACCGATCGCGCTCGGAACGGGTCTCATTGCGGTGCTCGTGGTGCGCCGGATCCGTGCCGCGAGAAGCGAAGTCACGGCCCGGATTCCCGTTGGGCTCGCGCGGTGGATGAGCACCTCGCTCATGCTCGCTGGACTGGCCTGGGCCGCGTGGACGCTGGTGGAGCTCAATCCCGACGAGCACGTCGAGCACGTGAGCAACACGGCGGCGATCGCCGCGTGCGCCGCGCTTGCCGCCGTGGTGCACGATCGGACCGGACCCGCGCCACCTCGTGCCGCAGCGGGTGGGTTGGAATGGGTGGCGCTCGTGACCGGTCTCTTCGCGATGCGCGTCCTGTCACGCCAGGAGATCGTGACCGGCATCTTCTCGTACGAGTTCATCGAGACCACCGCCGAAACGCTGCTCTTCCCGAAGGGAAAGCTCTGGAACGCGTCCGCGCTGGTGGTAGAGCTCGGTCTCGCGATGATCGGTGCCGCAGCGCTCGCGTACGCGTCCCTCTCCCGAGGCTCGACGGGCGGGCGAGCGTCGACCACGTCGCCGGGCCGCTTCGGGCAGCGCTGGCGTACGCGTGCTCTTCGCGGCGTGACGATCCTGTCGGGGGCGGTGGTCGCCGCCATGGCGACGTCCGCAGCTGGCGCGATCCTCCTCGACCGCCAGCCCTGGCTCGCGGCGGCCGAGCTCTTCGGCTTCGCCGTGCTGCTCGCATCCGGCGCCCTCGAGCTCGCCGATGGGATGCATTCGCCCACCTTTCCCGCCAGCCGCGCCTCGCTGGGCGTCGCCCTCGGTCTCGCCATCACGCTCACGTCCGCGCTTGCCCGCCTCGCCGTGTGGTTCGCGGGTTAACCGGCTGCTGAAGATGGCCCGCGCGGCAGGCGCGCGGCGAGCAAAGCGAGCCGACTCGGGGGCGGGCGCTTGAAAAGCCCCCGGAGGAACTACGCCGCGGGCATCGCCACCAGGCTCTTCCACGCCTGCAGGTTCCGGAACGTCTCCCGTAGGCTGCGGGCCTTGAGTGTGTCGAGCAGCACCTGCAAGAGCTTGCGTGGCCGGAGATAAAAGGACAGGTACGCGAGCCGCCGCAGCCGGATCAGGTCGCGGCGCGAGAGCGCCGGGGTCTCGAACACCGGCCGGCCGTGCCAGGAATAGTGGGCCCAGTCCTCGGTGAGCAACGCGCCCTGGCTCTTGAGCACCGTGTAGGCGCGGGTGCCGGGGAAGGGCAGCAGGATGATGAACGAGGCGTAGGCCGGATCGATCGCCTTGGCGAAGTCGATGGTGGTTCGTACCGTGGATCGAGTCTCGCCGATGTTGCCCACGATGAACGTGGCCCAGCCCTTGATCCCCGCCTCCTTGAACCAGCCGAAGGCGTCGCGAACGCTCTGGATCGAGAGCCGCTTCTCGGTGAGCTTCATGATGGCCGGGTCGCCCGACTCGACGCCGATCTGCATCTCGACGCACCCCGACGCCTGCATCTCGAACACCAGGTCGCGCGACAGCGTGTCGGCGCGGGTGTGGCACACCCAGCGCAGCTGCGGATGACGGTCGCGGACGTAGCCGCAGATCTCTCGCGCGCGAGCCTTCTTCGCGGTGAACGTGTCGTCGTCGAAGAACAGCAATCCGACGCCGTGATCCTCGACCACGTGGTCGATCTCGGCGTACACCCGCGGCAGCGAGTGGTAGCGAACCCGGGTGTCCCAGACGATTTCGTTGCCGCAGAAATTACAGTCGAACGGGCAGCCCCTGGAGGTGAAGAACGTGGTGAAAGCCCCCGGGTTCTGGTGGGGATAGCTGTGGAAGTAGGTGAGGTCGCGCAGCAGGTCGCGCGCGGGGAAGGGCACCACGTCCAGGTCCTTGAGCAGGGCGGGCTTGGGGCCCGAGAGCCAGCCATCGCCCTCCCGGACGTGAACGCCCGGGATCGCGCTCGCGACTCCGCCGCTCGCGAGAGCCTGTAGCAGATCGACGAAGGTCTGCTCGCACTCGCCTTCCAGGTTGGCGTCGATGCCGGGGTGCGGCTCGGTGGGAAGAGCCGTGATGTGCGGGCCGCCGGCGATGGTGACGACGCCGGGGCGTGCCGCGTGGATCGCGGAGCACATGCGCTCCACGTCGCGAATCGTGCCGGTGACCGCGGTGAACCCCACCAGATCGGGCTCGTGATCGAGGATCACGCGCACCATCTCCTCGTAGCTCGAGCCCGGACGGGTGATGAAGTCGAAGAGCCGGATGTCGAGCGGCTCCGGAAAGTACTTGCGCGCGTAGCCGGCGAGGTACGCGATGCCGAGCGGCGGACGGGCGTAGGCGCTGCCGCCCTTCTTCATTCCGGGGAAGTACCGGAACGGAGGATTGATCAGCGCCAGCCGCAGCGGACCCGGGCGGCGATCGGTGGGAAGTGCCAGCGTCACGTCGTCACCCCGATGTATTTGAATCCGATGCGCATGAACGGCGTGATGCCGCCGCGCAGCGCATCGATCGCCAGCTGCCAGGCGTGCCGTGGCCGCACGTAGAAGGCCGCCAGCGCGAACCGCATCAGCCAGCGCAACGACCGCGAGCTCAGCCGGGACGTTGCGAACGGGCGGTGGTGGGCATAGCTCCGCCAGTCTCCGCCGAAGGTCGTCGCTCCACCCATGCTGCGGAAGATCTGCGTTCCCGGGTACGGAATGCAATAGCTCACGTGGACGTGGTCGAACGGGATGCGCCGCATGTAGCGCAGCGAGTTGAGCGCGCGGCGGGTGGTGTCTCCCGGCAGCCCCAGGATGAAGTAGCCGAAGACCGATATGCCGGCGCGGTGGAAGAGATGCACGGCGTTTTCGAGCGCTCCCAGATCGAGGCGCTTGCGGGTCTGGTCGAGAACCTGCTCGTCGCCGCTCTCGACGCCGAAGCCCACCTGCCAGCAGCCGGCGCGGCGCATCAGCTCGACCAGCTCGGCGTCGACGTAATCGGCCCTCAACCCGTTGGGAGTCTTGAAGGGCGTCGAGAGCCCGGCGCGCGCGATGGCCGCGCAAACCGCCTTGGCGTGCTTGAGGTTTACGTTGAACACGTCGTCGATGACGTGCAACTCGTCGACCCCGAAGTCGCGCTTCAGCCAGCGCAGCTCTTCGACCAGCGCCTCGGGGTTGCGACGGCGCAGCGTCCGGCCGGTGATGGTCTCGACGGCGCAAAACGTGCATTCGAACGGACACCCACGTGTCGTGACCAGCGGAGCGATCCGGGAGCCTCTTCGCAGCACCTGCCAGGGGTTCTTCGAATAGCGCTCGAAACCGCCGATCAG
>CAZYWA010000184.1:0-13697 GCA_964650975.1 uncultured bacterium
CCACCACGGACAGGACCACGACATTGATGACCAGCAGTGCCCCCAGCACGATCAGCCAGGTGGCGACGCCCGGGCGCGCCGGTGCCATTTTCATCTCGTACAGCGCGGGCGTGTCGGCACGCTGCCGCTCGGTTTCGAGAAGCTCTTGTTCTTCCTTCCGGGCTGGGGCTTCGACACGGGTTGGGTGAGCCTGGCGCTGCCTTGAGCCGACGTTGCCGTGAGCGCAACCGACACCTACTCCCTTCCCCGCCGCCCCGAGCGCGGCAGCCCCGAAGCCCGGCGGCGGCGCCGCGAGACGTTCCTCATCGTCGCGATCGCCCTGATCAGCGGGGCGATGTTCTTCGCGATCCGCAGTGCCATGCGCGGCGACCTCCGGGTCGCGGGCCAGGGCTGGATCTACCTGTCGCTGCTGATCAACGCCAACGTGGTGTTGATCCTGTTGATGCTCTTCCTGCTGATCCGCAACGTCGTCAAGCTGATCCTGGAGCGGCGCAAGGGAGTTCTCGGGTCGCGGCTGCGCAGCAAGCTGGTGGTGGCGTTCGTGGCGCTCTCGGTGTCGCCGACGGTGGTGCTGTTCGTGAGCGCGGTGCAAGTCGTGTCGCGCAGCCTGGACGAGTGGTTCGACACCAAGGTCGAGGAGTCGCTCGAGAGCGCGCTCGAGGTCGCGCAGGTCTTCTACAAGGACAAAGCGGCCGACGCCCGCGCCCTGGCGCAGCGGATCGCGGCCCAGGTGGCGGAGCGGGATCTGCTGACGCCCGCGCATGCCAGCGAGCTCACGAACCTGCTGTCGAAGCGCGCCGACGATTTCCACGTCAGCACGGTCGAGGTGATCGACTCGTCCGGCAACCTGCTGGCGCGGGTCGACGGCGCGGGTGTCCCGCACTTCCTCCCCACCGACGTCCAGGCTCCCTTCGTCCGCTCCGCGCTGCGAGGCACGGCCGACACCAGCGTCACTTCGCTCGACAAGATCCGTCCTAGGACCGGCGAAGGTGGAGACCTGATCAAGGCGGCGGTGCCGCTGCCGGCCCGCGACGGCACCCAGCCGCCCACGGCCGTGGTGATCGTCAGCAACTGGGTCCCGGAGAGCCTCGAGAAGGGCGTCGAGCGGGTGCGCGCCAACTTCGAGCAGTACCGACAGATCGTGGTGGGGCGGAAGCCGATCCGTCAGAGCTATTTCGCGGTGTTCATCGCGCTCACCCTGCTGAGCGTGTTCGCCGCGACCTGGTTCGGCTTCTACCTGTCGCGAACGCTCACCGGACCGATCGGCGCGCTGGTGAGCGCCACCCGGCGCGTCACGGCGGGCGACCTCGACGTGCACATCGAGCGTTCCTCGGACGACGAGCTCGGCAACCTGGTCACCGACTTCAACCAGATGACCGCGGAGCTTCGCGACGGGCGCGCCGCCCTCGACGAGCGGCGGCGCTACATCGAGACGATCCTCAAGAACGTCGCGGCGGGTGTCGTCTCGCTCGATCGCCGCGGGCGAGTCACCACCATCAACAAGTCGGCCGAGCGGCTGCTCGGGCTGCGTGCGCCCGAGAGTCTCAACGCCGGCTACCGGTCGATCCTTTCCACCGAGCAGCGCGAGATCTTCCGTGGCCTGGTCCGCGAGCTGGGCCGCGCCAAGACCGACACCATCGAGCGGCAGATCCAGCTCACCGTGGAGGACCGGACACTCACGCTGCTCGCGAGCGTGAGCCTGCTACGCGACGAGGATCGCGGCTTCCTGGGCCTCGTGCTGGTCTTCGAGGACCTCACCCAGCTGCTCAAGGCGCAGCGCATGGCCGCGTGGCGCGAGGTGGCGCGGCGCATCGCCCACGAGATCAAGAACCCGCTGACGCCGATCCAACTCGCGGCGCAGCGGATCCAGCACCGCTACGAGGACGTGGTCGGCGACGATCGCGCCGTGCTCACCGAGTGCACCGGCACCATCGTGACGCAAGTGGAGGAGCTCAAGAAGCTGGTCAGCGAGTTCTCGAACTTCGCCCGCATGCCCACGGCCAACCCCACCCACAACTCGCTCAACGAGATCGTCGAGGAGACGCTCACCCTCTACCAGGGCTCGCACGATCGCATCCGCTTTCACGTGTCGCTCGACTCCGACATCCCGTCGTTCAACCTCGACCGCGACCAGATCAAGCGCGCGCTCATCAACCTGATCGACAACGCGATCCGCGCGATCGACGCCGACCAGGGCGAGGTGGACGTCGCGACCCACTACAACCGGCTTCTCGACCTCGCCCGCCTCGAGGTCTCGGATAGCGGCGGCGGGATCCCGCCCGAGCTCAGACCGCGGCTCTTCGAGCCCTATTTCTCGACCCGCCGCGGCGGCACCGGGCTCGGGCTGGCGATCGTGAGCACCATCGTGGCGGACCACCACGGCTACATCCGGCTGCGCGATCGCAAGCCCCACGGCACGACGTTCGTGATCGAGCTACCGATTCGAACGTAGCCGCCCGGGGGCTCACGCCCCCGAATACTACGTCCCGGGCTGGAGGACGAACATCGTGGGGTGGCCGGGGAGGGCCGTCTTGCGCAGGCGGGTGGCGGGCCGGTCGACGATGGTGAGCTCGCCGCCATTCAGGTCCTGCGCCAGGAACAGGAAGTTACCGGTGACGCCGGCCAGGGTGCGGAACGCCACCACGTTGGGATCGACGCCGAACGAGGTGGTCTCGGTCTTGGCCACCTGGTCGTAGCCGTGGAGGGAGCCGGACGAGGCGACCACCCAGACCAGGCTCTCCGTCGAGGTGGTCAGCACGTCGAGGGTGACGGCGTCGGTGGCGACCGGGATGCTGCCGAGCACCGTGGCGCCGTTACCGTCCACCATGTCGACGGTGTGATTGGTGCGGCTCAGCACATAAAGCGTGTTGCCGCTGCGCACCATGGCGATGGGATCGGGGCCGATCGGGATCTCGTGGGTGATGGTCTTGGTGGTCGGGTCGACGAACGCGACCTTGGCGTCGGCTCGCTCCAGCACGAACGCGCGATTGACGAGCTCGTCGTAGAGCAACGGTCCGGGATTCGGGCCGAGCGGCAGGCTCGTCAACACCGTGGGTTGCGTCAGCGTCGCGTCGTAGAGCAGCACCGCGGGCACGTCGGGCTCAAGCGCGAAGCCGGTCTTGCCGTCGATCGAGAGCTCCACTCCGGAAACCGGAGACCCGGCGTCGATCGTGGCTCGGACCGCCGGCGTCGACGACTCGACGATCTCGATCGTGCCGCTGTCGGCATGGCTGACCCACACCTCGGTCCGATCGGTGGGGAGTCCCTCCACCTCGGGCGGGATCGAGTCGAACGAGAGCGACACGGGATGCGGCGCCAGCGCTACACGGCTGCCCACGGTCCGGTCCGTCGGCTCGAAGCGCTGGGCGAATCCACCGGCGGTGTCGTCTCCGATCAGCCACGCCAGCGAGCCGTCGCCGCTGAAGAGGCCCGCGACCGGCGGTCCCGACATGGGGACCACCGACTCCACCAGACCCGTGTGCGTATCGAGCACCGTGACGCCGTCCGCGTCGTGGGTGCCGGTCAGGAGCCACGGGCCGAGCACGTGGAACGGTGCCCGGCCACTCTCGACGCCTCCCACCGACACCACCACGTCGCCCGAGACCGCGCCCGAGGGAACGCGCAGGTGGATTTCGTCCGAGGTGATCGAGACGATGTACGAAGAAGACGTTAGCAGACCCGCGAACGTCACTTTGGTTTGCGAGAAATCGTCCACGAAGTGCGTGCCGAGGATGGTCACCTCGGTGCCCACCTGCCCCTCGTCGGGGACGATCTGGATCAGATTCGGTCGCTGGATGTGGATGCAGGAGCCGAGGCCGGCGATCGCGAGTGCCACGGCCGCGAGGGTGGCGACGGTACGATTCATAGAGAGGCGCGGGCGGATCGAGCTGGCGCGATCGCGAGCCGGAAGGTGTACCGGCTTCGCGATGGACCGGCAAGGCACTCCCAAGCCGGCGCGGGCGCGTGCGTGGCCAGGACCGCATCACCGATGGCACAATCGCTCCGTGCCGGCGCTCGCGGGATCGGGGCGCGCGCCACCGAGATCTCCAGGTGCTTCGCGCCAAAGCCATCCGCGAGCTGACCCGGTTCCGGGTCGACGGCTTGTCGCTGGTGCTGTTCGGCGCCGTGGGCGGCTTGATGCTGCTCGTGACGGCGATCGCGACCCAGTTCTCGGTCCTGTGGATGCTGCTGCTCATGGTCGCCTTCGCGGCCGGCATGCTGTTCCTCGCGATCCCGGAGAAGCGTCTGGCGCTGTGGACGCTCTACCTGATCACCGTCCCGCTCGGCGCGGCCAAGTGGGTCACCCTCAAGCCCGTTTTCTTCTTCGGGGAGAATCCCGACGGCTTCGTGGCCTACATCTCGGACGTACCGCTCTTCGTGCTTTTCGTGTGGTGGGGAATGGAGCTGGCGCTCGGCAAGTCGCGAGTGGTGCGATCGCCGATCTTCACTCCGTTCGTCGTCAACCTGGTGTGGCGAGCCGCGTCGATCGTGGTCGCGGAGCACAAGTCGCTGGCGGCGTGGAACATCCTGATGCACCTCAAGTTCTTCCTGATCTTCGCGTGGGCCTCGAGCCACTTGACCGACCGGCGTTCGATCTTCCTGACCCTGGGCTGCCTGCTCTTCGACCTGCTGGTGCAAGGCGGGGTCAACGTCACGTCGTACTTCGTGAAGGGCGGGCTCTCGATCTTCGGCATCATCAAGTACGACTTCCAGCGCATCGGCGGCGAGAACATCTTCCGCGCCACCGGGACCATCGGCCCGCACAACGTCCAGTGCCACTTCTACGAGATGGTCATGCCGCTCGGCATGATCCTGCTCTACTTCTCGAAGAACGGCTGGGTGAAGGCGCTGAGCCTGGTGGCGATCGCGCTCGGGCTGACTGGCACGGTGTTCACGTTCTCGCGCGGCGGATGGGTATCGGTGACGCTCTCGATGGCGGTGGTGACGCTCTTGCTCTACCGCCGGCGGCTGCTGAGCACCACGGTGCTGTCGGTGATCCTGCTGGGGTCGGCTCTCGGCGCAGCGGGGTTCCTGCTCGGTCCGAACAACGTCATCGCCAAGCGCATCACCGACTCGTCGGCGGTCGCCACCACCTCGCGCTGGCACATGCTCGGCGTCGGCTGGCGGATGATGACCGACCATCCGATCATGGGCGTGGGCGCCAACAATGCCGCCGAGCACCTCGAGCAGTACTTCCCCAACGGTGTGCCTCGCGAGTGCTGGTACGAGGTCGAGGTGCACCTCTTCCAGCACAAGCGCTTCATCATCCCGATTCACAACAAGTACTTGATGACCGCCGCAGAGCTGGGAATCGGCGGGCTGCTGCTCTACCTGTGGTTTTTGTTCCGCTACCTCAAGACCTCCGTGGCGTGCATGCGTTGCCCGGACGAGTGGATCGCCGCTCTGGGCACGTGGTTCCTCGCTTCCAACGTCGGTCTCTTCGTCCACAACCTGCTGTCGGAGTTCTCGTACGGCACCATCCTCGAGTTCTTCTACATGTTGCCCGGGGTCCTCTCGGGGATCTGGCAGTGGGGCGTCGACACCGGTGCGATCGTGCCCGCCGGTCGCAAGCTCGCCGTGGCGCCCGCCCCGGTCGTCGCCGAACCCGTGCCCGGCGTGGATCCCTCGCCGGCGCCAGCGTGAGGCGCCCAACGCCGGGCCGCGCGCTGCTCGGGTTCTGCGCGGACCTGGCCCGCCACTACCGGCCCTCGCGACTCGCCAACGCCGCCCTCGCCGAGATCGGTTACCGGCTGCGCACCGCCGACCCGCTCGGCGGCCCGACGACGCTGGTGGTGGACCTCACCACACACTGCCAGCTCAAGTGCCCGCTCTGCCCGACCGGCCTCGGCAGTCCGGGGCGCGAGCGCCAGCACATTCCGGTCGAGAGCTTTCGGGCGATCGTCGACCGCTACCGGCGCACCGCGCTCCGGCTCTTCCTCACCGACTGGGGCGAGCCGCTTCTCCACCCGCGCGCCGCCGAGATGATCGCCTACGCCGAGGACGCCGGGATCTGGACCGCGATCTCGACCAACGGCATGCACCTCCCCGAGGCGCTGGCCGAGGCGCTGGTGCGCGCGCGGCTCTCCCACGCCACGTTCTCGATCGACGGCGCGACGCAGGAGTCCTACCAGCGCTATCGAGTGCGCGGCGACATCTCCACCGTGCTCGCGAACCTGGAGCGGCTGGTCGCGGTGCGCAACCGCCTCGGCGCCACGCGCCCGCACGTGACCTGGCAGTACCTGGTGTTCCAGCACAACCTGCACGAGGTCGACGCGGCGCGGGCGCGCGCCAGGGAGCTCGGCGTGCGGTTTCTGGAGCGCGCGGGCGTGCTCGGCGGACCCGGCGAGAGCCCGCACCAGCACGGCCGCTCGAAGGAGCGGCTCGACTGGCTGGTCGACGACCCACGCTGGCCCGAGGCCCGCGGCTACTTCTCCGACCGTCCTTACCTCGAGGACCGGCACTGCTGGTGGCTGTGGAAGGCGCTGGTGGTGTCGTCGAGCGGCTCGGCTCCCCCGTGCTGCTGCACGTTCGAGGAAGAGCACGATCTCGGCGACGCGTTCAGCGTCGATCCCGAGGTGCTGCGACGTTCGCCGCGCGCCCGGCGCATGCGCGCGCTCTTTCGTCGCGGGCCGGTCCCGCCCGGCGAGCCGGTGGTGTGCGAGCGCTGCGACGTGTTCCGTCGCGCTCACTCCTGATCGAGGCGAACCGGAACCAGCTGGTCGGAGCGGATCCATCCCTGGCGTCCGTCGGCGCGGACGATCTTCCGATAGCCGCCTTCGGACGCGACCGATGTGACCTCGGTTCCCTCCGCCGCCGTGAAGGCCACCGGCTGGGTGGCGCTCGGTCCGGCATGCACTTCGGCCTCGCCGTTCACGACGACATCCGAGTCGACGCGCGTGAGCTCGTAGTGCTTGGCGCCCCACGAGCCGCCGAGGAGCGCCAGGCCAAGTGCCGCCGCGAACGACGCCGCGCCGCTCGCGACGCTGCCGCTCGCGTAACGCCATGCGAACGCGGCGCACAGCGCCACCCAGGCCGCCACCGAAGCGAGTGCCAGCTCGCGGTGCGTCGAGAGGTCGTACCAGAATGCGAAGCTGCGGACGGCGTAGAGTAAGCCCGCGCGACCCACCGGTTGCGCCACCTGGCCGCGCGCGACGGCGAGGTTGTGGCGCAGGTCCGGATCGCGCGGCTCGTAGAGCTCGGCCCGGCGATAAGCGCGAATCGCCTCGCCGAGGTCGTCGCGCTGGTAATAGGTGTTGCCCAGGTTGAAGAAGAGATCGCCGTTCCGGCAGCCGGCGATGAAGAGCCCCTCGAACAGGCTTTGGGCTCGGTCGTACCGCCCGTCGACGTAGGCTTGCGCGGCTTGCGCGAAGTCGTGGGCGAAGTCGTCGTGCTCCGGGTTCGCCGCCGTACTCGCGCGGATCGCCACGAGCGTGCTCGCGAGGGCCGCGACGACGAGGATCGTTGCAAGGCGAGGCTGCGCTCGGCCGGTGGTCATGTCGATACCTCGCGTGCCGCGCCGCTGAGCTCGCTCTCGAGCTTCGTGATCAGCGAACGGGTGCGCGACAGAACCTCGTCGCGCTGGTCGCCGTCGCGCGGCCCCGACGAGCCGTTGCCGACCCGGGACCAGCGTTTGAGCTCGCAGAACGCGAGCAACTCGCGCACCTCCGCGGGAGTCCCGGAACTCAGGCCGTTCGCCGAGAGCTTCACTTCGATCTCCTCCGGCGTCAGGACACCGATCGGAAGATCGAGCTTGGCGCCGAGGAACTCGCGCAGCACCCGTCCCACGCGCTCGTAGAACACCGTCGGTGCATCGCTCGAGGCACCCGCCAGCTCGGTGAGGTCGCGGGTCGCCTGGCGCAGCGCGCGGCGGCGTCGCACCGACCCCGGATCCGCAGCGGCCGTCCGGGCGCGGCTCACCGCCACGCAGCTTCCGACCGAGCCGGCAAACGCGAGAAACGCGACACCGATGCCGGCCCAGCCGGGACCTTCGAGAGGGTCCTGGACCGTGCGGGACGGAGGTGTCGCGTGCGCGCTGCGAATGACGGCGTTCTCGTCCGTGTCCACCGTTGCAGTACTTCCGCGGGCTCCGGGCGCTGCGCCCGCGGGCAGACCACGGCCGACTCTCAGCGTCAGTGCCTCGCTCGCGGCCTCCTTGGGACGCCCGGTCGCCGGATCGACGTACGGCACCGTCACCGGCGGGATGGTGTAGGCGCCGGCCACTTTGCCCAGCAACGCGAACTTGAAGACCTTGCGCACCAGGAAAGGTCCGTCGGGTCCGGGCACCCACTCGGTGAGCGGGCGATCGGCGATGATCTGGAAGCTCTCGAGACCGGGAAGGCGCGGTGTCGGAACCGCGTCGTCGTCGCCGAACGTCTTGACCTCCACGGTGAGGGTCGCCGGTTGACCCTTCTTCACCACCGCGGGCGCGAGCCCGGACGACACCTCGGTCTTCCCCACCAGCACTCCAGCGCCACCGGTGGCCGGGCGCGCATCGAGGCGGATCGGCTGCGTGCGTCCCTCGCCCGCGACCGACCGGCCGCTGTAGAAGTCGTCGAACATCGAGCCGGAGGTATCGGCGCCCGACCCGAGCTTGATCCGGCAACTGAACGACGCGGGGCCGATCTGCGCGGCACCCGGACGTGACACGTAAAGCGGCGCGCGGTACTCGTGAACGCGATACGCCGTCCCTCCCTCGCTCGTCGAGTAGTCGGACTCGAGGAACGGCTGGGCCTGCTTCAGACCCTCGAAGCTCGGAGCTGTGAACTCGACCTTGTAGATCGGGACTGCGCTCAGCAGCTTGAGCGTGAGCACGACTTGCTGTCCGACGAACGGGTCGTGCTCACTCACCTCCGCTCGCAGGAAGACCCTTCCACCCTCCCCGGCGGAATCGAGGGACGTTCCCCCTGGCGCCGCGCTCGGTGGCTGGCCCTCGTCGCCACGCTCGGCGCGCTCGCGCCGGCCGTGCTCTCCGAGCGGCGTCACACCGCCGTGGCCGTGGCGCGAGTACGCCAGCGCCGGGCCGCCGCTCGTCAAGACCAGCGCCGCGAGCAAGGCGGCGCCCCAGCGTGCCCGAGCACGCTCGTCGCGTTTCACCGGCACCTCACCAGTCGATCTGGTTCGCGCCCTGCTGGCCCGTGCCTTCGTGCCCGCTACCGCCACCGGAGGAGTGCTGCTCCTCCTGGTGCTTGTCCTCGCCAGGCAGGCTCTTGAGCGTGTTCTCGGCGTCTTCCTTGTTCGGCTCGTCGGGCTTCGCGTTCTGATTCTGGTCCTGATTGCCACGGCCCTCGCCGTGCTCGGTCTTCGCATCCTTGATTGCGTCGGTGCTCGGTTTGGCCGCTGCTTGCTTGACGTCGTTGCTGGCGAGCTGGGCGGTGGTCTCGGCGGTCTTCGCAGGATCCTGCGTTTGGGCGTTCACCTTGGTGTCGCTCTTGGACTCGTCCGGCTTCTTGGATTCGAGATCTTCCTTCCCCTTGGCGGGATTCTCGGCCTCGTCGGCCTTCTTCTGCTCCGCCATGGCCTTCTGCTGGTCGGCGGCGCGCTTCGCGTCCTCCTCGAGCTTCGCCACGTCGGTCTGGCGCTGGCGAATCTGCTCCTCGAGGCTCTTTCGCTTCTTGGGATCGGTGGTCTCCTGCAGCTGCTTTTTGAGGCGCGCCAGCTCGGACTCGGCTTGATCGTGACTCTGCTCGGCCTGACTCGGTTGCGGCGGTGGCGGCAGTCCGGCAAGCGCCTTCATCGCGTCCGCCTGGACCTTGAGCTTCTCGATCTCGGCGGTCTGCTGTTGCTTGAGCTTGGGATCGGTCTGGGCGGCCGCGGACTGCTGCGCGGCCTTGATCTCGGCTTCCTTCGCCTGGATCTTCGCGTTGACCATCTGATCGGGCGGCGGCGGCGCCAGCGAGGCGGCCTCCACCGTGAGCTTCTGCGCGGTCATCTTGAGCTCGAGCTGCTTCTTCGGGTCGGTGGTGCTCGCGATCTGCGCCTCGGTTTTCTTGAGCTTGTCGTCCACCGCCGCGCGCTGCTCGGCCTTGCCGTCCTGGTCCTGCTGATCGCGCTGCTGGATCTGGTTCTCGACCTCGGCGAGCTTCTGCTCGGCCGCCTTCTTCTGGTCGTCGAGCTTCTTCTTCTCGTCGGCGTTCTTGGCTTCGTCGATCTTGTGGTCGAGGTCGGTGACCTGCTTGTCGAGGTCCTTGGCCTTGGCGAGCAACGCCGCCTGGTCCTGCGTCATCTTGAGGTCCGACTGAACCTGAGCCAGGTCGTGCTCGAGCTGGGCCTTCTTGGCGGGATCGGGCTCGGCGGCGATCTTCGCCTGGAGCGTGGCCTTGGCGTCCTCGTCCTCCTTCTTCCGCTGGTCGAGCAGCGCGGTCTGCGCGGTCTCCTGCTGCACGCGCAGCGAATGACGCCTGTCCGCCAGCGCCTTCTCCTTCTCGGCCAGCGCCTTCTCCTGCTCGGTCAGCTCGGTGAGCTTGGTCGCGACCTCGGTCGCGTTGGATTTCAGCTCGTCGGCATCCTTGCGGTCGGCGTGAGCGGTTCGATCGGCCTCGGCCTGAGCGCGCTGATCGGCTAGCCGCTTCTCCGCCGCGAGCAGCTTCGAGAGCTTGGTCCGATCCTGCTTCTCCGCTTCGAGCTTGGCCTTCTCGCGTTGCCGCTCGGCTTCGGCGCCCTGGTCCTTGGCGGCCTCGGGCTTCGCGGCGTCGTGGTTGAGCTCCGCGAGTTTCTTGTCGATCTCCTTGTTGCGCTCGTCGTTGCGCTGCTCGGCCTGCTTCTGGATCTCGGCCTGCTTCTGGGCGAGCTCGTCCGCCGCCTGATCGAGCTTCTCCTTGCGGTCGTTCAGCTCCTGCTCGCGCTTGGCCAGATCCTTCGCTTCCTTGCTGAGCTCGGGGAGCTTCTGCTGGTCTTGCTTGAGCGCTTCCTCGTCGCGCTTGGCGAGCGCGGCCCTTTCGGCCTTGAGCCGGTTGCGCAGATCGCTGGCTTTGCCCTGGAGATCCTTCTCGTGCTCGGGATCCTGCTTGGCTTGCTGCTGGGTCGCGGCGAGCTTGATCTCGTTGGCCCGGATGTCCACGGACAGGGCCTGGGCGGCCTGCGCCGCGCTCTGCTGATCCTGCAGCTGGCTCACCTGCATCTGAAGTCGGTCGGCCTGGACCTTGAGATCGGCCCTCTCCTGCGGCGAGCGCGACTGGGCCATCTGATCCTGAATCCCGTTCAGGCTGATCTGGGCCACGTGCAGCTGCTCGCTCGCCGCCTGCGCCGTGCCGTCACGCAGGGCCGCCTGCAGGCGGCTCTGCTCGAGCTGGGCATCGCGCTTCTCGGTGGCGCTGGCGGACGAGCTCGAAGCGATCTTGTTGCGCAGGTCGTCGATCCGCTTGCGCAGCTCCGAGCGCTCGCCGATGTCCTTGAGCTGCTGGGCGATCGGGTCTTGCCGATCGCGCAGGTCGGCCTGTTCCTGGTCCTGCTGATCGCGCTGCTGCCGATTCTGGGCCTCGTCGGACTTCAGCTTGTCCAGGGCAGCGTCGAGCTTCGCGTCGGTGGGATCGACGTCGCGCAGCCGGTCGCGGAGCGCCGCGCTCCGCTTCGCCACTTCCTGAATGGCCTCGTCGACCGCGTCGCGCCGCTCCTTGGCAGCCTGCTCGGCGCGGTCCTGCTGTGTCGCGGCCGCGGACTCGAGCTTCGACGCCGCGCTCTGGGCCTTCACCTCGATGTCGCGAAGGTCCTCGTTCTGCTGCTCGATCGCATCGTGGGTCGACTCGATCTTCGCCAGGCGAGGCTCGGCTTCGACGAGCGCATCCTGTGCAGCCTTCTTCTCGCCCGAGCCGGTCTGGGCGGCGTATTCCTTGATGATCTGCTCGGCCTGGTCGGCTGCTTTCCCCTCGCCATTCAGCACCTGCTCCTGACGCTGCAGCGAGTTGGCGCGCTCTCCCACGGTCTCACCGACCGCGTGTGCCAGGCGAGACAGACTGGAGGCCGCGGCGTTGGCCGCCTGCGCCGCCTCCTCGGATTGCTGATCGAGCTCCGCGCTCTTCTGCTCGGCGCCGATCTGCGCCGCTTCTGCCTTGAGGTCCGCGGCGGCTTCGTTCATCGCGTGGGTCACGGCGGACGAGAAGTTCTGCGAGGCCTCCTTGGCCGCGGCTTCCATCTTCTGATCGATCCCCGCCTGCGCGTCCGCCACCGCGTCCTCGACCGCGGCTCGGCGCTGGTCGGGATCGGGGGTCTTCGCCATGATCTCCTGGGTCTTCTCCGCGAGCTCGGGCGCTGCCGCCTTCCACTCCGCCGCCCGCTGATCGGCGAGCTTCTTGGATTCGATCTCGAGCGCCTGCTTGGCCTGATCGAGGATGTGCTTCTCGGCCTCGGAGACCGCCGTATCGATCTTCTGCTGCGCGTCCGCGGTCGCGGCGCCGCCACCGCCCGTGCCCTTGCCCTCGCCTTTTCCCTCGCCTTTGCCCTCGCCGGTGGCGTTGCCCTTCGCACCGTCATGGGACTGAAGCTGCGCGGCGAGCGCGGCCGCGAGCTTGTCGGCCCCGTCCTGGACGGCGGCATTGAGAGGCGCGAGCGCATCGGGCGCGGTCTGCATGCCCCCACCGCCGGTGCCACCGGTGTTGATCCGTGAGTTCTCCGAGATGGCACCGGCGATCGCGGTGGGGTCGGCGAGCTTCGCGTCGGGATCGAGCAGGCTTTCGGTCACCCGGTCTTGCTCGCCCGAGTCTCCGCCGCCGCCGGTGTCGCCGGTCTTGCCGTGGCCCTTCCTCTTCGAAGTCGGTCCGTGGCCGTCGCCGCCGCTCACCTGGTCCTCGACGAACGCCTTGTCGGTCACCTCGTCGGCCGCCGGAGCGACGGCGGGCTGGATCACGTTGTGCATCACCTGATCGACCGCCGCGCTCATGGCGGTGGGCACACCGCCGCCGGACGGCGTGCTGTTGGGCGAGCCGTCCCCCGGCTCCGGCTTGGTGTCGTCGAGCACCGCCTCGGCGTCGGTCAACGCCCCGCCGAGCGCCGCGGAATCGTTCCCGGGATCGGAGGCGGCCCCGTTGGCGGCGAGCAACAGCTCGTCGTAGAGGCTCGGCAGGGCGTTGCGCATGGCGGCCGCGTTACTGAGGCTCCAGTTGCCACCACCGGAGCCGGGCCCCGAACCGGAACCCTGTCCGTCCCCGGAGCCGGCCCCGCCGCCGCCGGCCCCGGCCGTGGCGAGCCTCACCATGAACTCGAGGTTGTGCTTGGCCTCGACGTCGTCCGGCACCACCTTGAGCGCGAGCTTGTAGTGGCGCACCGCCTCGCGGAGGTCGCCGAGCTTGTAGTAGGTGTTGCCCAGGTTGTACTGAGCGCGTTCGCTCAGCTCGGCGTCCGAGCCGCCGAAGACCTTGCCGTACGCTTCGGCCGCCTTCTCGTACTGACCGAGCTGGTAGTAGACGTTCCCCAGGTTGTAGTTGAGCAACTCGTCGGCCGGTGCGGTGCGCGCCGCGTCCTCGAGCGCTTTGCGAGCCTCGTCGAAGTGACCGACCTGGTATTGCTCGATCGCCGCCTCGAGCTTGTCGTGCGCGGTTCGAGTGAGCTCAGCCGCCGCCGGGCTTGCCGCCGCTGCGACGCAGCCGGCCGCGAGCCAGATTTTCCACGCGTTCCAGGACATGACGGAACCTCCCGAGCGGGCTTCCCCGCCTCTCGTCGATCAGCGCTTCGACGATGAGCAACACGAACGCCAGGATGACCACACC
>CAZYWA010000185.1:0-13624 GCA_964650975.1 uncultured bacterium
GACCGAGCCGGGCCTATCCGTCAGCGAGCGTGCTCGGGAAGCTCGTGACGTTTCTCCAGTTCGCGACGGTGAGCTGGGCGGTGGTGGGTGGGCCGGGTCTCGAGGTGTGGATCGTGGCGACGGCGGTCGTCGGCGCGCTCGCCGCGGTTTCGTACTGGGTGCAGCGGGCGAAGTGATCGCGGCGGGAAAGCTGGACCGGGCCCTGACGGTGCCCCCACCAGCCCCGCGTCGTTTCTCGCTCGTCAGGCTGCCGACGAACCTTGGCACCCCAGCTCCTTCGCCGGTGCGATCGGGTCGCCGGTTTCGAGCAGCGACTTCAGGTTGGAGAGAAGCCGCGGCCAGCCGCCCGATACCGCCTGGATGAGCTTCGATTCGGGGCGATCCATGGTGTGGGTGATGCTGAGCTTGACGGCGCCGTCGGCCGCCGGCTCGACCTCGAAAACACATTGCGCATCGCCCTCGGCGTTGAGCTCGGGGCTCCAGTGGTTCCGCCACCGGAGCACGATCCGCTTGGGCCGATCGCACTCGACCACCACGCCGCCATCGGCGAGGCGCCCGTCGGGGAATTCGAGCTTCCAGGGCGAGCCGGGCTTCCAGTCAGTCTCGAAGCGCATGCCGAGCCACCAGCGGCTCATGAAGTCCGACTCGGTCAGAGCGGACCACAGTTTCTCGGGTGTCGTCCGGATGTAAGTGACGTAGACGAAGGCGGATGCGGGCTTGGTCATGATCGTTTTCCTTTCTTCAGGTCGAGATTGAGCTTGAGGTCGTGCAATGCGGCCAGACGGGGCTGTTCGAATTTCCGGATCCAGCGCTCGTACGCCTCGTGGATGGGCACCGGATTGAAGTAGTGGAGCTTTTCGCGGCCGCGCCACTGGACCGCGATGAGGTTGGCGTCCTCGAGCAGGCGCAGGTGCTGAGTGACCGATTGCCGCGCCATCTCCAGCCCTTGGCACAGCTGGGTCAGCGTCTGACCGTTCTGGGCGTGGAGCCGGTCGAGAAGCTCGCGGCGGCTGGGATCGGCCAGCGCCTTGAAGACCTGGTCGATCTCTTGCGTGGGCATCGGTGGCTCTGTTCACAAAAGGCAATCAATTACCTGCATGATTCAGAATAGGCAGGCATATGACTGCATGTCAAGACCCGCTGGCTCGACGGTCGTATCTCGGCTGGAACGCAACAGCTGCGCCGCGGAGCGGCGCCCTCCACCGCGCATTCGATCGTCATGTAGAGGGCCGCGCTTCTGCGGCCGAAGTAACCTGACGCCGCCACGTCTCGACGCGTCGCAGGAGATCCCATGGAATACCGCCGCCTCGGCACCACCGGTCTTTCGGTTTCGCGGATCTGTCTCGGTTGCATGAGCTACGGCGATCCCGACGCCACGGTGCCGGGCTCGCGGACGCGCTGGGAGTGGGCGCTCAAGGAGGACGCGTCGCGGCCGTTCTTCCAGCGCGCCATCGAGCTGGGCATCAATTTCTTCGACACGGCCAACATCTACTCGGTGGGGGCGAGCGAGGAGATCACCGGCCGCGCGGTCCGCGATTTCGCGCGACGCGAGGAGGTGGTGATCGCCACCAAAGTGTGGGGTGTGATGCGCCCCGGCCCGAACGGCGGCGGGCTCTCGCGGAAGGCGATCCTCCACGAGATCGACGCGAGCCTCACGCGGCTCGGCACCGATTACGTCGACCTCTACCAGATCCACCGCCTCGACGACGCGACACCCATCGAGGAGACGATGGAGGCGCTTCACGACGTGGTGCGCATGGGCAAGGCGCGCTACCTGGGCGCCTCGTCGATGTTCGCGTGGCAGTTCGCGAAGGCGCAGCACGTGGCCGAGAGGCACGGCTGGACGCGCTTCGTGTCGATGCAGAACCACTGGAACCTGCTCTACCGCGAGGAGGAGCGCGAGATGGCGCCGCTCTGCCGCGATCAAGGGGTGGGGATGATTCCGTGGAGCCCGCTGGCGCGCGGACGGCTCGCGCGCGGGCCTGACGCGGCCTCGACCAAGCGCTCGGAGACCGATCGCTTCGGGCAGGTTCTCTACGCCTCGATGGCCGAAGCGGACCGGCGCGTGACCGCGGCACTCGATGGCGTGGCGAAAGCGCGCGGGCTGCCGCACGCGCAGGTGGCGCTCGCGTGGCTGCTGCAGAAGGACGGCGTCACGGCGCCCATCGTCGGGGCCACCAAGATGGAGCACCTCGAGACCGCCGTGGAGGCCATCGCGGTGCGGCTCTCGCCGGACGAGGTCTCGGCCCTCGAGGCGGCGTACGTACCGCATCCCGTCGCGGGGTTCGGGTGATTCGCGGGAGAGGCGCGCGCACATGAGTGACCAGACCGAAGCACCGGACGGCACCGCCGTGCGGGTGGCGTTGTGGCGGGCCATGCACGTGCAGGTCGATCCGCCTCCTCACGTGCTCGAAGACGAGGTCGGCCTGGCGCTGGTGGCGCCCGACGCCGGCTGGCTCAGCCGGCCGGACATGGACCCGAACGGCACCAGCCGCTTTCGCGCGGCGATCGTGGCGCGTGCTCGCTTCATCGAGGATCGGGTGGTGGAAGAGCTGGGCCGCGGCGTCCGCCAGTACGTCATCCTCGGCGCCGGCCTCGACACGTTCGCGCAGCGCAGGCCGCAGATCGCGTCGCAGCTCCGGGTGTTCGAGGTCGATCGGCCCGGGCCGCAGGCCTGGAAACGGCGGCGGCTGATCGAGCTCGGCTTCGGGATCCCGGAGTGGCTGCGGCTCGTGCCGGTGGATTTCGAGGAGGGCGGTTCGTGGTGGGCGCGGCTCGAGTCGGCCGGCTTCGACGCGGGTCAGCCCGCGCTGGTGGTCTCGACGGGCGTCACCATGTACCTCACGAAGGACGCGATCTCGGCCACGCTTCGCCAGCTCGCGGCGCTGGCACCGGGCTCGACGCTCGCGATGACGTTCATCCTGCCGATGGAATTCGCCACACCCGAAGAGCGTGCGGGGCGAGAGGCCGCGGAGCGAGGCGCGCGCGCCGCCGGGACGCCGTTCGTGAGCTTCTTCACGCCGCCCGAGATGCTGGCGATGGCCCGCGAGGCGGGCTTTCGAGGAGTCGAGCACGTGTCGGGCGCGAGCCTGGCGCAGCGCTACTTCGCGGGCCGGACGGATGCGCTCCAGCCGTCGCGCACCGAGGAGCTGCTGATCGCGACGACGTAGCGGTGACGCGTGGGTCGAGCCCCGCGGCGAGCGTCACAGCCAGTAGCGAGCGAGCGCTCCGGCGGACCAGTCGCGGACGCGCTTCCAGGTCGAGTCGTCGCGGATCGAGTCGAGCGTGACGCGGCTCGCGTGCTCGCCCGACGTGTCGCCGGCGTAGACCTCGGCGAACCGTGCGCGAAGCGCCGGATCCTCGATCACCAGCACTCCCTCGCCGTTGTGCTCGCTCGACTGAGCATCGAGGTTGGCCGAGCCCACGATCACCGGACCGCACGCGCCGAATTCGGCGACCTTGGCGTGCAGCGTGGATTCTCCCGCCTGGGGGCGCGAGCGCCATTCGTAGAGCGAGACGTCTCCGCCCAGCTCGAGAAGTGCCAGGTACGCGGCACGACTGGCGTCGGCGACCAGGCTGATGTCGGTCGATTCCGGCGAGTTGGTGACGATCGAGAGCGCCACGTTCCGCTCCACCGCGCGCCTGAGCGCCTTCCGGACCAGCGTCTCCGGCGAGAAGTAAGCGGTCGCGATGCGCAGCGGGCTGCCCGACGGCACGGCGTCGATCAGCGCCTCGTAGGTCCGCTCGACGGCGCGACGCTGGTCGACGAGCGGATCGTTCCACACGAACCGCGCTCGCGCGCCGCCCACGGCCGCTTGCGGCGGGTTGGGCGTCCAGTCGGGAGCGCGACCCAGCTCGGTGGTGAGCGACCTCCAGTAGCGGCTCACGATGTCGTTGACCACCGGCCCTTCGATCTCGACGTCGGTGTCGCGCCATCCCGCCCGTCCCGAGCCAGCGTCGACGTTGCCGGTGCCGCCGTAGGCGTACTCGCTCGCGAGGTTCATGCCGCCCACGATCGCGTCGAGCTCGAGCGCGCCGCCGGAACGGCGGTGGCCGGTGATCCAGTATTTCTCGTGGCCGGCGTGGTTGAGGATGCGGAGCGTCTGCGTGGTGCGCTCCATCACCGCCAGCGGATCGGTGAGCACGAACCCGGCGCTCCGCGCCCATTCGTCGATCTCGAGGGGCCGGGTCGGCGCTTCGGACGCGACCACCAGCACGCCCGCTTCGCGCAGGCGTTCCACCAGCGCGCCGTCGGGGATCGGCAGCACCGGCGCCATCCGCCCGAGCAGCGCGGGCACCGATTCCGCGCGCCCCAGGCTGCCGCGCACGTCGTACTGGAGAACGACGTAGGCACCCGCCCGCGCCCGTTCGCACATCAGGTCGGCGACGCGGTTGCACACCTCGTCGTCGCCCAGCACGAAGGTCTTGGCGAGAATCACATCGGCGTCCCGCGCCACCTCGAAGCGCCGTGCGAACGACTCGGAGCCGTTCACCAGCAATCGCACGCGGTTCCCGTCCCGCGCCACGGCGCCGCTGCGCTCGTCGAGGTCGGCGGTGAGCTGCGGGGAGCGGAAGGCGGCGCAATCGGACCCGGCGTCGACCGGGTTCGGGACCCGCGCAGCCGCCCCGATCACGCTCGGCCTCGCGCAACCGGCGATTCCGGCGAGCACGGCCGCCAGCGTGAGGATGCGCGACGGCGTGGTCCACTGCGTGCGCGGCAGCATGGGCGGCATCATAGCGGTACCGTCGCGGATGCGCGCGCGGTGCCGACGGAATGCCTCGCTTGACGGTGGAATTCGGGCAGCGATAGCTTCCCTGGTTCCTTCGCGACACCGGCGCTTTCGCGCGGTGTCGCGATCTCGTCGGCCGGCGTAGCTCAGGGGCAGAGCAGCTGATTCGTAATCAGCAGGTCGTCGGTTCAATTCCGACCGCCGGCTCCATGTTCTCCCGGGGGGCTTTTCAAGCCCCCCGCCCCGTCCGGAGTGAATCCGGCCGGGGCCCCACCCCCGAGCCGGCGCGGCAACGCGCCGACCGGGAGTTCGATTGCGGATTGGGACCGATCATGCGCGAGCTCCCCTTGGAGCGCGCGCGGTCCCTCGCGCGCGGGCGATCGAGCGGGGAAACCCATGGCCGCTCGCGTGAACTCGGTGCGTACGCGTTAGGCTGTTTCGCCAATGTCGCCGGGGTTCGGGCGGCTCAAAGGAGCAGGTGAATGGATCCTTCGTCCGCGGGAGCTGCGATTCACGGTTCGCACTATCGGCACGACGGGAGGAACCTCCTGATCGTGATCGCGGGCGTGCTGGTGACGTTCTGCTTGGTCGTGATGTTCCACAGCTATCGCTTCCCCCACTTCCGCGACAAGAAGGATCCGGCGCAGGCGGCGGAAGAAGCGAAGACCCCGGGTCTCGGCTACGTCGACGCGCTGCTCTACATCTACGACGAGGGGATGGCCAAGGAGTGGCTGCCCAACGACCGGCTGTGGCCGACGGTGTTCCTCGACAATCCGCAGAACTTCCAGCTCGGGCTGCTCGAGGCCGAGCGCTACGGGCTGCAGGTGCTGCGCAACAACCTGACCCGGCTGCGCACCACGGACCTGATCGACTCCGACGTGGACGAGGCCTACACCAAGTTCTCGAACCCACCGACGGACTGGATGTTCCCCTCCTCGGAGGCGCGCTACCGAGCCGGCGCCGCGGCCCTGCGCCGCTACCGCGCGCGGCTGGAGGCGGGCCAGGCGCATTTCTATCCGCGCGCCGACAACCTCATGGAGCTGATCAGCCAGTTCAACTCGCTCCTGGGCGGCGCCAACACCCGGCTCTACAACTGCGTCGGCAACTTCACCACGCGTTTCTCCGAAGAGATGGGTGGCGCCACCTCGAACCCGCTCAACAAGGACATGCCCGCGCACCTCATGCAGGCGGAGGTGCCGTGGAGCAAGATCGACGACGTCTTCTACTACGCGCAGGGGATCGCCTTCGGCTACCGCGAGATGATGTTCGCGGTCACCCAGGACTTCGGCCAGGTGCTGAGCGAGCGCAACGCAACCGGCATCGCCGAGGTGATCGTCCACGACTTCCTCGACTACTCGCAGTTCGAGCCGCTCTACGTCGCGAACGGCAGCTTCGGCTCGATGTGGGCGAATCACCCGTATCAACTCCTGGGGCTCCTCTCGCAGGCGCGCGAGCGCGCCCGCTCGCTGGTCAGCACGCTCACCGTCACGCGTGAGTGACGGGCCCTCGGGGCAGCGATCGATCGAGACGAAACTGAACCGCTGGCGGATCTCGCGGTGACGCTCGACACCCGGCTCTCGATCGAGACGCCGGAGAGCGTGCGCTTCGAGTACCAGCTCGCCGACATCGGCTCGCGGGCGCTGGCGCTGGCGGTCGATTTCCTGCTCCAGTACGTGGTGCTGGGGCTCGCGTTCATCACCATCACCCAGCTCGGGGCGCCGCTGCCCAACGTGCGCGACCTGGTGGTGGTGGTGCTGCTGTTCGCGATCAACTGGTTCTACTTCGTGGCGTTCGAGCTGGCGCTCGGCGGCCAGACGCCAGGGAAGCGGCTGGTCGGGCTGCGCGTGGTGCGCGCGGGCGGCTATCCGGTGACGTGGGGCGCCGTGCTCACGCGCAACCTGCTGCGCATCGTCGATTCGATGCCGATCACCTACGGTGTCGCGCTGCTGGTGGCGTTCTGCGAACACGAGCATCGACGTCTGGGCGACCTGCTGGCGGGCACGATCGTGGTGCGCGAGCGCAAGGCGCCGCTCGACTGGACGCGCGGCGTGCCTCGGGGCGCGGCGCCCGACGCCGCGTGGTCCGACGCCGCGCTCGCCCTGCACCTCGACGAGGCCACCCACGAGCTGGTCGGCGATTACCTCGCGCGACGCGAGCACCTCGATCCGGGGCCGCGCGTTCAGGTGCGAGCGGAGATCGTCGAGACCGTGCTCGATCGCGCCGCCACTCCGGAGCTGCGCGGCGAGCTGGTGGCGCGGCTCGGAGCGGCGCAGCAGGACGCTTTCCTGGAAACGGTCGCGGCGACGTGAAGGCCAGGTGAAGGCACGCGAGTTCGTCGAGAGCCGCGCGCCCGACTGGGATCGGGTTCGCGAGCTGGCCGAGCGCGCCGAGCGCAATCGCTTTCGAGGTCTCGACAAGCGCTCGCTCGACGAGCTCACGCTCGGCTACCGCCGCATGATCTCGGATCTGGCGCTCGCCCAGGCGCGGTTTCCGCGCAGTCGCCTGCTGAGCGAGCTCGAGCGCGCGGTGGCACGGCTCCACAACGTGGTCTATCGCGGGCGGAAGGCGCGCTGGCCCGACGTGCGGCGAACGTTCTCCCGGGAGATCCCGCGCACCGTTCGCGCGCACTGGCGCTACCTGGTGGCCGCGCTGGCGCTCTTCTTCGTGCCCGCGTTCACGGCCTACGGCGTCGGCATGCTGCGGCCGGCGCTGGCGCGGACGCTGGTGCCCTCGGAGGTGCTCGAAGCGGCTGAGTCGGGGAAGCTTCACACCGACCGCGTGCTCACCCTGGCGCCGCCGAGCTGGTGGTCGGCCAAGATCGCCACCAACAACATCGCGGTGGTGTTCGCGGCGTTCGCGCTGGGAATCGTGCTCGGCCTGCCCACCGTGTTCTTGCTGATCCTGAACGGCGTGATGATCGGCATGGTGCTCGCCGTCTACGACCAGTACGGTCTCGCGGGAAGGCTCTGGACGTTCCTGATCGGCCACGGCGTGACCGAGATCTCGGCGATCTGTCTCGCGGGTGCAGCGGGCTTGCTGCTGGGCGACGCGGTGGTGGCGCCCGGCTGGCGCTCGCGGCGCGACGCGATGAGCGAGAACGGCCGCGACGCGGTGCGCATCGTCACCGGGCTCATTCCGACGCTCACCGTCGCGGGACTGGTCGAGGGATTCATCTCGCCGTCGCCGATTTACCCGGCGCCGCTCAAGTGGGTGATCGGTTTCGGGCTTGGAACGGCGCTCTGGCTGTGGCTCCTGGTGGGCGGGAGCGATCTCGACGTCGACCTCACGGGGAGTGCGATCGGTGGACTGGAGGGACGCGAGCCCTCGCGTTCGCGGAGATCGATCGCGATGTGACGCTGCGGCTGCGAGGGACCGCAGCCCTCCAAAAAACGCGATCGACAGGCCGGATTTCGTCAGAGCAGCGCGCGGTACTTGATGTCGAGGTAGCGGTCGAGGGTTGCGGCGGCGAGCTCGGCGGCCGGCACGTGCACCGTGAGCACACCGCGCGCCGTCAGCATCTTGAGCGCTCGCTCCTGGTCGCCGAGCAATGCTCGCGCGGCCACCTTGCGATAGGAGTCGTCGACGTCGCGGCTCGGGGCGCGCGAGGCGGCGCGGAGCGCCGAGTCCTCGACGGTGATACAGAGCGGCAGGTGGCGTGGACGCAGCCGCACCAGCGATTCCACCACGCTGCGCGACGATTCCGGGTCGGTCACGTCGGTGAAGAGGACGACGAGCGCACGACGCTGCACCAGTGTCCCCAGCTCCGCGAACGCCTCGGGATAAAGCGGCTCCACCGGCTCCGAGCGCAGCTCGAGCAACGCGTCGAGCAGCCGGCGCCCTTGCGCGGCGCCGCGCCGGGGCGCGATCCGCGCGCGCACGCTGGCGCCAAAGGCCAAGAGTCCCACCTCGTCGCCGCTCGCGAGGCCGAGCAGCGCCAGCTCGTGCGCCGCTTCCAGGACCCGGTCGAGCTTGGTCGCGGCGCCGAGGCTCGCGTGCAGCGCACGCCCGAGATCGATGGCCAGCACCAGCCGCTGGTTCCGCTCGGGCCGCATCTCGCGGACGATGGTCTGGCCGCGGCGCGCGGTGGCCTTCCAGTCGATGAGCCGCGGATCGTCGCCGGTCACGAAGCGGCGCAATCCTTCCAGCTCGGCGCCCTCGCTCGGCACGCGGGTCTTGCCGCTCCCCTGCGCATCGGGCGTGTTGCGGGTGATGCGCGGCGGACCTCCTCCCGAGGAGAGCGGCGCCGGGTAGACGCGCACCTCGGTCGGCACGGCCACGCGCGAGTCCACGCGCAGCAAGCCGAGCCCGTCGGTCGCGCGGACCCATACGTCGCCGAAGCGGTGACGCCCGCGCAGCCCGAATCGCACGGGATACGAGAGGTCGATCGTGCCCAGCGGCGGGATCGTGGCGCTGAGCGGCAAACCGCTCACCTCGATCTCGGGCGGCGGCAGATCGCGCACCTCGACGAACAGCGTGCGGTCCGCGCTGCTCTCGATCCGGAGCGACACCGACGCCTCGCCGCGCACGAACTGGATCGGGGCGAGCGTGCGCTCGATCCGGAGTGCCTGGCCGGGGATGCGCCGGAGCAACGCGACCCCGAGCGCCACGGCGATCGCCAGGTCGACGACGCCCACCACCGGCATCGCGTCCGGCGTCACCAGTGCCACCATCGCCGGCAGCGCCGCCAGCGCCACCAGCAGCAGGAATCGCGGCGTGGGGCTCATCTCGGCGACTCAGCGGGGAACCGGCACCGCGTCGAGCAGCTCGCGGATCACCGCGAGAACCGTGATTCCTTCGATCTGCGTCTCGGGCTTGAGCATCAGCCGGTGCCGGAGCACCGGCGCCGCCATGCGCTTCACGTCGTCGGGGATCACGAACTCGCGACCGGCGAGCGCCGCGACCGCGCGTGCGCACCACAGGAGCGCGATCGCGGCGCGCGGGCTGGCGCCGAGCGCCACGCGCGCCGAGGTGCGCGTGGCGCGCGCCAGTCGCGCCACGTACTCGACCACCTGGGCTTCGCAGCGTATCGCGGACACCTGCTCGCGGATCGCGCTCACGTCGCCGCGCTCCACCACGCGCTCCACTCCCAGCGCCGCGAGATCCGCGGGCGACGCCGACGAGCGCCGGCTGGTGAGCATCGCCACCTCTTCCTCGAGGCTCGGGTAGTCGAGGACGATCTGCAGCAGGAACCGGTCGACCTGCGCCTCCGGCAGCGGATAGGTCCCCTCGAGCTCGATCGGGTTCTGGGTCGCCACCACGAAGAACGCGTCCGAGAGCGGCTGGCGCTCGCCGTCCACGGTCACCTGGCGCTCCTCCATCGCTTCGAGCAGCGCCGCTTGCGTCTTGGGCGGCGTGCGGTTGATCTCGTCGGCGAGCAGGAAATCGGTGAACACCGGACCGTGCGCGAGCCGGAAGGTGCCGGTCCGCGTATCGAGCACGTTGGTCCCGATCACGTCGGCGGGCATGAGGTCGGGCGTGAACTGGATGCGCCGGTAGTCGAGGCCGATCGCGTGCGCGAACGCGCGTCCGAGCAGCGTCTTGGCGAGGCCCGGCACGCCTTCGAGGAGCACGTGGCCGCCCGCGAGCCAGCCGGCGGTCAGCTCGAAAACCGCCTGTTTTTGGCCGACCACGGCGCGATCGAGACTGCCGGCGATGCGCTGTCCCAGCTCGGCGATCGATATCGTCACGGTGTTCTCCCTTCAGCTGTCGGGCCATTCATTTCACGATCCAGACGCAGCAGATCCGATTCGCGCACGCGGCCGGCGGCCAGGAGGTCCACGACCTCGCTCGCAAGCTCGGGATCGTCGTGTGCCGCGGCCGGAGCGTCGCGCCACAGCTCGGCCAGCGCCTCGCCGGCGACACCGGCTCGCCGGTAGAGCGCGGCCATCGATTCGGCCAGCTCCACCGCGGAACGCGAGGGGGCGCGCGGCGCCGACGCCACCGGCCCCAGACGGCGCCCACGGCTCACGACGTACACGCCGAGCGCGAGCAAGAGCTGCGCCGCCAGCACGCGCCGCGCGCCGCGATCGAGCGTGAGCTGCGGTGTCGCGTCGAGGTGGCCGTGAGTCGTCTCCTCGAAGAGCACGGTCCGGTCGCCTCGCAATGACTCCAGCAATCCGAGCACGAACGAGAGATTCGCCGCGCGATCGATGCGCCGGTTCTCGAGCAGCCCAGGCGCCGCCAGCACCACGACGCGCCCGCGCCCGAGCGGCCGCTCCCAGGCCTGTGCGCCGAGATCGCTGGTCACGAGCGTCGCCCACGGGCCGTGCGGCGCGGGAACCCGCACCGAAGCACCCGTCACCATGCGCTGCCCGGGCACGAACACCGGCGAGGCGATCGCGGCGCTCAGATCCGTGTCCGAAGGCCCGGCCGCGAGCCGCTCCGACATCTGCTCCGCCGAGCCGCCCAGGCGATCGAGGTCGTCGCGACTCCATCCCAGCTTCTCGAGCAGCGTGAAGCTACCGTCGAGCCAGCCGCTGACGTTCAGCCATTCCGCCACTTCGGGGCAAAAGAGCAGCACGTTGCCGCGCTTCACCCAGGCGAGGATCGCGTTCGCTTCCTTGGACGAGACCGACGACTCGAACGGCGACACCATCACCAGCAGCCCGTGCTCGAGCCTGAGGTCCGGAATCGGCCGGCGCGAGCGCTTGACCGGCACGTCGAGCGCCTGAAGCACCCGGAAGAGCGCCTGCGTCCCCGCCGGAGCGGGATTGAGCGTCGAGCGCGACGGCGACGGCTGGTCGTGCCTCGCCAGCGACGCGACCGCCGCCGCGGCGACCAGCACGACCGCGATCAGGATCGCGACGCCGGTGCGGGAGCGTCGGTTCGAGTCGATCGGATTTCTCCCACGAAAAGGGCACTCTGCTCACGAAACCGCTCGAAGCGAGCGGCATCGACCGGAGTGCGTCCGTACCAGGCGTCGTCGAACTCGCGGTTGAGGGTGGCGAAGCGGTCGAGCGCATCGGACACCACGTGGCGGCTCGCGAGCCGCCGCGCCAGATCCCAGTGCGTCTCGCCGGGCGGCGGTGGAGCGTCCAGCACCGAGCCCAGCCTTCCCAGAGCCGCGAGATGCACGGCGCGAAGCGCTTCGCGAAAGGCGCCGCTCGCGAGGCTGTCGCGGAGCAGCCGGTCGAGATCGTCGACCGTGCGCGACGCAGCGTGCCGGCCGGCCGAAGAGGCCGCTCGACGGCCGGCGCGGCGCGGGCTGGCGCGGAGCACGTTGCGCAGCCCGCGGCCGATCACCCACATCCCGAGCACGCACACCACCAGGGTCACCACCCACGAGCCCACGCCGGTCACCGAGCTCGGCAGCGCCGGCATCCGCAAGGTGTGCCACCAGCGAAGCACACGCGCGACCAGGCGGTTCCACCACGTGGGCGCGCCGGTCTCGCGCGGAAACTTCCGGAACTCGGCCTCGTTCAGGATCGCGGTGATCCGTGCCGACGCGGCGGCGTCGCGCTCGCGGCGCACGGTTCGGTCGGCGCGCGCGGCCAGCGCGCGGTCCACGTGCGACGCGACCACGTCGAGCGAGATCGCGGCGTCGCGCGCAAGGTCCGCCCGGGCGGCGTCGTCCTTGGCGTCCTTCTGGCGCTCGAAGAACGGATCGAGCCAGCGATCCGAACCGCCGGCCACGACCAGCTCGCGTTGCGCGCGGGCCAGGCGGCGACGCAGCTCGGGCTCGCCGAGCGCGGGAGCGCCGGATGCACTGAGCCCGGCTCCCACCTCGTCCGACAGCCGGTGAAGCGCGGCCGCCAGCTCCGGAGTGGCGGTGGTCCCCGCGGCGGCGCCGGCTGACGACGCGTCGAGCGCCGCCGCCAGGAGCAACGCCGCGGTGGAGATGCCCGCTCGGCGCACCGTCCCGCGCATCACGATCCTCGCGGGCTCCGCGGGGTGCGCAGCGAAGCGGCCCACAGCTCGAGGTCGAGCCCTTCGGTCCGGTAGCGCAGGTCGTAATAGAAGAGCACCGTCACCGCGACGGTGTAGGGCTGCGTCACCGCGATCGCGGCGGTCTGCACCAGCAGCACCGGTGACATCGCGAGCGCCGCCACCGAAGGCCCGCTGCTCGCGTCGACCCAGTGGAGCAAGAACGCGACCAGGCCCGCGACGGCCACCGGCAAGAACGCGATCGAGGCCGCGGCGAAGCCCAGGAGCGGCACCACCGAGATCGCGACCGTGAGGCGCACGTCGTTCCGGTCCCGAAACGCGACCGCGAAGCGCTGCCGCATCAGATCGCGGCTGCGGTGCAGCGCCGCGCCGATCCCGAGTTGCTCGACCACCACCGTGGCGGGATGGAGCCAGAGACCCAGGACCCACGCAAGCGCCACCAGCAGGATCGCGGTGCCTCCCACCGTCGCTGCGAACGCCGCCAGGAGGCCGAACCCCAGTGATCCCTTCACGAGAAGCGCCACCAGCATGGTCACTCCCATGACGGTGATCGCCACTCCGGCCCCCGCGATGCCCATCACGATCGACATCACCAGCGTGGTGACGATGAAGTAGGGCAACCGCCCCAGCGTGTTGCGGATGGCCTCCCGCAGGTTCACCGCGAGACCCATGTGGCGGCGCGAGACCGCGTAGACCAGCGCCGCGGCGCTCCACAGGTTGAAGACCCAGGCCACGATCCCGAGACCGGACATGGCCGCATAGGCCCGGAAGAACGGCGCGAACTGGGCCATCTTCTCGCCGCCCGGCAGGTTGGCGAGCTGCGGGGTCTTGGTGGTCAGGAACACCACCTGCTGGAGCACGAAATAGCTGGCGCCCGCCAGGAACGCGATCCCGAACAGCAGCCGGAAATTCGCGCGGTAGAGCGCGGCGGCGCGGTCGAGGATGTCGACCACCGACATCGGACGATGCTCGTTCACGGCGGGATGATACCGGAGCGCGGGTCTCGCGTA
>CAZYWA010000186.1:0-13587 GCA_964650975.1 uncultured bacterium
GGAGCAGCATCTGTGCTTCCCGCACCAGAAGGTCGGGGATCGTTCCGACCCGATATTTCTCGTACCACGACCGGAGACGCTCATCGTAGTTATTCTGGGCGTACCCTGAGCCGTTGTAGCCACGAGCGAAACGCGCCCAGTCGTGTGCCCGCAGCGCTTCGTCGAGATTCCCCGCGACGACCTCGCCCACGAGCGCGGCCAGCTGCTCGGATTCCGAGCGCATCGACCGCTGGACCAAATCCTCGACGTCTGCGAACCCCGCCGTCTCAGCGTTGAAACCCATGACTTGGCCGATACCCCACGAAGTACTGCGTAACGCGGCCCGCCGGTCGAGAGCTAGCGCGCGCCCGAGACGCTCATACTGATTCGAACCATCGGCGCCGTAGCCACCGGCGCTCGCGCTGCTGATGTCCGGCGCCGCCGTATCGTAAGCTCCACCGGTTTCGCGGTGAAAGATATGGCGCTCGAAGAGAATTACCGGTCTACGGTCCGGTAGAAATCCGTAGCCGAGCGTCTCCACTTGCAATACAGCCCACACCTCGGCCGCACCCACCGCGAGCCGACTGAGCGCCGCGTCAAACCCGTCTGCGTCGAGCGGATATCCTGCCCCTTGAAAGTCCATCTTCGCGTCTCCCCGCCGTCGAGTGCATGAGCCGCGGAGTTTCCCGATGGCAAGTAGGCGCGCTCGATCGGCCGACCGTGTCGCCGCGCCAATGCCATCAGTGCTCCGGTTTCAGGCACCCCAAATTTCGTTTTCACTGACACTCTTGCGGATGGCCCCACGCACCGCATCGATGAGCTTTCCCCGCACGAGTTTCCAAGCGGCGAAGCCGGCGATGCTGGCGACCGCCCCAGACAAATAGGCGGCGCGCGCGAAATCTGCGATCGCATCGAACCGTCGTTCGATCTTTGGCATCAGCGCATCGAGGAACTGGTCGCGCGCGGAGGGCGTTAACCCTGGCCAGGTGGGCGGCTTCAGGTCGCGCGCGGCCGTGCCAACGAGCGGAACGATCGGGCGAAACTTCACGTAGGGAGCAGCCGGATCCGAAGGGTCGCTATCGAAATGAAAGAACTGCGGATCGCTGCCTGCCTTCCCCCCACGCCACCCGCTGAACAGTGGGTTCGTGTCGAGGAGCGCGAAGGATCCGCGTTCGCCATTCCGAAGAAAGCGCTGGCAGTTGAGGCGTCCTAGATGGAAGTCGTGGTTTCGCCACGTTCGCTCGAGAAACCCGCCAAAACCACCCAGGCTCCCAGAAGCCAATGGGTGCCGGCTCGCCACTCCGCCAGGCTGATCGCGGCGTATCGGCGCGATCAGGAAGCGACTGAACACGCTTTCGTCCTGGGCGAGCACGAGTTCGTCGGGCTTGAAGCGCGCCTGCTGGATCCATGCCTCGATGAGCTGGGCCACCACGCTCACGAGATCCGTCTTTGCGTCGTAGGGCGAGGCCGGATCCACAGGATCCGGGAACGGATCGACGAGGATCACGGCCGAATGAGCCGCAGCGGGATCGCGCGGCAGGCTATCCCCCGGCTTGCTCCGATCCAGCAGGCAACGCCGCGCGATGTCGAAAGGCTCGTTGTTCGTGATGCCACCGTCGACGGCTACGAATTGCCACGTGGCCTGGCCCGGCTGCGGACCCTTCGGCGGGATCGTTCCCGACTGGAGCCACCGCCCGAACGTCGCGGGAGGAGGGGGCAACGGCGGCGCGACCACGTTTCCTCGAGGAATTTCCCAGAGCCGCAGGCCGTACGGCCCCGTGCTGCAGGTGATCGACCGAGCGGCAAGACCGACCGGGAAGGCTGATGTCCCGAGGGCCGCCTGCACGAGCTGCACCCATGCCGGCGATCCCGCTGCGCCCGGATCCAGGAACTGTGCAGCGGCGAGGTCGGGGTCATGACCCGGCGTCTGTGGAGCAGGATTCGCCTGGCTGGCGACATAGAATTCCAGAGTGTCGCCGTGCACCGTCATGTCGTGGCCGTCGGCAGCACCAATCGTGGAGGAGCCCGAAAGGGCGATCTCGTAAGTCACGCCCCGCAGGTTCCCCAGGGTCAAGATGATCTGCACAGGGTCGGGCGTGTAGGCCCGCTGTAGGGGCATGCCCGTGAGCACGATCGCCTTCTGAGCGATGTCGTCCAAGGCCGTCGAGTCGAGCAACGAAGACAGCTGGGCCTTCGGCCCCTGCAGGTCATTCTTCCCGAGCAGCGGATCGATGTCGGCCCGGTGCACCCACGTGTCGTAGAGGCAGTTGAATCCGAGCGGCTGAATCGCGTCGGGATCGTCGGTTCGCACCGGCGAGTGCGGCCGACGCAAGATCGTCGACATCAAAGCGGCACAGATGCCGCCTGCTGACGAGCCGACCAACGCGTGAAGGTCCACATCGTGAGAGGGAACGTCCCACGAGGCCGTATCGTCGCCGTTTGTCTTGCGATTCTCGTCCTTTGCCTTCTGCCATTCATCGAGCGCCTCGATGAGGAAGTCGAGGACGCCGGCCGTGTAGGCACCTGCCGAAACGGCGCCAGCCATGGCGAGGCTGATGCGGAATGTTCCTTGATTCGGCGCTTCGGGCACCGTGCCCTCCGGATGGCAGGGTACGCATTCGTGACGACAACGTGTCCCAAATGCGTTGTCTCAGACATCCCTTCGATCGTTCACCGCCGTCGGGGGTTGAAGGGCAAGACGTTCGTCAACTGCAATCGGCCTGAGTGTAGAGCGCAGCGGTCGCTGTCCATTGCGGAAATGTGCATATGCACGGACCCAAGGTTGCCACCAAGATCGAATTGAAACACCTGGCAGGCTCGCCGCCATGAGCGCGGGCAGGTTTTCGGTACGGACACGCTCTTCGAGCGCCCTCAACGGCACAGGCGATGGACACGACCCGACCGCCGCTTGACGAGCCCGAGTGCGATCAGCAGCGCGGCCCCGTCGGCTGCCGTGCTCGCGTCGGCGGATGTGGCGGAGACGGCACCGCAGCCCGACGAAACCGTGAGTGCGATCGCCGTGGATCGCGTCTTGCCGCCGCCCGCACCCGTGAGCGTGATCGTGTAGATGCCGTTGGCGGTGGTCGAGCCAGCGCTGATCGTGACCGTGGAGCTGCCCGCGCCGGGCGCCGCAATCGACGTCGGGTTGAACGAGACCGTGGTGCCCACGGGCGCGCCCGACGCGCTCAGCGAAACCGATGAGCCGAAGCCACCCGTGATCGCGACGGTCACGGTGGTCGAGCCCGAAGCGCCCGGAGCCATGGCCAGCGTGGGCGGCGTGGCCGTCAGCGAGAAGTCGGAGCTGACACCGCTCCAGTTCGCGATCAGCGCCGCGCCGTCGACCGTGCCCAGCCCGGTCACTTCGTCGTAGCCGGGGCCGCAGTTGAAACCGGTGAGTGCGGGCACGCTGTTGTTGCCCGAGGTGATGTCGTGAAACACGGCCGGACCGGTGCCCGCGTACTGGCTCGCAGCCATGGGGTAGAAGACCGTGTTGGCGTTGCCCTGCCGTGCTCCGGCGCTCTGGACGACGAGCGCCATGAGACCGGCGAAGGACGGCGAGGCTGCGGACGTGCCTCCCACCGACTCCAGGCCGGACGAAGACGCGGTGTGGCCCTGGACCACCAGGTAGCCATCGTGGCCGGCCGCGGCGAGGGACACGTCAGGAACGTCGCGCAAACCATCGTTGGGGACGCCGAGCCCCTTCTGCCAGGACGGCTTCGAGAACAGGGTGCTGGCGCCGCCGGAGGAGGACCAGAGGCCCGAGCCACCCGAGACGTTGGCGCTCTCGTTCCACGCCACCTCGGGAACGTACGAGAGCGCCGAGCCGCCGTTTTGGTCGTTGCCGGCGGCCCAGTAGAGGCTCGGATTGGCAGTGTCGTCGAACTCGCTGCCGCCCACGCACACGTCGTAAGGCGTCGAGCATATGCCCGACACGGCCCGGAACGAGCCTGTGGGTGCACTGCCCGGATTGCAGCCGGCGGCACCGCTGTCGCCCGACGACACGAACGCGGTGATCCCTTCCGCGGCCGCTTGCGCCCACGTGTTGCGGAAGAATGCCTGCTCCGAGCCCAGCATCAGGAGCTCGCACTGGCCGAAGCTCGTGCTCATCGAGTCGGCGAGGTTGTTGTCGATGATGTACTGCGCCGAGAGATCAATCCCGTCGGTGCCGAGCGTCGACTTCGAGACCACGAACTCGACCGTTGCATCCTTTGCCACCGCACCGGACCACTGAACGTCGAGGTCGGCCTCGGTTTCCTCGCCGCCGCCCAGATCACCTGGATCGGCTCCGTTGTGGACGATCACCGGATCGTGGGCCGGCAGGCCGAAGAGGCTGCGGAAGTACTGCACGTCGGCGAGGTTGATGTCGGAGCGGCCGGTGATCGCGACGGTGCGCCCCGAGCCGGTCGTGCCCGAACCGTAGACCGAGCCCAGGTCATAGATGGTCGCGAAGTCGGCGGGCGCCAGGTAGTGCGCGCTGCCGCTCGTATAGTCAGCACCCAGGCGTCGCGCCCCCTCGTGGTGCGCCGGACGCGGGAAATCGTGCAGCGTCACCACGCCGTTGAGGAGTGCAGCGAGACCGCGCGGGATCGATTGCGGTGTCGCATTCGCGTGATGGATCTTGCCGTCCACCAGGAAGTCGTCGATCTCGGTGCCGAACGCGCGCTCCACCAGCGCCACGGTGCCGCTGAAATCGACCCATCCGCGGCCCTTGGCAACCTCGTCGACGCGGAATCCGTGCTGTTTCAGCCATCCAGTGACCGTGGCGAGATCCTCGTCGCCGAGACCGAACTGGGCCCCGAACTGTTCAGGCGTCAGCCACTGATGAAAGAGGGGCGACTGGGGATCGTGCTGAGCCGCAAGCAGCGCCTCGAGGCGCGTTTCGGCTCCCTCGCGGAGCTTGAGCGACAGGATCAGGCGCTCCACCGGCAGGGACAGGTCCGATCGGCCCCGATCCGCCTGGGGCGCCGCGAGTCGGCTGACGCTATTGGCCAGCACCACGCGGTCGGTGTCGTCGATCGCGGACCGCGCGCCACTCGATCCTCCGCCAGCCACGGCGGCGACACCGTCCAGCAACACCACGCCGGCGCACGCGGTTAGTGCGAGGACGCGCCAGGCGATTCGAAGGGGTCTCCGTTGCATCCAATGCTCCTTTTCTCCGCGCGGACGGGCACGCACGACTCAACCGGACCACTTTACGCCTCGCGGTCGATCGCGCGCCAACCTTGGGGGCTCGAGGACGTGGGCGGGCTTCCGGCGTTCGGCGTCGTGTGGGCCGCTCATTTCAGCGGCGACCGTGCAGAGCGCATCGCACGCGAAGGCGTGGTCTCGGGCGGCGCGCACTCGCAATGGTCTAAAGCGGTATCGCCGGGGTTGAGTCGTGATGCCGTCGACTGGTTTGCATTGGCCGTATCTCCAAGGTTTCGGTCCCGAGTGGACCGAATGGCATCGCCGATCACCCGACTGCGCCGCGGCCACCCAGGCAGAATCCGTACGTGGAGCGCACTCACTCGTCGGGCGCCTGCAAGGTCACCACCACGAAGCCCGCCGGCCGGTCGATGTGGAGGGCGCGTGCGGCGACCTCTTTCGGCACCGGCAAGGCGTCGTCGAGGATCGCGTACTTGACGCCGGCGGACATCAGGTTCGAAACGTCGTCCTCGCTGGCTTGGGGGTCGATGGGGAGGACGGTGCGCTCGCCGATCGGCTGGCAGAGCTCGCCCATGACCAGCTCCTTGGTGGCGTCGACCGACGACAGGTAGCCGACGCCCACGCCATCGTCGCCGCTCAGGATCTGCGGGAAGACGCTCTCCTGAAGTGGCTGCAGCGGCTCGACGTACGCGATCGGCTCGTCCCGGTAACGCTCGGTCAACGCATCGACGATCTCGCTGCGACTCGCCCCGACCGGCCCGACCACCGTGACGAACGTCGCGGTCATGCCCTCGGCCGCCGCGACGGCCGTGACCAGCGCGAGCCAGCCAGTACCGATCGCTCTGGCAGCCCCACGATTCGCGGTGGCCACCGAGGTCGCCATCGACGCCAGGCACGGCAGGCCGAGCGCATGGAGCCACAGCGTGAATCTCGCCCACCAGTGGAACGGCTGGACGCAGAAGAGCGCGACGACGATCGGAACGATCGTCGTCAGCGCGACCCCCATCGCGCGGTCGCGCCGCCGCCACGCGATCGCGGCGACGGCCACCAGCGAAGGGACACCTCCCAGCAACCACGCGTAGCCGAGCCCACCGATCCGCGAGTCGTTCGAGTAGACCGTTTCCTGCCACGAGTCCCCGGAGCTCGAGGCCGACCAGAGACCCTGCTGCGCCCAGGCGCGAAGCACGCGCCCTCCGTCCGAGTCGGCGCGCAGCTGGTCCGGAACCTGAGACTCGTCGACGACCGAGCTCAGCTCCTCTCCGGGAAAGAGGGTCCGCCCACCGATCCGGACCGCGACCGGAAAGAGCGGATCGTCCGCGATCGCCCAGTTCCGCAGGTACCAGTACCCACCGACCGCCGTGGCGACGACGGCGACGACGAGGAGGAAGGCCGCTCGCGCACGGAACCGAACGCTCTCGCGATCGCCACCGAGTCGAACCGAGAGAAGCAGGACGAGCCAGCCCATCGTGAGGACGCCGAAAGCGGCGCCGGTGCTCTTCATCGCGCTCGCGAGCCCGATCGCTCCACCGAGAGCACAACCGAGGCTCCATGGAATCCTGGACCGGGCGACGTGCACCAGGTGCACGGCGGCCACCGCCAGCGCGAGCGCGCTGGCGACGCTCGAGGCATAGGCGCTGTCCACGTAGGTGGTGACGGTCTGCGCCACGTTGGTGGGGACCAGGAGCCACAGCGCGCCGCTCGCGATGGCCGACCACCGATCGGCCCCGAGTGCCGCGGCGAGGCACGCGATCGCGATCGAGCCCATCGGCAGGAGCAGCAGATTGGTGATCGTGAGCACGTGGTTGGTCGCGAAGGCCCGGACCAGGACGAACGCGAGCAGCTCGGCCGCCTTCGGGTAGCCGTTCATCAACGAGGCGCCGTCGTAGCCGTCGTCGACCCAGTGAACGAAGCCCTTCATCGCCCAGAAGTGAATCGTCGGTATGTGGTACGCGTTGCCGTCGAAGCTGCGGTCGCGTCCCACCAGAGAGGCGAGCCACAGGATTCCCCACAGGAGCGCCGCGAGGAGCAGGATCCCGCCGGCGATGTTCCCGACGACACGCGAGGTCGTCGGCCGCTCGGCCACGGCCGGTCCGGCGCGCAACACCGCACGCAGCGCGGACCAGCCGGCGAACCCGCCCGCGAGCGCGGCGACGGCCAGCAGCACCAGCGCGATGGGCTGCGAGAGCTCGATCTCGCCCAGGCTCGACGCGATCACCAGCGCCTGCAAGCACGAGTGGAAGACCACCAGCGCCACCAGCAGGCCCAGCCAGCGCGTCGCGTGGTCACGCATGCGTCGGCTCCCTCCGGCTACTCGTGCTCGGTTTCGGGAGGATCGGCTGCGGAGCGCTGGCCGGCCGCGTCGCCGGCGGTGAGCGTGAGGTCGTAGAGCCCGCCCGCGAGCTCGAGACCCGAACGTGCCTCGGCTTGCTGGTCCTCGAGGTCCAGGATCTCGATCCGCTTGGCCGTGAGATCGGTGCGTGCCTGGTAGTAGCTCAGCACGTCGACCTCTTCGTCGCGCACGCCGATCTGGTACGTGCGCACCACCTTCTCCAGGCTCGGCAGCGCGGCTCGCGCGGTGGCGATGCGTTCTCCCAACCCGCGTACCTGGGCGAGGAGCTTCGCGACGTCGGCTCGCGCCTGGAAGAGACGATCGACGTACTGGTCGAAAAGCTGGCGGCGCGTGGCGGTGGCGGTGGCGATCGCGGCTTGATTCCGGTCGAAGATCGGCAGATCCACGTTGAGCCCCACGCCCAGCGACACGGTCCGTTCGGTGTCGCGGCTCGGGCTCAGGCCGACGTTGAGCTTCGGGAACTGGGCGAGGATCTCGGCGCGCAGCGTGTCGTCGGCGCTCTGGTAGCCGAGGCGCAACGCGAGCAGGTCGAGCCGGCGCTGGTCGAGATTCGTCAGGATCCCCGCAAGGTCCGGTACCGGACCGGGGTCCGTGTCGGCCACCGGCTGCAGCGCCATCGATGCGTCCGGAGGAAACCCGAGCGCGCGGTTCAGCTCGAGCCGCTGCTCCTCGGCATCGTTTCGAAGCTCGACGACCCGCTCCACCGCGTCGTTGTGGGCCAGTTCGGCGGCGGCCGCTTCCCGCTCGCTGAACCGCGGCCGTGCTCCCGGTTGCCGCACGATCTTGACTTCGTCGGCCAGCTCCCGCTCGGCCTGCTGAGCGAGAACGATCTGCGCGTCGAGGGAGCGAAGTCGGCGAACGGCTCGCTTCGCGTCGAGCGCCGCCTGCCATTCCTGCCACGCCACGTCGAGGTCGACCGAGCGGCGGTGCTGGCTCGCGGAATCCTCGCGAGCCCCACGCGACACCAGCTCGGCCAGATCCCAGTTGACCCCGACCGTCCACCCGAACGCGGTGCCGCTCGAGCGCGGGCTCAGCACCGGGTCCGCATCCACCGAAAGCTGCGGGTTCGGGATCATCCCCGCCTCCAGCACCTGCGCGTCCGCGAGCGCGCGCTCGTCACGCAATCCGCGCAACGACGGGTTGACGAGCACGGCGAGGACCGCCGCCTCGTCCTCGGAGAGGCCGTCGCTCAGGTCGAGCGTGACGGGACGGAGGATCGGGTGCGCGATCGACTCGGCCGCGACCGCGAGCCGCTCCGCCGCCGGAGGTGCCAGCGCGTGCTCGACCGACGCGGTGTCGAGCGGCAGCGGCTGGTACGGCTCGCAGCCGGCAAGCGCCGTCGCGCCCACGAAGCCGGCGGCGAACCAGTGCCTACCACGGCGTGGCGCGGTCACGCCGCCTGCGCGAGCGCCGGCAGCGGCGCGACCGATCCCAGGCGCGCGAGCTTGTTCCAGCGGTGATGGCGGCCGCGCAGCGCGGCGGCGAGGGCGGCGAAGGTCACGACGTACATGAACTGGCGATAGAAGAAGCGCTGCACGGCGACCACCACGATCGGAAACATGGGTCTCCGGTCGAGCACGAACGCGACCAGCGAGGCCACGACGTCGAGGCCCAGGAACAGTGCGAATGCGAGCGCCACGGCGTGGAAGTCGCCACGTGCCAGGCACCACACGAGGATCCCGTCGCCGAGCGGGCAGAAGATGGGAAAGAGCACCTGGAAGAGCAGCATGTTGGGAAGCGCAACCCGGCCCAGCGATCCTCGCCCGAACGCAGCGCGGTGCTTCCACAGGCATTGCATCGTCCCGAAGCTCCAGCGGAAGCGTTGCTTGAAGAGCGCGCGGATCGTCTGGGGCGCCTCGGTCGCGGACTTCGCGAGCGGCGCGTACGCGATCCGGCTCCCCGCGCCCAGCAACGTGAGCGTCAGGTCGGCGTCCTCGGTCAGCGTGTCGCTCGAGTAACCGCCGCATTCGAGCACCGCCGAGCGGCGCCAGGCGCCGGTGGCGCCCGGAACGACCGAGATGCAGTTGAGCGACTCGAAGGCGCGCCGGTCGTAGTTCTGCGAGGTCACGTACTCGAGATTCTGGAACGCCGTGAGCAGATTGTTGACGTTGCCCACCTGGACGTTGCCGCACACCGCGTCGACGCCGGGATCGGCGAAGGGAGCGATCAGCTCTCCGAGCGTCGTCGGGGCGACCAGCGTGTCCGCGTCGATCGTCACGACGACGCTCTCGCGCCCGGCGCGGAAGCCGCGGTTGAGCGCCGCGGACTTTCCCTGGTTTCGCTGCGAGATCAGCGCGACGCGCGGGTCGCGCGCGGCGACCTCCAGCACCCGCGCAGCGGTCTCGTCGGTCGAGCCGTCGTCCACCACCGTCACGGAGAAATGCGGGTAGTCGCTGGCGAGCAGCGCGTCGAGCGTCCGGCCGATCACCTGCTCTTCGTTGAATGCCGGAATGACCACCTGGATCGGCGACGTGAAGCCCGGAATGCGGGCGCGGTGCTTCGCCACCGAGCGTGCGACCAGCAGACCCAGGAAGCCGATGCGTGCGACCGCGATCGCGGTGGTCACGCCGAAGCCGAACACGATCGCGCGCGCCCCGAACCGTCGCAGCCAGAGCAGCATCTGGTCGCCCTTCACCAGCACCAGCTCCGCCGGTGTCGCGGGACGCATGAGCGCACCGGGAGTGCCCGCGAGCTCGTCGAGCGTCACGAACTGGTAGCCGAGCCGCGTCAGCATCGGCACCAGTCGCGCGACCGCGGCGACGGTCTGGCTCCGATCCCCCCCTCCATCGTGAAGCAACACCACGTTCCCATCGCCGCGCGCGAGGCCGTCGAGCACGTTCCGCACGATGCGATCGGTGCCCGGACGCTGCCAGTCGAGGGAGTCGACGTTCGCCGCCGCCGTCACGTAGCCGAGCCGGCCGGCCGTGAAGAGCGGCGCGAGCTGGGCGGGAGTGGTCGGCGATGCATCGACGTCGTAGGGAGCTCGGAACAGCGTGGTCTGCAGCCCGGTCGACGCCTCCAGCACTCGCTGTGTGGCGTTGAGCTCGACCTCGAGCCGCTCGCGCGAGATGGCTCCGATGTCGGGATGTTCGAAGGTGTGATTGCCGAGCAGGTGACCCTCGCCGGCGGTGCGCGCGACCAGGCGCTCGTCGTGCTCGGCACGCTCGCCGATCACGAAGAAGGTCGCGTGCACGCGAGCGGCGCGGAGCAGGTCGAGGATCTGCGGTGTCCAGCGCGGGTCGGGCCCGTCGTCGAACGTGAGCGCCACCTTCTTGGTGCCTTGCGGAAGCGCCCCGTAGCGATCGACCTCGAACCCGTGCGGCAGCTCGACGTACTCGGCCCACGACACCGAGCGTCCTTCGAAGGACAGGTCGCGGCGGCCGGCGCGCGCGTCGCGGGTCACGCGCAGCAGCTCGCCGTCGCCGTGAAAGGCGACCTCATCGGGCGCGGCGATCGTGGCGAGATCGTCCGGACGGAGCGACTCCGGCGCGGCGGATCCGAGGAACCTCCACACACCCGGCTCTTCGAGCCCCATGCGCCAGAGCGAGACGCCGCGCACGTTCCGCGAGCGCGCGAAGACCAGCTCGTTCCAGGCCGACACCGCGTCGAGGAACCACACCTGGTGGGTCCGGGCGTCGCCGTCGGCGTAGGTGAATCCGCTGTTGAAGGTGTCGCCGTCGGTGGTGATCGACGCGTGAACGCGCTCCGCGAGTCCCAGCGCGTCCTCGAAGCCCAGATCCTCGGCCGGCTGGTCCGAACCCAGGGTCCAGTCGTAGCCGTAGGCGCCGAGCCCGACGATCAGCTTCTCGGCCGGCACGCGCCCGAGCATCTCGACCAGCCCGTCCTCGAACCAATCCTGACTGGCCACCGCACCCGCGGGCGACGTCGCCCAGTGCTCGTCGTAGCCCATGAGCACCACCAGGTCCGCGATCTTGCCGATGGCTTCGTAGTCGAACGCCTCGTCGTTGAGGGGCACGTCCACGGTGACCGACAAGCCGTGGCGGTGGAACGCTTGCGCCAACTGATCGAGCCACGCCACGTACGCGTCGCGCTGGTCGGGATCGATCGACTCGATGTCGACGTTGACGCCGTGGGCGTGTGTCAGCTCGATGCGCTCGACCAGCGTGTCGACGAGCTGCGTGCTGGCCTTTTCGCTCCGGAACAGCGCCTCGAGCACGTCACCATGCCAGGCGCCGCTCGGGTCGGTGTTGGAGAGCCGCGGCAGCACCGCCACCCGCTTCGCGGCGAGCAGGCGCGCCACCTCCGGATCGATGTCTTCGTGAATCTCGCCGTCCTTGGTGTCGAACGAGTACCAGTCCGGGAACACCACGTGCAGCCGGTCGACGTGGGCGCGCAGGCTCGCGACGCTTCGCGCGTCGTGCTCGACCACGAAAGCGGTGCGCAAGTACGGCGCCGACAAGATCGCCGTGGCATCGACGGAGATCGGCACCTCCGGCCTCGTGGCGATGGGTCCCTGCTCGCCCGTGACGGTCCCGAGCGGCTCGGTCGAGCTCGACGATCCGGATGGATCCGGCTCCGTGAGCGCCGGCGGCAACGCGGCCGTCAGCGCTGGTGCCTTGAGGAGAGTGAGTGCGAGATCACCGCCGAAGAACCCGAGCACGAGCATTGCGATGAAGCCCGCTAGCCCCGCGACTCGCCAGCGACGACACGTCGGATCTTCGAAAACCATCGATGAGCGTCCGGAGCAGGGGTCGTGGAAAAAGGGTCCGCCCGCAGGCGCCGCGCGCCAGCGGGCGGACAACGCTCGGAGCGACGCGAGGTCGCGCTCGGCGGATGGACGAGACGCGCGGGCTCATGCAGGCGCCATACCGCCGCGAAGTGCAGCACGCCGGCTTTCACCGGAGGAAAGGATGCGCCGCGAACCTCGTCGTGTCGTGTTCTTCCGGCACGCGAGACAATTCGAGCACGCCTTGGATCGGATGTACCTGGAACGAGTGTGGCGGCCCAATCCGCCTCAGCAGGGGCAAAACGCCACCAACCCGAACGCGCGCACCGCACGACTTGGAGCAGATGAATCGTCAACATGCTCCGACGACGGAGACCGATACGATCTTCGCGCGTGCGCTCGCTCGCCTCGCCGCGTCGACCGGGATCGCGACCGCCATGCGCAAGCGTGTCGAGAGAGCACGTGAGGCCTCGATAGCGGACCCTGTCAGGCGCCGGTCACGAGGCATCGCGATCCTTGGCGAGTGATTCGACGCTGCATCCGCGGCTCGTCCGTCCCGCGCGGCAGCGTCGGCTTCCGGCGCGGGCCCCGAGCGTGGGTTCCCCCCACCACCCGTCGATCGCTGCGCGCCACGGTGACGGCGGTGACGTTGGTGCTTGCTCGAGCCGTCGCGGCGCGGGCGGGCGGCTCCGAGCTCCTTCCGGTCTTGCGACCGAGGCCTCTCTTGCTCGCGAGGCTCGACGAAGCGACATCGCCCGCGGGACCCGGACGCCTCCGCGACCGCTCGGATCCAGCGAAGACGCGGGCGGATGATCTCGTGAGCTTCGCGGTCACCGATTCGCGGTGGATGCTGGTGGACGACCCGGCCGCGACGGTTACCCGGACGTGGGTCCGCGCTGGAACAGCTGCTCGAAGCGTCCCCGAGGAAGCCGACTCGAGATTCGTGACGCGACATGGGCTGCTGACGCAGCCACCGTCGACGACCCGGGACCTGCTGATCGCGGTGCTGGATGGGATCGAATGGATCCGTCCCTTCCTCGGCCGGGCTCCTGGCCGTGAAGATCATCCCGGCCCAGGCCCGGGATCTCGCAAGGGTGAGTCCTATCGCCCCATGTTGACCGTGCACATGCCGCTCGATCTCGGTCTCGACTCGTGGTGAAGCGAGGTGCTCTGGCCGCGAATGGCTCGCAATTCGCATCGACCGAGCTCACGCGAAGAACTTGGTCTCGGGATGTCCGGCAGCCGCCCGCTCTCCGTCCGCGTGCTCACGATCGTCGCGCTCTGGGTTGCCGGAGCGAGCCTGACGACGGCGTACGCGCTCTACGTTCTGAGCCCATACTGCCGCTCGGTGGTTCCGTTCATCTCGGAGCTCGACTTCTACGGCCCGTCGCGGATTCCCTTCACTTCGGGCCTCTTCGCGGAGTCC
>CAZYWA010000187.1:0-13464 GCA_964650975.1 uncultured bacterium
CGAGGCGGTGCGGCTCTTCGCCGACCGCGCCGCGAGCGTGTCGCGCACGTTCGCGCTCGGCGACTCGAACGTGCTGGCGGTCGCACAGATTTGCCGGCGGCTCGACGGCATCCCGCTCGCGATCGAGCTCGCCGCGGCGCGGGTGCGCACGCTCTCCCTCGCCAAGATCGCGGAGCGGCTGGGAGACCGCTTCCGCCTGCTGGCGCGCGGCGACCGCGTGGCGCTTCCCCGGCAGCAGACGTTGCGCGCGCTCATCGACTGGAGCCACGACCTCCTGAGCGATGCCGAGCGGCAGCTGCTGCGCCGCCTCGCGGTGTTCGCGGCGGGCTGGACGCTCGAGGCGGCGGAGGCGGTTTGCGCGGGCGGCGACGTAGAAGAGACCGAGGTCCTCGACCTCCTCACCAATCTCGTGGAGAAATCGCTTGTGGTGCTCGAGCCCGACGGCGAGCGCTACCGGCTGCTCGAGACCATCCGCGAGTACGCCGCCGAGCACCTGCACACCTCGCTCGAGGCGGACGAGGTCCGCGGCCGCCACCTCGGCCACTACCTGGTGGTCGCCGAACGAGCGTCGGAGACGATCCGCTCCGGGCAACCCGAGGCCTGGAGCGCATTCGAGGCCGAGCACGAGAACTTCCTGGCGGCGCACGCGTGGTGCGACCACGCGCCCGGTCACGGGGAAGACGGGCTCCGGCTGATGCTCGCGCTGCGGCGCTACTTCTGGTCGCGCGGCGTGCTGGAACAGGGGTACCGCGTGACCATCCAGGCGCTCGCCCGCCCCGGGGCCCAGCCCCGCACGCTGCTTCGCTGCAGGGCGCTGTGCGACGCGGTGTGGGTCACCATCTCCCTCGGGCGATACGAGGAGGGGCAGGCGCAAGCTCGCGAGAGCCTCTCGATCGCGCGCGAGATCGGCGCGGACGACATGGCTTCGAACGCGCTCCGCATGCTGGCCGGCGTCACCAACATGCGCGGCGACCACGCCGCGGCGCTGAGCCACGGCGAGGAATCGCTCGCCCTCGCGCGCCGGCTGGCGGATCCCGGACTGATTCACGCGGTGCTGCTGATGCTGGGCGAGATCCACCGCCAGGCGGGAGATCTCGACCGGGCCGAGCCTCTCTACGAGGAGTCGCTGGCCATCTGCCGCGCCAGCGAGGGCGAGCGCGTCAACCTGTCGCTCAACCTGGTGAACCTCGCCATGGTGTCGGTGAGCCGGGGAGACCATGCGCGCGCCGGAGTTCTGCTGGGCGAGCTGCTTCCCCTGGTCGTGGACACGGGTCTCAAGGTCGGCGGACAGGTGGCACTCGACGTCGTGAGCGGGCTTGCCGCGGCGCGAGGAGAGTGGGCCGTCGCGGCGCGGATCTACGGCGCTTCCGAGGCTCAGCGCCTGCGAATGGCGTCGCACCGCGAGCCGGTCGACGAGGGATTCTTCCTCCCGCTCCTTGCGCGCGCCCGCGAGGCGCTCGGCGAGGCGGCGTTCGCCGCGCTCGAGGTCGAGGGTGGTGCGATCGGCTACGACGACGCGATCGCCGAAGCGCGTCGCTGGTTGGGCAACCTGCGGAAGTAGCGAACCCGGCCGAGAAGCCTCACCAGAATCGCGAACCGACGCGCGAACGTCCATGTCCAATCGCCCCTCCGGAACCGTCACGTTCCTCTTCACCGACATCGAGGGGAGCACCCAGCTCTGGGAAACGCGCCCGGACTGGATGGCGAGAGCGCATACCCGCCAGGAGTCGATCCTCCGACACGCGTTCGCGGGCCACGGCGGCTACCCGTACAAGATGATCGGAGACGCTTTTCAGGTGGCGTTCGCATCCGCACCCGCTGCGCTCGCCGCGGCCGTCGACGCGCAGCGCGCGCTTCACTCCGAAGCCTGGGGGGATGCCGAGATCCGCGTGCGAATGGGTCTCCACTCGGGTGAGACCGAGGAGCGCGACGACGATTACGTCGGTCCGCTGCTCAATCGCGCGGCGCGGCTCATGAGTGCGGGGCACGGGGGCCAGATCCTGGTCTCCCAGTCCGCCCGCGAGCTGTTGCCAGAGCGACTGCCCGACGGCATCGCGCTCACCGACCTCGGCGAGCGGCGCCTCAAGGACTTGATCCGGAAGGAGCGCGTCTACCAGGTCGTCGGCCAGGGTCTCCCTCGCGAGTTTCCCGCGCTCAAGACGCTCGACGCGCGGCCCCACAATCTGCCCGTTCAAGCGACGCACTTCATCGGTCGCGAGCAGGAGATCGGCGACATCGGGCGCGCACTCGAGCGGCACCGGCTGGTCACGCTGATCGGCGCCGGAGGCTCGGGGAAGACCCGCCTTTCGCTGCACGTGGCGTCCGAGGTGCTCGACACGTTCGCCGACGGCGTGTGGTTCGTGGAGCTGGCACCGGTCGGAGACGAGCGCGGCGTGCCGCAAGCCGTGGCCTCGGTCATGGGAGCGCCGGAGCAACCCGGAACACCGGTGCTCGAAGGACTGGTGAATCACGTGCGCGAGCGACAGCTGCTGATCGTGCTCGACAACTGCGAGCACGTGCTTGGCGCGGCGGCCGCGCTCGCGAAGCGGCTCGTCGAAGCGGCGGCGCGGGTGCGGATCCTCGCGACCAGCCGCGAGCCGCTACGGCTGAGCGGAGAGTCGACCTTCCGGGTGCCTTCGCTCGAGGCCCCCGATCCGAACCGGACGGCCCCGATCGGCGACCTCCAGCGATTCCCTTCGGTGCGCCTGTTCGTCGACCGCGCCGTTTCCGTGTCGCCCTCGTTCACGGTGACGGCTTCCAATGCAGCGGCGATCGCCGAGATCTGCCACCGCCTCGACGGGATCCCGCTGGCGATCGAGCTGGCCGCGGTGCGGGTGCGCTCGCTCAACGTCGAGCGAATCGCCGAGCGTCTGAGCGACCGGTTCCGGCTGCTGACCGGCGGCGATCGCACCTCGCTGCCGCGCCAGCAGACGCTACGCGGGCTGATCGACTGGAGCTACGAGCTGCTCACCGTGCCCGAGCGAACGCTGCTGCAGCGGATCTCGGTCTTCGCCGGCAGCTTCGCGCTTGGGGCGGCCGAGCACGTGGGCGCGGACGGCCCCGCGGAACGCAACGACGTCCTGGAACGCCTCACGGAGCTGGTCGAGAAGTCGATGGTCTCGATCGACCCGGAGAGCGGGCGCTACCGCCTCCTCGAGACCGTGCGGGAATACGCGCTCGCGCACCTCCGCGCCGCGGGCGGCGAGGACGCCGCCCGCGAGCGCCACCTCGACTGCTACCTGGCGATCGCCGAGCAAGCGGACCCGGAGCTCATGGGCCCGGAGCAAGGCGCCTGGATCGCGCGCCTCGACGTGGAGCGGGAGAATCTGCTGGCCGCCCATGCGTTTTGCGGCGCCAGCGAGCACTACGCCGAGCGGGGGCTGCGGCTGGTGCTGGCGCTCAGGAACTACTGGCTCTCGCGGGCACTCCTCGAGCAGGGGCATCGCATCACCATCGAGGCGCTCTCCCGTCGCGGGGCGGCGAGCCGCACGGTCGTGCGCTGCCGCGCACTCTTCGGCGCCGGGCGGCTCAGCTCGTGCCTGGAACGCTACGACGAGGCCCGGGACCTCGCGACCGAGAGCCTGTCGATCGCGCGCGAGATCGGGGACGGAGCTCGGGCCGCGGGCGCGCTCCTCGAGCTCGGTCTGGTCGCCCACGGACAGGGCGATCGAGCGGCCGCCCGAGCGCACTACGAAGAGGCGCTCGAGCTGGGACGCCAGCTCGACAAGAAGCGGCTGCTCAGCGGGGCGCTCACGTCGCTCGCGGAGCTCCATCGCGAGGCCGGTGAGTGGGAACGGGCGGAACCTCTCTACGAGCAGTCGCTGGCGCTCGATCGCGAGATGGGCGACCGCTCGAACGTCGCGATCTGTCTCCTCAATCTGGCGATGGTCCTTGTCGGCCGGGGAGAACTGGTCCGGGCGCGCGCCGCGGTGCTCGAAGCGCTGTCGATCGCGGAGCAGACCGGCTCCCGGTTCTGCGGCCAGATGGCGCTCGACGTCTGCGCGGGCCTGGCGGCGGTCGCGGGCCGGTGGGAGGACGCCGCGGGGCTCTATGCCGCGGTGGAGCTGCAAAGGGAGCGGACCGGGATGCAGCGCGAACCCGCGGACCAGGCGTTCATCGCGCCCCTGATGGCGCTCACTCGTGAGTCCCTGGGTGACGCGCGCTATCGGGAGGCCACGGTCCAGAGCCGTACACGAACCTACGAGGAGGCGCTGAAAACGGCGCGGGCGTGGCTCGAAGCCTCCGCTCCGAGGACGGCGGTGTGACCTGGGATCTCCGTCCCATGCGCCTTGCTGGTCCTGGGGGGCGCACGGTACGCTCGTTCCCGCATTCCCTACAGATCGGAGCCGGCGCCGGCGCGCACCCCCTCGCGTGCCGCAGGCTGGCCCCTCGCGCGAGGAATCCCGTGCCGCTCTTCGTATTCATCGGCAACGACGGTCCGGACGGCCTGGCGCGGCGCGAACAGTACCGCGCCGCGCACGTGGCGCAGCTCGACAAGCTCGACACCGAGGGTCGCATCGCATTCGCGGGACCGATCCGCAACGATCCCAACGACGCATCGGTGGGCGCCGTGATCGTGTTCGACGCCGAGACCTTGGCCGACGCCAGGGAGCTGATGGCGCACGATCCGTACGTCGTGGGTGGGGTCTTCGCGTCGTATTCGGTGCATCCGTTCCGGCAGGCGTATCCCAAGTGACGAGTAGCCCGTAACAAGCACGACGTCCGCGTAACGAGTGACACGTTCCCGTCGCGCGGGGGCTCGCCCCCGCGCGGATGACACGAGAGGAGGCTCGCAATGGATTGGGGCATGGCCAACCGCATGGCGCAGATCATCAAGCCCGACGGCAAGTGCTACTTCCTGCCGATCGACCACGGCTATTTCCAGGGGCCCACCAGCTGCCTCGAGCGCCCGGGCGAGACCATCAAGCCGCTGCTACCGTGGGCCGACGCGTTGTTCGTCACGCGCGGCGTGCTGCGCAGCGTGGTTCCCGCCGATTGCGGCGTACCGATCATCCTGCGCGTCTCCGGCGGCAGCACCATGGTCGGCAAGGACCTCGCCGACGAGGGGGTCACGACCACCATCGACGAGATCCTGCGCGTCAACGCGACCTCGGTGGGCATCTCGGTATTCGTCGGCAGCGAGTACGAGAAGCAAACCCTCATGAACCTCGCGAACCTCGTCAACGACTGTGAGAAGTTCGGCATCCCCGTGATGGCGGTGACCGCGGTCGGCCGTGAGCTCGACAAGCGCGACGCGCGCTTCCTGGGCCTCGCGAGCCGGGTGTGCGCCGAGCTCGGCGCGCGCGTGGTCAAGACCTACTGGTGCGAGGACGGCTTCGACAAAGTCGTGAACGGCTGCCCCGTGCCGGTGGTGATCGCGGGCGGTCCCAAGTGCGATACCGAGAAGGAAGTGCTCGAGTTCGTGCACGACGGCATCTCGAAGGGCGCCATCGGCGTGAATCTGGGCCGCAACGTGTGGCAGGCGCCGCACCCGGTCGCCACCATGCGCGCGCTCGCCGCGCTCATCCACGAGAACCTGAACGTGAAGCAGGCCCTCGACGTGTTCAACTCGGCGAAGGCCGAGGAAGAGACCGCGAAGAAGAAGAGCGGCAAGGCGGCGTAAAGGGCCCCGCGCCTCTGGCGCGGGGGCGAGCGGAAGCGAGCCGACTTGGGGGTGGGGCCCCATGAAAATCGCATTTTTCATGGGGCGGGGGGCTTGAAAAGCCCCCCGGGAGAACGGAGAACAGACGCATGCGCGTGGGCATGTATTACCGGAACAGCGACGTGCGCGTGGAGCAGATGCCCACGCCGAAGATCGGCGCCGGCGAGGTGCTGGTGAAGGTCCACGCCAGCGGCATCTGCGGCAGCGACGTGATGGAGTGGTATCGCGTCAAGAAGGCGCCCATCGTCCTCGGTCACGAGATCGCGGGCGAGATCGTCGAAGTGGGCGCGGGCGTCACCCGCTACAAACCGGGCGACCGGGTGTTCGTCTCGCATCACGTGCCGTGCAACACCTGCCGCTACTGCCTGCGCGGCGATCACACCGCGTGCGAGACGCTGCACACCACCAACTTCGATCCCGGCGGTTTCTCCGAGTATCTGCGGGTTCCGGCGCTGCAGACCGATCGCGGCATCTTCGTGCTGCCGCCCGAGGTGAGCTGGGACGAGGGCACCTTCGTCGAGCCGCTCGCGTGCGTGGTGCGCGGCCAGCGCGAGGCGCAGTTGCATCCCGGCGACGCCGTGCTGGTGCTCGGCAGCGGCATCTCCGGGCTCATGCACATCATGCTCGCCAAGGCCCTCGGCGCGGGGCGGATTCTCGCGACCGACGTGGCCGATTTCCGGCTCGGCATGGCCCGTGATCTGGGCGCCGAGCACACGATTCTCGCCACCGACGACGTGCCCGCGCGAGTTCGCGCGCTCAACGAGGGTCGCGCGGCGGATCTGGTGATCGTGTGCACGGGCGCGCGGCCCGCTTTCGCTCAGGCGCTCGCGTCGGTCGATCGAGGCGGCACGGTGCTCTTCTTCGCGCCCACCGATCCGGGCGTCGAGCTGCCGGTGCCGGTCAACGACTTCTGGCGCAACTCGATCAAGCTCATGCCGTCTTACGGCGCGGCTCCCAACGACCTCGCCACCTCGCTCGAGCTGATCCGCTCGAAGCGCGTCCCGGTGGCGCGGCTCGTGACCCACAAGCTGCCCCTCGACCAGATCGGCGTCGGCTTCATGCTCACCGCCAAGCCGCAAGACTCGATGAAGGTCGTGATCGAGCCGCAGCGGTAGCAGGTTCGGACTCAGCCCGCGCCAGAGGCGCGGCGGCGAGCATCGCGAGCCGGCTTGAGTATGGGGCCCCGAAAAACTCGCACCCGGTGGAGTGCGGGGTCTTCGCAAGACCCCGCAGATACGTTCGGGGCGGGGGGCTGGAACAGCCCCCCGGGAGAACCATGCGCACGATCTACGTCGACAAGGACATCCCGCGCTCGCTGGTGGTGAAGGCGCTCAGGCCGGTGTGGCCGGGCGTGGTGTTCAGCGGCGTCTCGCCGTCGCGGTTCGCCGAGCTTCCCGATCCGCCCTTGCCCGCCCCGCGCTGGGTGCGGGTGAAGAACCACGCGTGCGGGATCTGCGCGAGCGACGTTTCGCTGCTCCACGTGGAGGCGAACCCCGACGTCTCGCCGGTCGCGCTGCCTGGCTACCAGCGCATCTACCTGGGTCACGAGACGGTGGGCGAGATCGTGGAGACCGGGCCCGCCGTCACGCGCTTTCACGTGGGCGATCGCGTCATCATGGACACTCGCTTCCAGGGCGCAACGTGCGCGAGCCAGGAGATCGATCCGCCGTGCCGCCAGTGCGCGAGGCAGTGCATGAGCCGCTGCGAGAACGCCTCGGCGGGGATCGGTCCGCGCGGCGTGGGCGGCGGCTTCGGCGACGGCTACACCGCGCACGAGACCGAGGTGTATCCGGTGCCCCCCGAGCTCACGCCCGACCAGGCGATGATGGTCGAGCCGCTCTCGACCGGGGTCCACGCGGCGCTCAAGCGCCGGCCCAAGCGCGGCGACAAGGTGCTGGTGGTGGGCTGCGGCATCGTCGGGCTGTGCGTGGTCCAGGGCATCCGCGCGGTGGCACCCGACTGCCACGTGAGCGCGGTCGCGCGCCACGTCCATCAGGCCGAGGCCGCCAAGCGGCTCGGCGCAGATGTGGTGATCCGCGGCGAGGACGTGTACGTGGCAGCCGAGCGGATCACCGGCGCCAAGCTCTACACCGGCCTCTTCGGAAACCGCACGCTGCTGGGCGGCTTCGACGTGGTCTACGACGCGATCGGCTCGGCACGCACGATCCACGATTCGCTGCGCTGGGCGCGCGCCGGCGGCTCGGTGGTGATGGTCGGCTTCGAGCTCGCGCGCCAGAAGGTCGATCTCAATCCCATCTGGCACCAGGAGATCGATCTCACCGGTATCTACGCCCACGGCGGCGAGGACTGGGATGGCGGCACGGTCCGCACCTACGACCTGACCGTCGACTTGCTGCGGCGCGGAGCGATCACGGTCGAGGGGCTCGTGACCCATCGCCTGCCCCTCGATCGCTGGCGCGAGGCCGTGGCCACGACTCTCGACAAATCGAGTGGCGCCATCAAGGTCGCGTTCGACCTCGCGGCAGCGGCCTGATGCGTTCCAGGCGCGCCGCTCAAGTTCTTCCAATTGACTCCGAAGAGCCCTGCACGGAACATCGCCGCCAGACTCGCGAGCCCCACGTGAAGCGCACCCTTCGACTCCTCTGGATCGCCGTCGCGAGCGTGGCCTCGATCGCGCCGCTCGCGCGCTCCGCCCACGCCCAGGCGTGCAACGCCACCACGGGCAGCGCGCCTCAGGACGTGATCCTCGGCCCGCACGGCGAGCAGTTCTATCCGCAGAACACCAACTGCCCCGACCAGTTCGTGGCGCCGGTCTGCACCGGCGGAATCACGCTGCACTGGAAAGATCCGCAGGATCCCAACGGGCTCACGCGCTACGCCTGCGCGTCGTCGCCGGCGGGTGGCAAGAACCTGCCGCTGGTGGTGTTCCTCCATCCGTCGCGGATCACCACCGTCGACGAGACTTTCGGCGGCAAGCCGGGCAGCACACCGGACACCGACCTTCTGGCGCAGTCGACCACCGTCAAGCTCAACCCGAAAGAGACCGGCTACGTGCTGCTCATGCCGCAGGGGCGTTGTCTCACCTCGCCGCCCACCTCATCCGGCAACGGCTCGCGTTTCGACGTCTGGTACAAGGACCCGGTCAACAATCTCGACGTGCGCGCCGTGCAGCAGTTCATCCAGCAGCTCGAGAACCGCCAGACGCTGGACGAGAGCCTGGCACCCGAGACGCTGCCCTCGAGCTTCGCCACCGTCGACGTGACCCGCCAGTACCTCATGGGCTGGTCGGACGGCGTCTACCTGGCGCATTACCTGGCGCTCGAGTTTCCGACTCAGTTCGCCTCGGTCGCGACCTTCGCGGGCGCCGATCCGTTCTCGCGGGATCCCTGCCCGACGCCCTACCCCGCCGTCGCCCGCAAGCCGCCGGTGATGGTGGTGCATTCGAGCTGCGACCCGATCGAATTGTGCAGCAACGTCGAGGATTGGTTCACCGCCTTGCGCGGTCAGGGCTGGCCCACGAGCGCGCTCGACGACGTCATCACCGACACCAGTCACACGCAGATCCAGACCGCATGCAGCCAGGAATCCGCGACTCAGCAGCGCTCGTGCCCGGAAGCGGCGCACCTCGAGTACGCGAATCCGCAGCTTCCCACCATGTTCCAGTGGCTCGGGAAGAGCACCGCGGCGGGCAAATGAGACGCGCGGCGATCATCGGTCTGGCGCTCGCGACCCTCGCGAGCGGTCTCGGCTGCGGCTCCGGGTCCAGCGGCTCGCACGCCAATCCGAGCGTCGATCCGGTCGGCGGCCTCCGGGACGCCGTGTTGCTCAGCGGCTCGCGTTTGGCAGTGGCCGGATACACGGGCCTCGACGCGGACCAGCGCCTGATGGTCGCGGTGCTCGACGACACGGGCCGTTTGCTCTGGAGCGAGAACCCCGACCAGGCACCGGCCGGAGCCAGCTCCATGGCGCGGGGCGAGCTCAACGCGATCGCCGCAGGGAGCGACGACACGATCTTCGTCGCCGGACGACTCGGAAGCGAAGGTGTCGTCTACGCGTGCGCTCCCGGCGGCTGTCAGACCTGGAGCATGAACCCGTATTCGCAGGGCGAGAGCGAGCAGACCGCGCTGGCGCTGCACGGCGATTCGCTGTTCGTCGCCGGCTGGGCCCACGACAAGAGCGCCGATCCCAACTCGGCCCAGCGCGCCGTGCTGGTCTCGCGTCTCGACGCGCAGACCGGCGTTCCGCGCTGGAGCCAGCTCCTGGGCGAGACACCCGATCCGTTGGGGATCACCACCGCGTTCTCGATCGACGTGAACGCGGCCGACCGCGTGGCCGTCGCCGGCACCGTGGCACGTGGCGGCTTCGCCTCGGACGGATTCGTCACGGAGCTCGATCTCGACGGGAACGTCCTGTGGACCGAGATCGCCGACGGCACGGGCCGAGTCGGCAAGGCCGGCACCGGCGATCACGACGAAGCGCGCGAAGCTCGCTTCGACGCCGCGGGCGATCTTTATGCGATCGGCACCTCGAGCGAGCTCGGCGAAGGCTCGAACATCCAGCTCGTCCGCTACGACACCAACGGCCAACGCGAATGGACGCGGCAGATCGGCTCCGACACGACCGTCGTCGCGACCAGCCTCGATCGCGGCACGGCGGTCGTGGTGGGCGACGATCGCGTCTGGATCGGGGGAACGATCGAGCGCCCCATCGACGGTGCGTTCCTCTCGGAGGCGCTGATCGCGAGCTTCGCCGGCGACGGCACCGAGCTCTGGCGGAGCGACGTCGCGGGCGATTCCACGAGCGGCGAGGAGCTGACCGACCTGGCGCTGACACCCGACGGAGCGTCGGTGGTGGCGGGTTCCGCCTCGTCGCTGGGAATCGGCAAGGACTTCATCCTCGCGCAGACCAAGAGCGACGGCTCGCCGAGCTGGACCAGCACGGTCGAGCGCGCGGGCAACGACGCGCTCGACGCCGATCGCGCCGAGCGCGTGCTGGTGGACGGCTCGGGCAATTCCTACGCGGTGGGAACGCTGGCGCTTCCCGACGGACGTCCAGGCTGGGCCGCCGTGGCGCTCGACGCGCAGGGACACCTGCGCTGGGCCTACCCGGCGAGCGCGAGCGCGACCGCCGTCAGCCCGTAGCAACCCTCGGCGACACGGCCTCCCGGGAAAACGCCAGTCAGCGCGGGCTCGCCGGAGCGAAGCGGGTCGTCCCCGCGGGCTCCTGCTCGATCCGCTGCCGGAGCGCGGCCAGCGCCTCCTGACACGCGAGCATCGCGGCGCGCTTGCGGCTGAGCGAGAGGTTGAGCGACCGGACGTTGGTGTTGGCGCGCGACAGCGCCACGATCTGCTTTCGCAGGTCACCGAGCTCGTTCCAGAGCGCGAGCGCCGTCTCCACGTCCGACGCGTGGACCGGCGGACCGGCTTCCGCGAGATCGCGCAGGTCGGCGCGCACACCCTGATCCTCGCTCGCCATCGCGGCTTCCATCTCGTCCATCTTGGAGTCGCTCTCCTCGGCGATGTGCCGCGGCAGGATCGCCTCGATCCGCAAGGCGCGAATCCGCGCGTCGTCGGCCAGCGCCGTCGCGCGCGCCACGTTCCCGGCGGTGGAGCTGCGATCGACGGCGTCCGCGAGCGCCGCGTCGATCTGGGTCAGCAGATCGGCGCCGGGACCGAACGCGAGCCGCGAGGCCTTGAGGTTGGTGTTCTGGACCGCGAGGCTCAGCACCTCGTCGTCGACGCGCTCGAGGTCGGTGAGGGCTTGCGAGAAGCGGTCGAGCGGCTCGCGCTCGCCGGCCTCGACCCGCGGCGCGGCCAGCAGCCGGTCGAGCTCGGCCCGCCCACGGTCGAGCTCGGCGCGCGATGCGCGCGCCTGGTCGGCGAAGCGCTGCGAGTCCTCGTCGGTGATCGCCAGCACGGCGCTCTTCTCGGCCTCCGACTCGGCGGCCAGATCGACGCGCATCCGGTCGACCAGCTCGAGCCTGTGGCTGCGCAGCGCGATCTGCGCGGCCCGCCGCTGCTCGACGCGATGCGAGAGCACCGTCGCGACCAGGGCCAGCAGCACCGCGGCACCCGCGGCCACCCACACGAAATCCCGCGGCTCGGATCGGGTGCGCGTCGCGGCCATGGCTCGTGTCCTGGTGATCGACCGACGTTGCCGGTCAGATCGCGTCGTCGCCGCTCTCTCCAGTGCGGATCCGCACGGCATCTCCGAGCGGGACCACGAACACCTTGCCGTCGCCGATCGTCCCGGTCCTCGCCGCGGCGGCGATCGCGGTCACGATCTCTTGCACCTGCTCGTCGGCGACGACCACCTCGATCTTCGCCTTGGGCACCAGATCCACGCGGTACTCGGCGCCTCGATACCTCTCGTTCTGGCCCTTCTGGCGCCCGAAGCCGCGCACCTCCGTCACCGTCAGCCCGGTCACGCCCAAGCCGGCGAGCACCTGTTTCACGTCGTCCACCTTGAAGGGCTTCACGATCGCTTCGACCAGCTTCATGGGCGCGCGGCCTCCGCACCGGCATTGGATCGCGGTGCTCTCCCCTTCGAATGAGGCAAGGGACGTGCCGCGTACGAGAAGTGGATACGCTGAGCATTTCCGGGTTCCGCTGACGACGCCCGTGCAAGTCGCACGGGATGGGGCCACCGATCATGCACATTGCACGACCTCGGCTGGGAGCTCGCGGCTTCGATTCGAGTTTTCCGCTGCCTTCGATGGCACCCGGCTTGCCTTAATCCGCCGTGTCATGACCACTACCGCGATGGACGTACGCGAACCACCGGTCGACGAAAGCTCGGCGCAGCCCCCCTGGAGCTGGCGCGCCGCGATTCGCGGGGCGATCGTGGTGTTGGCTGCGCTGGGTGGCTGGTTCTGGTGGCAGGGCGCCGAGCGGCGTGCGCTGCTCAGCATGCCCCCGGCGGAGCGGCAGGCCGTCTACCAGCGAGAGCTCGCGAACTTCGACCGACTCTGTACGCAGAACCCGCCCGACAGCTTGGCCGACGAATGCCGGCACCGGGCCTGGGTCTTGAGCTGGCTGCCGGAATGCGACGTCGCCTGTCGGACCACGATCGGCCGTCTCATTCCGCTTCACGACGAGCCACAGACTCCGCGGCCGATGGGTCAGCCATGAGCAAGCCCGTCACCGGCACGTAGCAGCCGGCTGAGGCGAGGTTCCGTGGACGCCACCGCTCCTGCGGTGGGTGCGCTGGAACTCCGCCCACGTGCATCCGTAACCAGGAGGATCCGATGCTCGATCTCGTTTACGTCGCGGTCACGCTCGCGTTCTTCGCGCTCTCGTGGGCTTACGTCCACGCCTGCGACCGGTTGTGAAGCGGTCGCCGAATCGAGGAGGAATTCCATGAGTCTCGACTACGCGCTCGGGGGCATCCTCGCGATCGCCCTCACCGCCTATCTCGTCTACGCCCTGATCCGCCCCGAGCGGTTCTGAGCGGGCGCGAGAATCCGGAGAAATGCCATGACGGCCAACGGCTGGCTTCAGATCATCCTCTACTCGCTGGCGATCCTGGCGGTCACCAAACCGCTGGGCCTCTTCATGTTCCGGGTCTTCGAGGGCGAGCGTCAGCCGCTGCCCCGGATCTTCGGCCCGATCGAGCGTGGCCTCTACAAGCTCTGCGGCGTCGACCCGGCGCGCGAGCAGACCTGGCAGGGGTACTCGCTGGCGCTGCTCGCGTTCAGCACCTTCGGGCTGCTGGTGACCTACGCGATCCAGCGCCTGCAGGCCCTGCTGCCGCTCAACCCGCAGCATCTTCCGCCGGTGGGTGAAGCGCTCGCGTTCAACACCGCGGCGAGCTTCACCACCAACACCAACTGGCAGTCGTAC
>CAZYWA010000188.1:0-13416 GCA_964650975.1 uncultured bacterium
ATGGTGGTCTCGACCACGGTCGAGAGCTCGATCTTGGCGCGCTCGGCCGCCTCCTTCAGGCGCTGCAGCACGACCGGATCGCCCGCGAGCTCGATGCCCGTGTCGTCCTGGAAGCGGCGCATCATCCAGTCCATCACGCGGCGGTCGAAGTCCTCGCCGCCCAGGTAGGTGTCGCCGCGAGTGGCCTTGACCTCGAAGACGCCTTCCGAGAGCTCGAGGACCGAGATATCGAACGTGCCGCCGCCCAAGTCGTAGACCGCGACGGTTTCCTTCGACTTCTTCTGGATGCCGTAGGCGAGCGCCGCGGCGGTCGGCTCGTTGATGATCCGGAGGACGTTGAGGCCCGCGATCTTGCCGGAGTCCTTGGTCGACTGCCGCTGCCGGTCGTCGAAGTACGCGGGGACCGTGATCACCACGTCGTGCACTTCCTCGCCCAGGTATTCCTCGGCGGCGGCCTTGAGCTTCATCAGGATCATCGCCGAGATCTCTTCCGGGCTGTACTCGACGTCCTGCAGCACGATGCGCACGTCGCCGTTCTCGGCGCGGCGTACCTCGTAAGGCGCGTACGCGCGTGCCCGCTCCACCTCGTTCGACCCGAACGGGCGGCCGATGAAGCGCTTGACCGCCGAGACGGTGTTGCGCGAGTTGGTGATGGCCTGGCGCTTCGCGAGCTCGCCGATCAGACGATCGCCGGTGTCCGTGATCGCCACCACCGAAGGCGTGACACGCTGTCCTTCCGAGTTGGGAAGGATCTTGACCTCGTCGTGCTCGACGATCGCCACGACCGAGTTCGTGGTGCCGAGGTCGATCCCGATGACTTTCGACATCTCCCGCCCTTTTCCGTGACGCGGTCCGCTGCCGGGTGCCGCCACGGTCCGCGCCGCGAGCGCGGTCCGTCGCCCGATGCTTCGTGGCTACTTCTTCGCGCCCCCGAAGAGCTTCTTCAACTTCCCGCCCGCCGACGCCTCTTCCTCAGCCTTGCGCTTGCGCTTCAGGTAGAGGTCGATCTCGCGGTTGGCTTCGTGATTCTTCGGATCGCGTTCCTTCGCGGTCTTGAAGTAGCGCATCGCGCGCTTGTCTTCGCCGCGCTGCTTCCAGTAGTAGCCGAGGCCCAGGTGGTACTTCACCGTCTCCGGCTGGATCTCCACGGCCTTCTCGAGCGCCGCGAGGATTCGCTCGTAGTCGGGCTTGATGCCCTCGCTGGCTCGCCGGCACGCCATCCCGACCATGTAATGGTACTCGGCTTCGGTCGGGTGAAGCTCGACGGCCCACTCGAAGCACTTGAGCGACTCGCCGAAGTTCTGCTTGTTGAAGAGCACCTTGCCCTTCTCGTACTGCATCATCGCTTCCATCACCCGGTTGGCGCTCTGCTGCTTCTCGTAGCGCTCCGGCTGGGTGATCTTGAGGACGTACTGCTTGTGACGGTCGGCGTCGCGCAGCTCGTTGAAGGCCAGGTTGAGCCGCGACGACACCTCGCGAAGCCGCCGCATCTCCTCGTCGGAGAAATGCGTGACGTAGCGGTCCGGGTGGTAGCGCTTCGCGAGCTTGAAATAGGCGCTTTTCACCTCGTCCGGGGGCGAATCCTTGCCGATGCCCAGGATCTCGAAGTAGTTGAGCTTCATCAGCTCGTCGAACCGCTCGGTCAGCTCCGCGCGAACCGCCGCGATGCCGTCGCGCCCCTCGCGCTCCCTGGGCGCCTCGTCGGCGCTCGGCTCGCCGCGCACCACGATCGGCGGCCGGCGGGGCGCGATCCGCATCGGTTCGGTCCCCGCCTCCTCGGCGTCCAGGCCCGGATCCGCTCCGTCGCCCGCATCCGAGGCCAGCGAGGTCGGGATGTCCTCGGTGCGCGGCTCGTCGCCTCCCCACGACGACGACGACGAAACCGTCGCGGTGGCCTCGTCGGCGCCCCCGTCGAGCTCGTCCGTCTCGCGCTCGCTAGGGAAACCCTCCGCCGCCGGCGCGCTCGCCGGGGGGGCTTCCTCCTCGAGCGCCATCGGAACCTCGACCTCGGGGGGGTTCTCGACCACGATCCCGTTGGTGCACTTGGGGCAGCGCACCTTGAAACGAGGCAGCTTGATCCCGGACGCGTCGATGCGGAACCGAGCGCTGCAATTGGGACAGGTGATGACCATGGACGATGCGCCTCTTCCGGTGAGACGCGAGACTTTATCTCCCGCCTTCCGCGCGCCGCAAGGTAGCGATTCGCGGGGCGGACGGCTCGCCGAGCCGGCTGCGATCCGGTCCGTCAGGCGGGCTGAGCCGCCAGTAGCCGTTCGATGACGCTGAGCCGGATTCTCGACTCGATGAAACGGATGGTGCCGGTGTCGGCGCGCACCACCATCGAGTGGGTGATCGCATGCCCGGCGTTGAATCGCACCCCTCGCAACGCGTCTCCGAAGGTGATCCCGGTGGCGGCGACGATCGCGTCGCCGCTCGAGAAGCTGTCGGCGCCCAGCACCGCCCCGGGCGAACCGAATCCCGCCGCCTCGATCTGTTCTCGCTCCTCGCCATTCGCCGCGACCAGCCGGGCCTGAACCTCCCCGCCCCCCGAACGCAGCGCGGTGGCGGCGATCATCCCCTGCAGCGCCCCGCCGATTCCCATGACGGCATCGACCCCCGATTCGGGGACCAGCAAGGCGAGCGCGGCACTCACGTCGCCGTCCTTGATCAGCCGGATCCGCGCTCCTCGCTCTCGCACCTTGCGAATGAGCTCGCGATGGCGAGGCCGGTCGAGGATCGCGACCGTGAGCCGCTCGACCACGAACCCCAGGGCTTTCGCGATCCGCTCCAGGTTCTCGGCGGTGGGTGCCTCGATGTCGATCGCCCCGGCGGCGCCCGGCCCGACGGCGATCTTGTCCATGTAGACCGGCGGCACCGGTCGGGCGGTCCCGGTGCGGGTGGCGACCACCACGCTGAGCGCGTTCGGATCCCCGGCCGCGCAGGCACCGGTACCTTCCAGCGGTATCGCCGTCAGATCGACGCGGTCCGGGTCCGGCGGGTTCCCGGGAGGTCCGCCGAGGTCGAAGACGTGCGGCACGTCGGCTTCGGCGGGGCCGATGACCACCCTGCCCTCGATCCGGGCCGCCGTCAGGGCATCGCGCAGCGCGGAGACCGAGGCCAGGAACGTGGCCTGCTCCTCGCCCCGCCCCATGCGCCACGCCGCCGCGAGCGCCGCGAACTCGGTCGCGTGCACCAGCTCGAGCGCCAGCGTTCGCCTCATGCCTCGCTTCCCAGCGACGTCTCGATGCGGATCGAGCGTGGCGGCTCCGTCACGACCTCGAAGGCGCCGATCGCAGCGAGGGCCTCCTGGACGTTGCGCTCGCGGGCCTCGTGCGTGCGCATCACGATCGGCACCGGCTGGCCGAGCTTGCGCTCGGGTTGCATGACCGACGCGATCGAGATGTCGTGCTCGCCCAGGACGCCGGAAATCCGGCTCAGAACGCCAGGGCGGTCGAGCACCGAGAAACGCAGGTAGTAGGGCACCACCAGATCGCCGAACGGGATCACCTGGCCGCGTCGCTCGCGGCACAGACCGTCGCCCTCGGGCCGCGGGGGCGCCAGGCGCACCACGTCGAGCAGGTCCCCCACCACGGCGCTCGCGGTTGGCATCATGCCCGCGCCTTGCCCGGTGTGCAGCGTCGGACCGACGGCGTCGCCGATCACGAACACCGCGTTGAAATTGCCGCGCACGTCGGCCAGCAGATGGCGGATCGGGACCATCGTGGGATGGACCCGCGCCTCGATACCCGCGGCGGTCTGCTTCGCGATCGCGAGCAGCTTGATGCGCAGCCCGAACTCACGCGCGTAGTGGATGTCGATCGGGTCGATGCCGCGGATTCCCTCGACGTAGAAATCGTCGAGCGTGATCCAGCGGTCGAGGGCGAGATGAACCAGGAGCACCAGCTTGTGCGCAGCGTCGAGACCGTCGACGTCGTAGTGCGGGTCGGCCTCGGCGTAGCCGAGGCGCTGCGCGTCCCGCAGCACCGCGTCGAATCCCTCTCCCTCTTCGTCCATGCGGGTGAGGATGTAGTTCGCGGTGCCGTTGATGATCCCGTACACCGCTTGCACGTGGTTCGCCGTGAAGCCGTCGCGGATCGAGCGCAGCACCGGGATCCCGCCTGCCACCGCGGCCTCGTAGGCCACCCGCACCCCCCGGTTGCGAGCCGCGGCGAAGATCTCGGCGCCGTGACGCGACAAGAGCGCCTTGTTCGCCGTCACGACGTGCTTGCCCGCGGCGATCGCCGCCAGCATGAGCCGTCGCGCGGGCTCGATCCCGCCGATCAGCTCCACCACGACGTCCAAGTCGGGGTCGCCGAGCCGATCCTCCGCGCTGGCGAGGAGCGGTGCCTTTCGCAGCTCGACCGTTCGCTGGCGCGTGGTGTCGGGATCGGCGACCCAGCGCAATTGCAGATCGACTCCGGTCCTGCCGCGGATCAGCTCGGCCTCGTCCTGAAGCAGCCGGACGACGCCGGCTCCCACGGTGCCGAAGCCCAGGATCCCGACACCGAGCTGGGTCATGTGTGTGCCTCGGCAACGGCCGTGGCTTCGCCTTCGGTCGCGGCGGTGCCCGAGAACATGGCCTTGATGCTGCGGGTCGCCTGGCGGGTGCGCTGATCGTTCTCGACCAGCGCGAAGCGCACGAAACCCTCGCCGTCCGGACCGAAACCCACGCCGGGCGACACCGCCACCTTGGCCTCGCGCAGCATCAGCTTCGCGAACTCGACGCTACCGAGCGCGCGGTACTGGGCCGGGATCGGCGCCCACACGAACATCGTCGCCTTGGGCGGCTCGACGATCCAGCCGGCGCGGGCAAGCCCCTGGATCAGCACGTCGCGACGGTGGCGGTAGAGATCGCAGATCTCCGTCATGCACTCCTTGGGACCGCGCAGCGCGATGGTCGCCGCGATCTGCACCGGCTGGTAGATGCCGTAGTCGATGTAACTCTTGAGCCGGCCTAGCACGGCCACCAGCTCGGGATTCCCCAGGCAGAACGCGACCCGCCAGCCCGGCATGTTGAAGCTCTTCGACAGCGAATAGAACTCGACGCCCACCTTCTTGGCGCCCGGCACCTGCAGGAAGCTCTTCGGCACGAAGCCGTCGAATCCGAGGTCGGCGTACGCGAAATCGTGGATGACCCAGGTCTTCTGGTCGGTCGCGAAGCGCACCACCCGCTCGAAGAAGTCGAGGTCGACCACCTTGGTCGTCGGGTTGTTGGGAAAGGAAAGGATCACGAACTTGGGCCGTGGCCAGTGACGCTCGAAGGCGTTCTTGAGCCGGTCGAAGAAATCGTCGTCGCCCTCGAGGAGTGGCACGGTGACGAGCTCGGCGCCGGCGATCACCGCCGCGTAGCTGTGGATCGGGTAATTGGGAGTCGGCACCAGCACGGCGTCGCCCGGGCCGGTCGCCGCGAGAATGAGATGGAAGAGGCCTTCCTTGGCGCCCATGGTCGCGATCGCTTCGGATTCGGCGTCGAGCAGCACGCCGTAGCGCTCCTCGTAGTGCTCGGCGATCGCGCGCCTGAGGTTCGGGATCCCCCGGGAAACCGAGTAGCGGTTGTTGCGCCCCTTCGCCGCGGCCTCGATGAGCTTGTCGACGATGTGCTGCGGCGTGGGCTGGTCCGGATTGCCCATGCCCAAGTCGATGATGTCCTCGCCACGCCGACGCGCCTTCATCTTGAGGTCGTTGACCTCGCCGAAGACGTACGGCGGCAGACGATCGATCCGTGGAAAATCGCTCATCACAGTCCCTCGATCCATGTCCCCAGAACATCCAGGTCCCCAAACGGCAAGCCGGCCGCGAGGACCGCGACCGGCCTCCGCGCAACCCGTGCGCGGCCGCTCAAGCTATTGCACGGCGCCAAGCCCTTTCAAGGCAAGTCGCCCGACGCGCGGCTCACCCGAACTCGACCTTGAGGATCCCGAGCTTGCGCACTCCGGACGGCACGCGCACCGTCACCTCGTCACCCTCCTCCGACCCGATCAGCGCCCGCGCCACCGGCGAGGTGACCGAGATCTTGCCGATGGTGAGATCGGCCTCGTCCTCGCCCACGATCCGGTAGGTCACCCGGTCGCCACTCGCCATGTCCTCGAGGTGCACCGTGGCGCCGAACACCACCCGGTCGCCTCGATGCTTGCTCAGGTCGATCACCTCCGCGCGCGCCAGCTTGTCCTCGAGGTCCCGAAGCTTCGCTTCGATGAATCCCTGGCGGTCCTTGGCGGCGTCGTACTCGGCGTTCTCGGAGAGATCGCCGTGCCCGCGCGCCTCCTCGATCGCGAGGATGATCCGCGGCCGCTCCTCCGACTTGAGCCGGTGAATCTCCTTCTTGATCCACTCGAAACCCTCGGGTGTCATCGGAACCTTGCCGTCGCTCATCGCGTTTCTCCTGAAAGCGCGCCGCGCAGCTCGGCGTGCAGGTCCTGCAGCGCGATCACCCCGGGCGGACCCGCCTTGAGCGATTCGATCGCGTCCGCCGTCGCGTGCGCCGCGGTGATGCTGGTCACCAGCGGAATGCCGCGCTCGACGGCGGTGCGGCGGATCGAGAAGCTGTCGATGAGCGATTGCCCACCCTGAGGAGTGTTGATCACCAGGTCCACCCGGCCGTCGAGCATCGCGTCCACCACGTGAGGACGCGCCTCGGTCACCTTGTTGATGCGCTCAGCCTCGACTCCGTGCGCCGACAGATAGCGCTGGGTTCCCTCGGTCGCGACCAGGCGGAAGCCCAGTGCCCGGAGCTTGCGTGCCGCCGGCAGTACCGTCGCCTTGTCCTCGTCTCGCACGCTCACGAACACCGTTCCCTCGAGCGGCAGGAAGCTGCCGGCGGCGAGCTGCGCCTTGGCGAACGCTCCCGCGAACGAGAGATCGATCCCCATGACCTCGCCGGTCGAGCGCATCTCGGGACCGAGCAGCGTGTCGACACCCGGAAACTTCACGAAGGGGAATACCGACTCCTTGACGCATGCGTGACGCAGCGTGGGCCGGTCCCGCACTCCCTGCTGCGCCAGGCTCTGCCCGAGCATCACCCGCGCCGCCACCTTCGCGAGCGGGATCCCGATCGCCTTGCTCACGAACGGTACGGTGCGCGACGCTCGCGGGTTGACCTCGAGGATGAAGATCCGCTCGCCCTGGATCGCGAACTGGATGTTCATCAGGCCGCACACGCCGAGCTCGAGCGCCAGCGCTCTCGTCTGCCGCTCGATCTCTTCGACCAGGCGGTGCGGCAGCGAGTGGGGCGGCAGGCACATGGCGCTGTCGCCCGAATGCACGCCGGCGTGCTCGATGTGCTCGAGGACGCCCGCCACGAACACGTCGCGCCCGTCGCAGAGCGCGTCGACGTCCACCTCGATCGCGTCCTCGAGGAACCGGTCGATCAGCACCGGATGATCGGGACCGGCCCGCATCGCCTCGTCGATGAACCGCTCCAGATTGCGGCGCTCGTAGACGATCGTCATGGCGCGCCCGCCGAGCACGTACGATGGCCGTACCAGGACCGGATAGCCCAAGCCATCCGCCACCGCGACGGCCTCGGCTCGCGAGCGCGCGGTGCCGCCTGGCGGCTGGTCCAACCCCAGCCGATCGAGCAGATCGTGGAACCGTTCGCGGTCCTCCGCGCGGTCGATGGAGTCGGGCGAGGTGCCGACGATCGGCACCCCCGCCTTCTCGAGCGCCACCGAGAGCCGGAGCGGCGTCTGCCCGCCGAACTGCACGATGACGCCGAGCGGCTTCTCGCGCTCGACGATGTTCATGACGTGCTCGAACGTGAGCGGCTCGAAGTAGAGACGATCCGAGGTGTCGTAGTCGGTGCTCACCGTCTCCGGGTTGCAGTTGACCATGATGGTCTCGAACCCGTCCTCGCGCAGCGCGAAGGACGCGTGGACACAGCAGTAGTCGAACTCGATGCCCTGCCCGATCCGGTTCGGACCGCCGCCGAGGATCATCACCTTGCGCCGGTCGGTGGGGCGGGCTTCACAGCTACCCTCGTAGCTCGAGTAGAGATACGGCGTGTGGGCCTCGAATTCCGCGGCGCAGGTGTCGACCCGCAGGAACGTGGCCGCGACGCCCAGATCGAGACGGCGCTTGCGCAGCTCCGTCCCATCCACGCCGAGCGCGCGCGCGATCGTGACGTCGGAGAGCCCGAGCTTCTTCCAGCGCCGCACTTGGTCGGCCTCTAGCCCTTGGACGCCCTTTCCGCGGAACGATGCGAGCCGCGCCTCGCTGTTCACGACCTCGCTCATCTGCTCCAGGAACCAGGGATCGATCGCCGTGAGCTGCGCGATGCGGTCGAGCGGCATCCCTTCGGCCATGGCGCGCGCGATCGCCCACAGGCGGTCCGCCTGCGGGATGCGCAGGCGGGTCTCCAGATCGTCCGGTGAGTCGTCCGGCCCGGTCAGAGCGAGCCGTCCGATCTCCAGGGACTGAACCGCCTTCGAGAGCGACTCCTGGAAGGTGCGGCCGATCGCCATCGCCTCGCCCACCGACTTCATCTGCGGGCCGAGGTCGGGCTTGGCACCGGGGAACTTCTCGAAGGTGAAGCGTGGGATCTTGGTCACCACGTAATCGATCGTCGGCTCGAAGCAGGCCGGCGTCTCGCGCGTGATGTCGTTCCGGATCTCGTCGAGCGTGTAGCCGATCGCGAGCTTCGCGGCGATCTTCGCGATCGGAAACCCGGTGGCCTTGGACGCGAGCGCCGAGGAGCGCGACACGCGTGGGTTCATCTCGATCACCACCACGCGACCGGTCCCGGGGTGGACCGCGAACTGGATGTTCGAGCCGCCGGTCTCGACGCCGATCTCGCGGATGATGCGGATCGAGGCGTTGCGAAGGCCCTGGTATTCCTTGTCGGTCAGCGTCTGCGCCGGGGCCACGGTGATCGAATCGCCGGTGTGGACGCCCATCGGATCGAAGTTCTCGATCGAGCAGACGATGACCACGTTGTCCATCCGGTCGCGCATCACCTCGAGCTCGAATTCCTTCCATCCGAGCGCCGATTCCTCGACCAGCACCGAATGGACCGGGCTCGCCGCGAGGCCCCAGTTCACCAGGCGATCGAGCTCCTCGCGGTTGAAGGCGATGCTGCCGCCGGTGCCTCCGAGGGTGAACGACGCGCGGATGATGAGCGGAAAGCCCAGTTCCTCCACCGCCGTTTGCGCATCGGCGAGGCTGGTCACGTACTTGCTGCGCGGCACCTCGAGACCGATCCGCGCCATCGCTTCCTTGAAGAGCTGGCGGTCCTCGGCCTTTTCGATCACCTCGACGGTAGCGCCGATCAGCTCGACCCCGAACCGCTCGAGAATCCCCCGCTTCGCGACCGCGATCGCCAGATTGAGCGCCGTTTGCCCACCGAGCGTCGGCAAGAGCGCCGTGGGACGCTCGATCTCCAGGATCTTCTCGACCACTTCCGGCGTCAGCGGCTCCACGTAGGTCCGGTCCGCGAAATCCGGATCGGTCATGATCGTGGCCGGGTTCGAGTTGAGGAGCACCACCCGGATGCCCTCTTCGCGGATGGCCTTCACAGCCTGCGTGCCGGAGTAGTCGAACTCGCAGGCCTGGCCGATCACGATCGGCCCGGAGCCCAGGATCAACACCGACTTCAGGTCCTGTCGACGCGGCACTGCTTCGCTCCTCGTGGCTTTCGTGCGGCTCGCGGCCCGGCGCGCCGCGGCGGGCTGGCGCGAGTTCCCGGCACCGGCGCGCTGCTCACCGCGCTCACGCGGCCCGCATGCGGTCCATGAAACGTCCGAACAAATACGATGCGTCGTGCGGTCCCGGCGAGGCCTCCGGGTGGTACTGAACCGAGAACACGTCCGCGTCCGGCACCTGGAGGCCCTCGACCGTCATGTCGTTGAGGTTGAGATGCGTCACCACGGCCCGGCCCTTGAGCGATTGTACGTCCACGCAAAAGTTGTGGTTCTGCGAGGTGATTTCCACTTTGCCCGTCGACTCGTCGCGCACCGGGTGATTGATGCCGTGATGCCCGAAGCGCAGCTTGTAGGTCTCGCCACCGAGTGCCAGCCCGAGAATCTGGTGGCCGAGACAGATGCCGAAGATCGGCCGTTTGCCGATCAGCCCACGCACCGCCTCGACCACGTACGGGACGCCCGCGGGATCGCCCGGGCCGTTCGAGAGGAAGATGCCGTCGGGAGCCAGCGCCAGCACCTGCTCCGCCGTGGTGCTCGCCGGCACCACGCTGACGCGACAGCCCTCCCCCACCAGCCGGCGCAGGATGTTGTACTTGATGCCGAAGTCGTAGGCGACGACGTGCGGCTTTCCGACCGCCGAGCCGTCCGCCTCCGCGTAGCCACGGCCGAGCTCCCAGCGGCCCTGCGTCCACGGGAAGGGCGCGGCACAGGTCACCTCGGCCACCAGGTCGCGTCCGTCGAGACCCGGCAACGCGCGCGCCCGGTCGACGAGCTCGTCCGGTGACATCGAGCCTTCGCCGATCATGGCCATCATGCAGCCCGACTCGCGCAGCCGGCGGGTGAGCGATCGCGTGTCGACCCCTTCGATGCCCACCACGCCCTGCTCCGCCAGCCAGGCGTCGAGGCTCTGGCGCGAGCGCCAGTTGCTCGCAACCGGGCTCAGCTCGCGCACCACGAAGCCGGCGAGATGCACGCGCGCGGACTCCATGTCCTCCGGATTCACGCCGACGTTGCCCACGTGGGGATACGTCATCGACACGATCTGTCCGCGATAGGACGGATCGGTGAGCACCTCCTGGTAGCCGGTGAGGCCGGTGTTGAACACCAGCTCGCCGCCCGACGCCACCTCGGCGCCGAAGCCCCAGCCGTCGTAGGTGGTGCCGTCGGCCAGAGCCAGCCGCATGGGGCGCTTCCCCTGCGTCATCGTCGTACCTTCCCGCTCTCCGTCGAAGGGATCGTCAGGCGACGGTGTGAACCGTGCGCCCTCCGACCACAGTGGTAATCGCACGCCCGCGCAGGGTCCAGCCCTCGAAGGGCGTATTTCGAGATTTGGTTCGCAGCTCCGCCGGCTGCACGACCCATTCGGCGTCCGGGTCGACCACCACCAGATCGGCGTCCGCACCCACGCCGAGCGTGCCCTTGGGCACACCCAGCACCCGCGCCGCGCCGGCCGCGAGCAGCTCGATCGCCCGCGAGCGATCGAGCACGCCGCGCCGGACCAGATCGAGGGTCAATGGCAGAACGGTCTCGAGCCCCACGATGCCGAACGCCGCCAGGCCGAACTCGATGTGCTTGCAGGTCGCGTCGTGCGGGGCGTGGTCGGTGGCGATCGCGTCGATGGTGCCGTCGGCGAGACCGGCGAGCAGCGCCTCGCGATCGCGCCGCGCGCGCAGCGGCGGATTCATCTTGGCGTGCGTGTCGTACTCGCCGACCGCTTCCTCGGTGAGCGTGAAGTGGTGCGGCGTCGCCTCGGCCGTAACGTGGATCCCCGAGCGCTTGGCACGGCGCACCATCTCGACGGCGCCCGCGGTCGAGAGGTGCGCGATGTGCACCCGCGAGCCGGTGTAGGCCGCGAGCGCGATGTCGCGAGCGACCATCACGTCCTCGGCCACCGAGGGCATGCCACCCAGTCCCAGCCGGATCGACGCCTCGCCCTCGTTCATCGAGCCGCCCCGGCTCAGGTTCTTGTCCTCGCAATGCGAGATCACCAGACGCTCGAAGGAGCGCGCGTACTCGAGCGCGTGGCGCAAGAGCCGCGAGTTCATCACGGGCTGGCCGTCGTCGGAGTAAGCGACGCAACCCGCCTCGGCCAGCTCTCCCAGATCGGCCAGCTCCTCGCCCTTGAGGCCGCGGGTGACCGCGCCGATCGGCAGCACGTTGACCAGGCCCTCGCTGCGCGCCTTGCGCAGGATGTAGTCGGTCACGGCCGCGTTGTCGTTGACCGGCGACGTGTTGGCCATGCAGGCCAGCGTGGTCACGCCGCCCGCGGCTGCGGCGCGCGTGCCGCTCGCCACGGTCTCCTTGTGCTCTTCGCCCGGCTCGCGCAGGTGGACGTGCATGTCCACGAAGCCGGGGACCACCCAGCGCTTCGCGGCGTCGATCCAGGCGTCTGCCTTCGCGACCTCGCCGGGAGACACCAGCGCCGTGATGCGGCCGTCCTCGACGACCACGTCGCGCGGCTCCTCCACCCGGTTGGCCGGGTCGATCACCAGGCCGCCCTTAACCACGAGGCGCATCGCCACCTCGCGCGACCAGAAGATAGAGCAGCGCCATGCGCACCGCGACTCCGTTGGTGACCTGGTCGAGGATCACCGAATACGGACCGTCGGCGACCTCGGGAGAGATCTCGACACCGCGGTTCATGGGACCGGGATGCATGATCAGCACGTTCGGCTTGGCGAGGGCGACACGGGCCGGCGAGAGACCGTAGAACCGAGCGTACTCGCGCAGCGACGGGATTGTCGTCGCGCCCTGCCGCTCGCGCTGGATGCGCAGCATCATGATCACGTCGGCGCCCTCGACGGCGCTCTCGATGCGGCGATGGATCCGCGCGCCGAAGCCCTCGAACCAGGGAGAGATCAGGCTTCCCGGGCCGCACACGTGAACTTCGGCGCCGAGCAGGCGCATGCCGATCAAGTTCGAGCGCAGCACCCGGCTGTGGATCAGATCGCCGACGATCGCCACCTTGACGCCTTCGAGCGAGCCCAGCCGCTCGTGGATGGTGAAGAGATCGAGCAGCGCCTGCGTCGGATGCTCGTGTGCGCCGTCGCCGGCGTTGAGCACCGGGCACGCCAGGCGGCGCGCCAGGAAATGGCAGGCACCGGCTTCCGAGTGGCGCACCACGAGCGCGTCGGGGCGCATGGCTTCGAGATTGAGGGCGGTGTCGAGCAGGGTCTCGCCTTTGGTGCTGCTCGAGCTCGAGCCGCCCGCGTTGATGGTGTCGGCGGAGAGCCGCTTGGCGGCGATCTCGAAGCTCGCGCGAGTCCTCGTGGACGGCTCCATGAAGAGGCACACGACGGTCTTGCCGCGCAGCGTGGGCACCTTCTTCAGGGCTCGCTCCGACACCTCCTTCATGCTTCGAGCGATGTCGAGGATTCCCAGGATCTGGTCGGCGTTGAGCCCCTCGAGGCCGAGCAGGTCCTTGCCGAGCAACGGCGGACGCTTGCCGCCGGCGAAGTCGAGGGCGACTTGCCCAGCGGTCTTGCGCCTGTTGGTCGCGGACCGCTCAGCCATCACCGCCGCCCGTCACTTCGCGCTCGAGCAAAACCGCGGTGTCGTCACCGCCTTCCTCGGCGAGCAGCACTTCCACCTGGTCGCTGGCGCTGGCGCCCAGCACCTGGCCCACGTAGTCGGGCTGGATCGGCAGCTCGCGATGGCCGCGATCGATGAGCACGGCGAGCTGGACGCCGCGCGGGCGTCCATAGTCGACCAGGGCGTCGAGGGCCGCGCGGATGGTGCGGCCGGTGTAGAGGACGTCGTCGACCAGCACCACCGTGATGCC
>CAZYWA010000189.1:0-9868 GCA_964650975.1 uncultured bacterium
CACCACCGGGGTGGCGTCGGCGGCGAGGTCGCTGTCGCGTGTGAGCGCCATCGCGGCCCGCGCCCGTTCGGCCGTGACCGGGCTGGTCGCGAGCACCGTGCGGTAGGCCTCGCCGTCGTACGCGATCGTCACCCGGCCGTCGTGCTCGCTGGTCACGAACGAGACAACGTAGCTCTCCGCCACGGCGCGCTGCTCCGCGAGCACCGGACCGCCGGTGGGTTGCTGAACGGCGGATACTCGGCGCGCGAGGCGGTCGGCCATCATTCCGATCGCGTCGTGGACGTCGCTTTGCGGCTCACCGGCCGAGACGCACTTGAGAAAGAGCGCCGCGTAGCCGATTCCGAGGCTTTCCGAGCCGGGAGCGTCGCGGAGGAAGTGCACGATGGCCCGCAGCTCGGCGGTGCTTTCCGGAGCGGCCGGATACGCGCGCACCCGCCACGCCCGCACGTAGCCCGGGCGCTCGCGGCGGTGATCCCAGACCTGCAAGAACCCGGGTTTTTCGCCTCGCACCTCGAGCCAGTCGCCGCGCCAGAGCTCGGCCTGTCGCGGGGCGGCATCGTCAGGCGCGGCGCGCAGCGGGGTCGAGTCCTCGACCACGATCGCGACCAGCAGCGCCAAGGCGGAGATCATCCAGCACCGCCTTCCGAATCGTCGTCGTGGCTCTGGTCGTTCGCGTGGTCCTCTTTCGGAGGCTCGGGGTTGGTACTTCCGGAGTCGATCGGGGCCGGTGCCTTACCGGTCTGCAACAGACCCTCGGCGAAGAAGCCCGCCCGCGGAGGCGGCGCCACGATGACCTGGATCTTGTCGGAGAGCTTGTCGGCCACGGTCTTCTGGATGAGCAGCGGATTGCGGGCGATGAGTGCCGAATCGCGCGCCATCTGCTCCGATTGAGCCTTGCCGGTCACCTCGATCCGGTAGGCGTCCGCCTCGGCGAGCTTGCGCCGGGTGTTGGCCTCGGCATCCGCCTCGATGCCGCGCGCCTGCGCCTCGGTCTCGGCGGTCTTGATCCGGTGCACTCGCTCGGCCTCCGATTCGAGGCGCTGTTGCTCGATCTCCTTCTCCTTGAGCGGCAGCAGATGATTCATGGCTTCGAGGTGAGCCTTGGCGGCCGTGATCTCCTCCTGAGCCGCGGCTTCCGCGTCCTTCTCGCGGGCGACCTTGCGTGCTTCCGCCTCCAGCTCGGTCTGCTTGATCTGCTTTTCCTTGAGCTCGAGGGTGAATTTCATCCGGTCGCTCGCGAGCTCCTCGCCGAGCAGGCGCTCCAGGCCTTCGCGATACTCGGAGGGGAGGTCGATCGAGCCGAGGCTCACCGAGCGCAGCAGTAGACCCTGCGGCTCGAGCTGCTTGCGTAGCTCGTCCTCGAGCGCCGTCTGCAGCTGGGCACGCTGGCTGGCGAAGATCTCGCGCACCGTGTGCTCGGCGAAGAGCCGGTGCCCGAGACCGTCGACCGCGGGCTCGATGACGTCGTGACCCAGATCCTCGGGGAGCGCGCGCGCGACGTGCTCGACCTTGGCGGGATCGACCGCGTACTCGACCACCAGCTCGGCGCCGATCGAGAGCCCTTCCGAGGACTTGAACGGCGCCTCGCTGGTGGCACGAGCGCTGCGCGTGCTGCGGAACACCTGATTCCGCACCGAGATGCGCCTGAGCTCGTGAAGCCCCGGGATGCACACCGCACTGCCCTCGGGCACGATCAAGAGCGAGCCGGTGATGCGGTTGGCACGCACCCCGATCTCGCCCGGCCCGACTCCCTGGACCGGCGGATGATGCGCGATCCAGACGCCCGACGCTGCGAGCGCCGCGAGCACCGTGCCCGCGATGGCCGTGCGAGCGGTGATCAGAGGTCCGCGCGCGGCGGTTCCACCGTCGTTCGAGCGTCGTGGCCAGCGGGACGGCCGCGGCGCCGGTGGTGTGGCCTCGATAGGGGTATCGCCTGACTCGTCCATGATGGGCCCGACCTCCCGGAACGGGCGAGCCGACGAGAAAGCAATCCCGCGGCCAGTCGCCACCCGCGCGCGCAATGCTCTGCGCGCGTATTCGATGGCGTAGCGAAATACGCTCGATTAGCCGACGAATCGAAGGTCGAGCGCAGCTGCGACCATCGCGATCAAAGGCGATCGGAACGACGGCGTCGCGATTCTCGAGTCGTGTCCGCGCCCACACGGTGTGGAACCGGCCACACACGAGTCGGGGAACCGCTGCCCTCCCGCGCCCATCGCGGCGGTGGGTCGGTGCAGAAGCACCGCGCCGCAGGCGCGCGGCGAGCGAAGCGAGCCGACTCGGGGGTGGGGCCCCGAAAAAATCGCACTTTTTTCGGGGCGGCGGGCTGGAACAGCCCCCCGAGGAAACATCTGCAGGCAGCTGGAAAAGTCGCAAAGCGATTTTCCAGCTGCCTGCTACGGCTTCTGGACCGCGAACCGCTGCGGGTGCCGCTTCGTGGAGGGCTCAAGTCCCTCGCAGCCGCAGCGAGCAATCGCGTTCGATCGTTCAGCCGTGCGCATTCACACTCTGCGGCTCGATCCTGTAGGTCACGCGCACTTCGCCGGGCTGCGCGAACGGGTACTTGTCGGCGTCCAGGTACTTCTTGGCCAGCGAATCGATGTGGGCGTCGGCGCCCTTCTCGGTGATCTCGACGATCTTCCCGCGCACCTGCAGGTAGCGGTAGGGGTTGTCGGGGTCGATGATCTCGATCGCCACCCGCGCGTCGCGCTGCAGGTTCTTGTCCTTCCAGCGGCCGCGCGCGGTGTTGAAGCGCACGTGGGTCCCGTCGAAGTCGACCCACACCGGGTTCACCTGCGGGCTGCCGTCGGGCATCAGCGTGCCCAGGTGCGCGAACGCCTTCTTCTTGAAGAGATCGAGATATCCGTCGGGAATCTTCGCGGTCATGGTCGTGGTCTCCTCACCAGGTCACCAGTTGTCCTTGAGCTTGCGCACCGCGGCGAAGACCGACACCGGGTCGCTCTTCAGCGCCGGGTCGTGCCTCGTCAGGCTCGCGACGAGCTCGGCCGAGTGCGCGCGGAAGAACGGGTTGAAGGCCTTCTCGTCGCCGATGGTGCTGGGAATCGTCGGCTGGCCGGCCGCTCGTTGGGCGCGCGACTTCTCGAGCCGAGCGGCGACCGCGGCGTTCGCGGGCTCGAGGCTCTGCGCGAACTCGAGGTTCTTGACCGTGTACTCGTGGCCGCACCACACCCGCACGTCGTCGGGCAGGGCGCCGATGGTCTCGTTCAGGCTGCGGTACATCTCGGCCGGCGTGCCCTCGAAGATCCGCCCGCAGCCGCCCACGAACAGCACGTCGCCGCAGAAGAGATCCTTGCCGAAGAGATAGCCGACATGGCCGTCGGTGTGGCCGGGGAGCTTGAGCACTTGGATCGAGAAGCCGTTGACATCGATCGTCTCGCCCGGCTCGAGCGCCACCGCGAGCCCCGGGATCTTGTCGCCCTCGACGGCCGACGCCTGCACCGGTGCGCCGGTGGCGTCGCCCAGCGCCTCGTTGGCGCCGCAGTGATCCCAGTGGTGGTGGGTGTTGAAGATGTTGTTGATCGAGGCGCCAATGGCCTTCGCGGCGTCGAGCAGCGGCTGCGCCTCGGCCGGATCGATCGCGATCGCGTCACCGGTCGACGGATTCACCACCAGATACGCGTAGTTGTCCGCCAGCTGCGGAACCGGAACGATCTTGGGCGCTGGCGACGAGACCATGAGCCTCGTCAGACTAATTCAAGGGGTCACGGCTCGCCACCACTGGATCGGGTGCAGCTCGTACCACTCGTGGCCGTCGTCGTACTTCACGGTGCCGATCGCGATCATGTCCTGGCCGGGCGGCGGATCGTCGATGCGGCCGGTCGGGTTCGCCGGGTCGCGATAAGGCGGCGCGTTCTCTTCCGCGTGTCCCACCAGCGTCACCGGCGGATCGCCCGTCGGGTAGGCGTACGGGTTGGTGAGCACCGTCTGCACGTGGACGTCGTTGTCGCCGGGGTTGAAGGTCGGAAAGTGAACGTGGGTGTGGACGCACAGCTCTTTTCCCTGCTTGAAGCGTCCCGACGCGACGTCGTCGGTGGTGACGGTGCGCGGGCAGATCGACTCGATCGCGGCGCTCGGGTTCGTCAGGCGGCAGATGTGCCGGCCGGTGTCGCGTCCGGCCGAGTGGGTGACGCCGAAGGTGCCGGTGTCGATGATCGTATAGGCGGGATCGCAGAAGAATCCCGTGGCGCAATCGGTGTCCGACGAGCAGGCGCCGTTCACGCCGCGCGGATCGTCGCCCCAGCCGATCTCGTTGAAGGTGCTGCAGGTGAGGCTCGACCGGTCGCAGATCAGGTCGTCGCGGCACTCGGTGTCCTGGATGCAGCTCTCGCCGATGTCCTTCATGGGCGTGTTGGGGCTCGACACCGTGACGATGCGCGTGATCGGCGCGAGCACGAAGCGCTCTTCGCTCTGGATCGTTTCCTTGGTGACCGTGCCGTCCACCTCGACCACGTCGCCGGGGTAGGGGATCGCGATGCGCTGCGTCTGCCACTGGTCCTGGCTCAGCTTGGCGCCGACGCCCCACGCTTGCTGGCCGAGGGTGAGGCCGGCGGTCTGGGTGATCGCGTAGAGCGCGTAGCGATCGGCGCCTGGCGCGAAGCTCTCGCTCGGGTTGGCGGCCATCGCGGTCTTCGCGTGGGCGCTGGCGGTGAAGGTCGGCACGGTGGTGTGCGACGCACCCTTGATCGTGCCGCGCACGGTGACGCTCATGCCCACCGGCACGGCGCCGGTGACCACGTCGTCGGGCGAGAAGAACGCCGGGAACGTGCTCTGGAAGGCCGAGGTGCCAGTGCTCGTGCCCTTCGACGAATGCACCGTGGCGACGATCGAGTGCGGACCCGCGCCCGCGGTGAGCTTGCCCGTCGCCGACGTGTTGGCGAGCAGGTTGGTCTTGGTGAAGGCGCTGGTGACGTCGTTGCCATCGAGCGTGACCGAGAGTGTCGTCTCGTCCGCGTTCACGATCAGGATGGTCACCGGGAACACCGGAGTCGCGACCACCGCCGAGGGAGCCGGGATCTGCACGTCGATCGAGCTCGGCGAGGTGGTGCAGGTCTCCTGGCCCATGAGTGCCGGGGCCATGGCGACCAGCACCAGCGGCAGCGTAACCCAGTGCGCGCCGCGGCGGCGCGGCTTGCGCTTGTCGCTGCCGGGCGTGGTTTCGAATCGACTCATGGTGGGGTCTCCTGGCGGGCGTCGTGCTTGGCGGTGCTCGCCAGCCGGACGTCGTGGTCGGGCTCGTCGGACTCGTGCTGTTGCTCATGCTCGGCGCGCGCGGTTTCGCGCTCGTCGTCGTTTCGGTCCTCGTTCTCGCGTTGTCCCGTTGCCCATCCTTCGACTTCCTCGATGGCGTCCGGGCCGAAGCCGCCCACCACCCACAAAGCACCGTCGCGCGCCCAGGGCCCGAGCACCTGCTCGGTGATGGCGCGGAACTCGGGCTGCCGGTGGGGATCGCGGAACTTCATCGTCCAGCTCCCGGCGGCCTCGGTGAATGCCGATACTTGCGGGCCGTAGCGCTGGAAGACCTCGTGGTGGAGGGCTCGATGGCGCTCGGGCGGCAACGCGGCGTACGCGGATGCCAGCTTCCGCGCCGCGGGTAAGAGCGGATCCAGCTGCTTCCTCAGCAGCACGACGGTGCGCGCCTGCTCGGCGGCGGTAAAGCTGGGATCGCGGAGGGCCGCGAGCAGCGCCTCGTAGAACGAGCCCACCGTGGCGATCATCTCGGTCTCGGCGGAGCTCCACACGTCGGGTGGCGCGGTGCGAAGCAGCGGAACCGGTGGCGGCGGCGCGGCGCCCGCCGTGGGGGGATTCGAGTCGGCTCGGCGGCCCTGACACCCGAGCACGAGCGTCAGCGCGACGACGGACGCAAAGCAGGCCGAAGTGCGCATGGTGTTCCATCGGCCAGTGTGCTCCGCTCGCGACGGACGCCGCAACACGCGTGGGTCCCGCCCGACCCCGATCGAACCCTGCGGACGCGAGGGACCGCGTCCCTCCGATCGCGTGCTTTCGCTCCTGCATCGATCGACACGCGGCTTATGCTCCGGTTCTCGCCTTCGCAGATCACCCGCGTGCTCGATCTCGCCTCGACCCCAGGTCCCCCCGGCCGTCGGACCGTCGCGGCGCTTTCGCCGCGCCAGCGCGCGCTGGGCGGCGCCGAGCTCGCGCTCGGCGCCGCGATCGTGATCGGGCACAACGTGTTTCGCGTGCTCCCCAACGAGGTGCCGATCCTGTTCGGGCTCGGGCTGATCTCGAGCTGGGTGCGGAACGGCTCGTGGTCGGCGATCGGACTTCGCCGTCCGGCGTCGTGGCCGCGCGTGGTGGCGCTCGCCACTGCCGCCGCCGTGCTGCGCCTTGCGCTCGGCGACCTGGTGATCGACCCGATCACCAGCTACTTCTGGCCGCCCGAGGTGACCTCCAAGATCTTCGATTCGGCGACCGGAAATCCGGTGAAGGCGTTACGGCTGCTCGGGATCGTGTGGACGTTCGCCGCGTTCGGCGAGGAGGTTTCGTATCGCGGTTACTTGCTCGAGCGCGCCGCCGAATGCGCGGGCGGCTCGCGGCTCGCTTACGCGGCGGCCGTGATGGTCTCGGCGGTGCTCTTCGGGTACGGCCACTACTACAAAGGGCCGTCGGGCATCGTCGATTCGGGAGTCGCCGGGCTGATCCTGGGCGGCGTGTATCTCCTGTCGGGCCGGAACCTGTGGCCCTGCGTCCTCGCCCACGGGTTCATCGACAGCCTGGGGGTCGTGCTGGTCTACTTCGGCGTCGCGTCATGAGCAGCGCCATCATCGATTCCGCTTCCGCGGGCGATCCCGCGCGGTTCCACACGCTCGCGGCGCTCGAGCTCGGGCTCGCGGCGCTGCCCGCGGCGCCGCGCGACCACGGGAGCGTGGCGGCGCTGGTGGTGCGCTCGGACGGCGGACGTCGCGAGTTGCCGCCCAGAATCCTGCTCAGCCGCGAGCACGGCGTTCTCGGCGACGCGTGGGGGCGCCGCGAAGGCCGGAAGCTCGACGGGCAGATCTCGGTGATGCAGACCGCCGTCGCCGATCTGATCGCGAACCACCAGCCGCGCGCCCTCTTCGGCGACAACCTGTTCCTGAATCTCGATCTCTCCGCGCCCAACCTCCCGCCCGGCTCGCGGCTCCGCGCCGGAAGTGCCTTGCTCGAGGTCACGCCCAAGCCGCACACCGGCTGCGCCAAGTTCAAGTCCCGCTTCGGAGACGAGGCCCTGCGCTTCGTGTGGAAGCCCGAGCTTCGCGAACGAAACCTGCGCGGCCTCTTCGTGTTCGTCGTCGAGGAGGGCGAGGTGGCGGTCGGCGACCCCGTCGACGTGCTGATGCGTGGAGGCTCATGAAACCCGAGCACTGGTTGCTTCCCGGGAAGCCGTACGCGACGTATCAGCAGTACCTGGCCGAGAACCGGCCGAGCGCGGTGGCGGCGGCGCTGGCGCGCGAACCGGCGGAAATCGTGGCGGAGCTCACGCGCTCGGGGCTGCGCGGGCGCGGCGGATCGGGGCTCGCGACCGGCCTCAAGTGGCGAGCGGTCGCCGAGCATCCGGCCTCGACGCGGGTGGTCGTCATGAACGCCACCGAGGCCGAGCCCGGCACGTTCAAGGATCGCTATCTGATCCGCTACAACCCGTACGCGGCGCTCGAAGGGCTGCGCATCGCGGCGCACGTGGTGGGAGCGCGCGACGTCTACATCGCCAGCCGTGCTCGCTTCCGGGCCGAGCTCGAGCGGCTCCGCGACGCACTGCGCGAGCTCACCGCCGACGGACTCTTCGACGGGTTGCGCGTGTCCGTCGTCGAAGGGCCGTCCGAGTACCTGTTCGGCGAGGAGAAGGCGCTCCTTCACTACATCGAGGAAGGCCAGCCACTGCCGCGCGACGTGCACCAGACGCCCACCGAGCGCGGGCTCTTCGCGAGCGCCGGTTCGCCCAACCCGGCGCTGGTGCAGAACGTCGAGACGCTGGCGCGGGTGCCGGGCATCGTGCGCTCGGGCGCCGAGTCGTTCCGCGCGCTCGGCACCAGCGACACCGCCGGCACGATCCTCTTCACGGTCTCGGGCGACGTCGCGCGCCCCGGCGTTTACGAGCTGGAAGCGGGCACGCCGATCCGGAGCTTGCTCTACGCGGCAGCGGGAGGGCCGCGTCCGTGGCGCCGCCTCAAGCTGGTGCTGGCCGGCGTCTCGGCGGGCGTGATCACCCCCGATCGGTTCGACACGCCGGCGGATTTCGGCTCGCTGGCGCTGATCGGCTCGGGGCTCGGCTCGGCCGGATTCGTGGCCTACGACGACACCCGCAGCGTGCCGCGCATCGCGTCGGCGCTCGCGCGGTTCTTCTACGTCGAATCGTGCAACCAGTGTCCGTCGTGCAAGCAGGGCTTCCGGCTCGCGTCGAGCGCCATCGACGAGCTCTTCGATCCAGCCAAGGCGAGCGCCGACGATCCGGAGCGCGCGCTCTACGGAGCACGCTCGGCGCCGCATGCGAATCGCTGCCTCTTGCCGGTGCAGGGAGCCGCGGTGATCCCGAGCTTGATCTCGCGCTTCCGCGGCGAGTTCGAGGCGCGCTATCGCGATCCGGCCGCGTCCACCGAGGTCGTGCCGGTGCCGCTCTTCACCGACTTCCACGAAGCCGCGCGCACGTTCGATCTCGACGAGAGCTTCGCGCGGAAGCGGCCGGACTGGACGTACGCGCCGCCGGTGCCGCACGCGAGCGGCGGCGTCGCCGCGCGCACCGAGGCGGTCTCCGGAGCGCTGGGAGTCCGGCTTGCGCCCGATCTCGCCGAGCTGCTGCGCAAGCGCGCCGAGCAGGAGGGCGTCGATCTCGACCGCTTGGTGGACCGCCTGCTGCGCGAACGGACCTGATCTTCGCGCTCTTGGACGGCGATCGAGCGCTGGCGCGCGAGGGACCGCGCGCCCTCCAGCCTGGAGGCCCGCCGGTCCCTCGGCGGGCAGCGCTCGATCCCGTCCGATTCAGTTGAGGAATTCGCTTGTCGGTCGGTACGGGGACGCTTCCACTCGCCGTTTTCCCCGACCCGACTGCTCGCGTTGATCGCTGGCAGGCGCAGAGAGGCGCCCGCGAGCGCAGGAGCGCCTCGGTGGGGCCCCGAAAAAAATCGCACTTTTGGGGCGAGGGGCTTGAAAAGCCCCCCGGTAAATTCAGCTCACCTCTTCGGCGGGTCGTACTGCCCGTTGCCGTTCACGTCCGCGAAGAGCGGGTTGGTGAGGGCGAGGGCGGTGACGCCGCCGCGCGCGGGGTTCTCGACCAGATCGTCCACGGACTGGTTCGGATCGACGTCGTTGGGAATCACCGGGAAGAGCGCCGCCGAGACGCCCGGGGTGCCGCGCACCAGCACCACGAACCACGAGTCCTCGGTGAGCCCGGAGAAGTGCTCCACCAGATTGGCTTCGAGCCGGCTCGCGTTGCCGACCGCCACCGTTTCGACCTGAAAATCCGTGCCCAGCGAGCGCACCCGCTCGGGAATCGGTTTGTACCAGGGCGGCGTCGACGCGTCGCCGTCGTTGTCGGTCGCGACCGACGCCGCGTTCCGGTAGATCTCGATCCGGTCGAACGGCGCCCACGTGGGCGATTGCACGCGGATGCTGAGCGTCACGCTGCCGTCGGTGGCGGAGACCAGGCGGCTCTTGCCGATCTCGAGCACCGCGGCCGCGCCGCTCGCGTCGTCGGTGAGGTGCATCGACACGAAAGGCGCATTGCTCATCACCACCCGCCCCGCTTGCACCGACGACGCGATCTCCTGCGCGTCGATGGCGCCGGGCGAATCGGTGCTCGCCGCGACGAAGTTCCGCGGTGCGCCCACCGGCACCTTGAACTGCACGTGCGTATCGGAGT
>CAZYWA010000189.1:9878-13405 GCA_964650975.1 uncultured bacterium
TCGCCGGTGGCGGTGCTCACGATTCCGGCGTTGAGCAGATTGGTCCAGTCGCCCAGATTTTGCTCGAGAAAGCGGTTGATCGAGTCGGCGTCGGACTGGATCAGCAGCTCGAGCGCGTCGAAGCGCGAGTCGAAGAAGTTGGTGCCCGGATCGCCCGGCAGGCGGAACTGCTTGGGCGGATGCGCGGTGGTGAAGACCGAGGTCGAGAGCGTCGCGGTGTCGACGCCTAGGAGCTCGAACATCCCGATGGAGTCGTTGATGTGGTTCACCTGCACGACTTCGGGTGCCGGATCGGGATCGAGCAGGTTGTTGCGGACCGCGTCGAAGATCTGGCCGGGCGTCATCGCGAACGCGCCCTGCGACGGGAAGTTCTTGCCGGGAGCGGCGTTTCGTCCGCCGCCCCAATCGAGCGCACCGCCGTCGATCTTGGTGGGATCGATGGTGAGCGGCCACGAGTTGAAGTGGCCGTAGTCGGGCGAGGTGATCTCTTCGCCCACCGCCGAGCTCAGCCACGCGTTGACGCCCATCGACTGGATCGTGGGAGCGAAGTCGGTCAGGAAATCGTGATCGGTCGCGACCGCGTGCTCGAGCCCTTCGGCGAGCAGCGTCCGCACGCGCCGCTCGATCGACACGTTCGAGTCGAAGCTGTTGATCAGGTGCTGGTGAAAGTCGGCTGTCACGAATCCGGTGCTGTCGACCACGCGGGTCAGCTCGGCGGTGACCGTGGAGGTGGTGCCGGCGCGCACGTCGATCACCTCGTCGTGGGTCGAGTACTCGGGTCCGCGGGACACCACCACGCGATAATGGCCCGGCTCGAGCGGCTGATCGGCGGATTCGCCGGATGTGTCGACGAAGAAGACGCTCGCGATGCCGTGCGGCAGCTCGTCGCCGGTGGCGTCGCGGAAGAGCCCGGAGCGGTTGGCGAGCAGCGGCAGGTCTTGCGTCTGGATGAGCGGAGGGCTCGGATCGCGGCCGACGATGCTCACCTTGGCGGGCAGCGCGGCACCACCCGAGCCGTCGTGGACGCTCACGTGGATGTGGCCGGTGGACGGAATCGCGATCGCGACGTCGGTGTCGGCGCCTTGCGCGACGTCGATCTCGTGCATCGCCGGCGTGCCGTTGGCGCCGCCTTCCCACGGATAGCCGACGGCGTCGCCTTCGAGGATGTAGTGGCCCGGCGGGAGATTCCCCTGGAAGCGTCCGTCGGCGCCGGCTTCGAAGGAGCTCACCACGTTCCACTCGGCCTGATCCGGGACGCCGTCGTGGGAGAGCGCCGCGACGCGGGCGCCAGCGAGCGGCCGTCCGTCGGATGTCACGACTCCGCTCACGCTGCCGGTGGGAAGTGACAGCAGCCCGGCGCGCTCGTCGACGATCGAGGCGATGTCGCCGGTGCAGATCACGAACCAGCGCTGGTAGCTCGCGTCGCCGCCGGGCGGCACGCTGAGCGCCGGGTCCTCGAGGCCGAGCAAGAGCTTGAGCACGTGGTTTCCCGCGAGCGCGAAATGCAGCCCCGAGGCGCTCACGCTGGAGTTGCCGATGGTGCCCGGCACGTAGCCGTAGCTGATGCCGCTGCCTTCGCCGATGCCCACGAAGCCCACGAAATCGGTCTCGCCGCGCAGCAGTAGCTCGCCGGTGATGTTGCCGCCGAAGCCGAGGCCGGGCACGAATGATTCGAGGCGCCCCGAGCCGCTCAGGAAGTCGCCGATGGGAATCTGCAGCGTCGGCGCTTTGTTGCCAGTCGCGTCGTTGTGGATCGTGGTGCGGATCTCGACCGCGTTCGAGCCGGGCGCCAGCGTGTAGTCGGTGGTGATCGAGATCGGCAGATCGTGATCGTCGAACTTGGAGGGCAGCGCGATGATGCCGCCGCCCAGCGCCGTTACCTGCGACGAGAAGTTGAGCGAGTCGAGCAGGTCGTCGACGCCGGTGACGCGGATCGTGGCCGGGCCGCCGTCGCTGCCGTCCTTGACGATGGTGATGCCGGTGGGGTGAAGCGTCGATTCGAGGTTCACCATCAGCGCCAGCTCTTCGAACTGATCGTTGCCGGGCTCGCCGGGCGCGCGCTGCAGGTCGGCGTCGAGGATGGTGCCGCCGTACTGCGAGACGCCGTGGATCGAGCGCTCGGCGCCTGGATCCTGGATGATCACGCGAACTCGCCCGTTCGCGAGCAGCCAGTCGCCCACCCGCCCTTGCGCGCGCGTGCCGCCGAAGAGATCGGTGCTCGACGTGATGTGCCGCGCGACCGACGACGAATTCGCCTGCGACTTGTGGCCTCCGTGACTGCACCCGGCCGCGGCGGCCGCAAGCACCACGAATCCCCAGCATCTCCACTCGATCGCAGGTCCCTTCATCACGTGCCCCCCGGACCGGCCCGCGGCCCCGAGCGACTTTTACGCCGTTGTGACGCGTCTGAAAACCACGGATGACGCGAGCGGCTCGGTGGAGGGACGCGGTCCTCGCGTCCGGCGGCCCATGCCCAAGCGGCCCTCGGCAAGCACCTCCGCGAGCAGCAGACCGAGTGGAAGGCGTAAGCGGGAGTCGTCTGCTCCGCCGCGATTGCTCCGGACGCCTCAGGCCTCTGGCGCCGGTGGAACCGCCACCACGACCCGATCTCGCCCTTCGTCCTTCGCTCGGTAAAGCGCGGCGTCCGCCGCACGCAGCAGCTCGGCGGCGCTCGACGCGTGGTCGGGCAGCACCGCGACGCCGGCCGAGAGGGTGATCGGGCCCAGGGTCTTGTCGTCGACCTTGAAGCTGGTCTTGCGCAGATCGGTGCAGAGGAGGGCGGCGCGCTGGGCGGTCTGCTCGGTGCCGGTTTCCGGCAGGATGATCACGAACTCCTCGCCGCCGTAGCGGCACACGATGTCGCTCGATCGCACCCGCGCCTGAAGGAAGGCACCGAGCGCGCGGATGATGGCGTCGCCCGCTTCGTGGCCGTGGGTGTCGTTGAAGCGTTTGAAGTGGTCGAGGTCGAGCATGAGCAGGCCGATGGGCGAGTTTTTGCGTTGCGCGCGTTGTGCCTCGCGCTCGAGCGACTCCTCCATGAAGCGCCGGTTGTAGACGCCCGAGAGCGGGTCGCGGATCGACTGGTTGCGCAGGGTTTCCCGCAGCTCGACGTTGGCGAGCGCCGGTCCCACGTGCTCGGCGGCGCTGGTCACGAGCTGGAGCTCGAGGTCGCCGGCGCCGTTCGCGGCCGCGAGGCCGTCCCGCTGGCGGACGTGCAGCACGCCCAGGGCCTCGCCCTGCGCGATCATCGGGATGCACAGGTAGCCCAGCGCCGGATCGGCGGGCAGGTGGCCGCAGCGCGGGCCCTCGCCGGGGCGGCGCACCTGGTGGGCCTTGCCGCGGCGCAGCGCCCAGCACTCGCCCGTAGCGAACGTATCGGCGTCGGGGTCGTGCGCTCCCCATTCGAGTACCTGGTCCACCGCGTTGCGCGACGCGGAGATCATGCCGATCCAGCCGCTGGTTCCCGGAAAGAGCATTTCGAGCGCGTGCGTGGCGATCGGGTACACCTCGTCCCGGCTCTGGCAGGC
>CAZYWA010000190.1:0-13389 GCA_964650975.1 uncultured bacterium
CGATCTGGTGGTGCGCGGCATCCTCAAGGAAAGCGGGCCCGCGAAGGCCTACGGCGGGATGTTCGCGCTCATGGACATCTTCGCGGCGCAGATCGCGTTCGGAAAAGGTACGCCCGGCGTGCCGGGCAAGTTCGATCAGATCGACGTGGTGGTGAAGGACGGTGTGACCTTCGACGAGGCCAAAACGCGCATCTCGGCGGTGGTCGGCGGGCGCGCGCAGGTCGACCGGCCCGAGAGCCGCGGCGAGCAGATCGAGGGCTTGCTCGGCGCCATGAAGCTCGGTTTCTCGCAGAGCCAGGCGCTCTCGTTCATCGTCGGGATGTTCCTCATCTACAACACCATGAGCATCGCGGTGGTGCAGCGGCGCCGCGAGATCGGCGTGCTGCGCTCGCTCGGCTCCACCGCCGGTGACATCCGCAACATGTTCGTGACCGAGGCGCTGATGCTGGCGGCGATCGGCAGCGCCGCGGGTGTCGGGCTCGGCTGGTGGATCGCGCGCCTCTTGCTGCCCGCGATGGAGAAGGTGCTGGCGACCATGGTGACGCGCTCCACCGTCGGCTATCTGCGGCTCTCGCCGCTGGTGATCGCGATGGGCGTGGCCGCGGGAATCGGTTTCGCGCTGGTCGCGTCGCTGGTGCCGGCGGTCCAGGCGGGACGAGTGAGCCCGCTGGTGGCACTGCGCCGCGACGCCCCGGTGCGCGTGGAGATGCGCTCGATTCGGATCCTCGCGCGACTGGGCTTCGCATCGCTGCTCGCCAGCGTGCTCGGAAACGTCGTGCAGGGCTTCGAGGCGTCGAGCCTGCTCTCGCTCGCGACGATGGGATTTCGCATCGTCGGCGTCGCGCTGCTCATGCCGTGGCTGGTCGTGACGCTGCTCGGCCCGACGCGGCGCCTGCTCGGCGCGCTCTTCGGCGTGCAGGGCCAGCTCGCCGGCGACAACCTGGTCAACGCGCCGGGGCGCACCGCGGTGACGCTCACCGCGGTCATGATCGGGCTCGGCGCCTACGTGATCGTGGGCACGCTGGTCGAGAGCTTGCAGATCACGCTCGGCAACTGGATCGACCGCTACATCTCGGCGGATCTTTCGATCGCCGCCTCCAGCCGGCTCGCCGGTCCGGCGAGCAACCGGATCCCCAGCTCGGTGGTCGAAGGGTTGCGCGAGATTCCCGGCATCCGGACCGTGAAGCCATACCGATTCATCGAGCTGCTCCACGACGGCGAGCTCGCGTACCTGCTTGCGATCGACATGGACGCGCACCGCATCCGCGGCAGCTACCAGATGGTGGACGGCCCCGACGCGGTCACGTTCATGGAGCGCGTGGCGCACGGCGAAGGCATCGGTGTCTCGGACGCGTTCGCGCTCCACTTCCGGAAGAAGGTCGGCGATCTCGTGACCCTGGCGACGCCCACCGGCCCGCGCGCCTTCCCGATCCTCGGCACCTTCGCCGACTGGGCCGGAAAGACCGGCACGGTGCACATCGACCGGAACCTCTACCAGCGCTACTGGCGCGACGACCTGGTGGACGGGATCGATCTCGATCTCACCGATCCGGCGCACTGGCAGGAAGTCGCGACGGCCGTCCGCACGCGCTTCGGCGAGAAATACGACCTGCAAATCATGACCTCGAAAGAGTTCAAGGACGCGATCCGCGACCAGATCGTCCAGGGATTCGAGATCAGCAAGGCCACCGAGGTGATCGTGCTGCTCATCTCGGCGCTCGGCATCGTCAACACGCTCTTGGCCGCGATCCTCGATCGCACCCGCGAGATCGGCATCCTGCGCGCCGTGGGCGCCACGCGACGCCAGATCGAGGGCGCGGTGCTGGCGGAAGCCGGCCTGCTCGGTGCCATGGGCGCCGTCCTCGGCCTCGGGCTCGGGCTCGCCAACGCGTACCCGTTCATCCGCGTCTCGATGCTGAGACTCGTGGGCTGGCACCTCGACTTCCACCTCGACAAGGTGGCGCTCGCCACCGCGATGGTGTCGTGCGTGTTGATCTCGATGGCCGCCGGCCTCTACCCCGCTCGGAAGGCCGGACGTCTCAACATCTTGGGCGCAATCGAGTACGAATAGGGATTCATCCACACGAGGAGACTCATCGATGTCGAGCTCAGCCACCGCACCGCAAGTCGCGATCCTCATGGGCAGTGCCTCCGACGCCGACAAGCTGATCGGCGCCCGTGACGTGCTGCAAAAACTCTCGATTCCCTTCGAGGTCACGGTGACCAGCGCCCACCGCAGCCCCGAGCGCACCACCAGCTACGTGCGCGACGCGGAAGCGCGCGGCGTGCGCGTGTTCATCGCGGCGGCCGGCGGCGCGGCGCACCTGGCCGGTGTCGTCGCGGCGCACACGCTGAAGCCCGTGATCGGCGTACCGGTCGACTCGACGCCGCTCGCTGGCTTCGACGCGTTGCTCTCCACGGTACAGATGCCGCCAGGAATTCCGGTCGCCACGGTGGCAGTGGGCGACATGGGCGCCCGCAACGCGGCCTATCTCGCGGCGCGCATCCTCGGCATCTCGAGCGAAAGCATCACCGCGACGCTCGTCGAGGAGCGAAAGCGCCTCGAGACCTCGGTAATCGAGGGCGACAAGAAGGTGAAAGCCGCGTGGAGCGCCAGCAAGTGAGCGGCGGCGCCGCGGGCGAAACCGCCCCGGTGCTGCATGCCGGCGCCGACGGGCTGACCGAGCGCGATCTCGCACTCGTCGTCGAGGCGCTGCGCCGCGGCGAAGCGATCGTCTACCCCACTGAAACCTTCTACGGCCTGGGCGCGCGTGCGCTCGACGCGGCGGCCGTCGACCGCGCGCAGGCGATTAAGGGCCGCCCCGACGGCAAGCCGTTCCCGGTGCTGGTCGCGGACCTGGCGATGCTCGACACCGTCGCCGCACGCGTGCCCGGCATCGCGCGGCGGCTGATCGAGCGCTACTGGCCGGGCGCCCTGACGGTGATCCTGCCGGCGCGTGACGGCCTGCCTGCCGGGGTGCTCGGCGAAGGCAACACGATCGCCTGCCGCATCTCCTCGGCCGCGATCGCGAACCAGATCGTCCGCGCTCTGGGCGAGCCGCTGGTCGCGACCAGCGCCAATCTCTCGGGCGAGCCCTCGCCGCGCAGCGCCGCCGACGCGGCGCGGCAGCTCGGGCGGCGCGTGCGCTTCATCGTCGACGGCGGCGCGCTCGACGGCCAGCTCGGCTCGACGATCGTGGACGGCACCGTTGATCCGCCGCGCATCGTCCGCGCCGGCGATCTGGACGTCGATTTGGCGCACTCCTGAGCGAAAAGGTCCGTTTTGCCCCGAAACAGCGTCATTTCACGCGCTTCAGCGCCATCGTTGCTATCGCCTTGTTTCGATTTTCGTCATCAAAATGTACCACTTTCCGACGGAATGAATTACTTGACAAACAGGTAGGGCGGCTGTACGATGTCCCTCATGAAAGGGAGGACATCGATGGAACGCCTGAACCTGACCGACATCTCGAACCTGACCGAGGAGGAGTGCCGCCTCACGTTCGAGGGCATCCGATGGCCGAACGGGGTGGTTTGCCCCCGGTGCTCGGAAGCGGTCGCCGTGGTTCGCATCTCGGGCAAGTCTGCCCGCCCCGGCCTCTATCGCTGCAACACCTGCAACCGCGAGAAGCGGAACGCGCAATTCACGGTCAAGGTCGGAACGGTCATGGAGGACTCGCCGATCCGGTACAAGACGTGGCTGATGGCGTTCTGCATGGAGACGTCCAGCAAGAAGGGCTACTCCTCGCACCAGATGGCGCGGAACCTCGGCGTGACCCAAAAGACCGCGTGGTTCCTGGGGCACCGCATCCGCCACGCGATGGAGACCTCGCCGAACGCACCGCTGCTCGGCGGGCCGGGCGGCGTGGTCGAGGTGGATGAGACCTACATCGGCGGCAAGCCGCGCACCAACTACTGGAAGGACATCGAGCGCCCCTGGACGCTCAAGACGCCGGTCGTGGCGTTGGTGGACCGTGCGGGCCGCGTGCGCTCGATGCCCAAGGATCGCGTGACGGCGGAGAACCTGAAGGCTGCCATCCGCGAGAACGTCGACCCCGACTCGCGCATCATGACCGATGAGCACCAGGGTTACGTCGGCGTCGGCAAGGAATTCGCCTCGCATGAGACGGTGTGCCACGGCCGGAAGGAGTACGTGCGCGGCGACGTGACCACCAACACCGTCGAGGCGTACTTCGCGCTGCTCAAGCGCGGCATCCACGGCACGTTCCACCATCTCAGCAAGACCCACCTGCACCGCTACTGCAACGAATTCGATTTCCGCTGGTCGCACCGCAAGGCGTCGGACACGTCGCGCCTGATCGAGGCGATTGCGCAGTCGGAAGGGAAGCGGCTCACGTGGGCTCAACCATCCACCGAAGTGGAGAACCTGGTCGGGCTCGTCTGAGCGCGAAGGCCCGCGCGAGGAAGCTCGCGCGCAAGAGGAGGTAGTCATGGCGAAAGGTCGAGGAAGTGGACCGGTGGAGGAGGAGCCGACGCTCGACGTCGAGAAACTCCGGCGCTTCCTGAGCGCGCCCAAGGCGGCGGTTGAGGCAATCGAGGCTAGGTGCAGGTGTGGTCCAGTGAGGGCTGCCAATCGTCCGACATCGTCAAAACAGCGGAAGCAAAGAAGCGCAAACCGCAGCGGCTCCGGCAAAGAACGTTAAACGCAACAACCAACGCTCATGTGTTTTCGTCGATGGCGGATGCAAGAACCAAAGCCACAGGGTCAAGAACCACAGTGCCGCTACCCCGGACCAGATCCACGCACCGAATTCCAGCGCGAACAGCGGGATAGACGACGCTTGACGCTGCCGAGCGAACCGCGCTCGCCGCCATCAAAGAGGCGAATGCCGCTACGGTAGCCGCTTTCTTCGCGTGCTTTGCCTTTCTTGGCGCCCTGGCGTCTCTCGGCATCTCCTGGAGTAACGCTCACAAATCGCTTCTCTACGACCATCGGCCATGGCTCACGGTAAAGGCGGTAACTGTTGCCGGGCCAATTACTGAGCCACCGGCCAACTGTGGCGAGAGTGCCTTGCAGCGCACTGTTTTCATCGACATCCAGAACAGCGGCAATGTCCCGGCGGTTAACGTTCAGGTCTTGCTGTTTACCAACGTCCTCCCGCCTGATCTCTTCCGAACGATGGCAGACTTCCTCCAGGTTGGAGGAACAGCTTCCGTAATGATCCCGCAGGGTACGGACAGGATTGTCCCGGTTGAAACGATCGAGAAATGCGATGTATTCAAGCGGTTTCTTGAGGAGAAGGATCTGGCGACGAAGCTCGTTGTGGAAGCCACCTACGATAGCGCCGTTATCAACACCGGCGTATCCGACAGGAAGCATCTGACTAGAGACTGTCGAGACGGAGATCGGTCTCTCGACGCTCACGAGCTTCGATCGGTCTGCGGCAGGTTTCAGTACGCCGACTAACCCAAATCGAAGAAGCCACGCGAGGAATCCCGGAGCTAATAGATGGAAGGCAAGCGCGATGCACCCGATAGCGCCAAGCCAAGCAAAGAGGCGAAAGCGACTATCCAAACCGACGGCCATGATCCCAACGGCGACCAGGGCGAGAATCATCGGCGCGGCGAGAGCCTTAGCCGCTTCTTTGAGCGTGCCGAAAAGCCGGTCGTCGTGGTCGGCGGGATCGTCGGAATTGGATTTGTTTTGTTTACGGCGTGGTCGACCATCCAGTCGCTCAACCTGACCCAGGAGAGCCTTGGGGCGGCGAAGGCCAGCAACGAGACCGCATCTCGCGCTCTTACCGAGACGGTGAAGAGCAACAGCCTGGCGGCAGCGGCCATCGCGTTCGATCACAGACCCTGGTTCACCTTCAAGCGCACAAGCGACTTTCGATACGAAGGGGACCCTGATACCAGCCTGATTGGTAGCTATCTGCTGACCAACGCTGGCACTGTGCCAGCGACTCACGTTCGGGTATTCCAATCCGTCATGGCGCTGGATGGCGATATTGCGGAAGGGCAATCCACCAACACCTTGCTGCCTCTCGACAACGACTTGCACGAAGTTGGACCAAACGATTCCTTTCCCGTTTCGCTTTGGACCGGGTGCCCGGATGTCTCGAAACACGTCTACGTGGTTCTCGAAGTCCAATTCACCAATCCGGTCAACAGGTCGACCCATCGGCAGCGGATGTGCGCCTACATTCAATTCTGGGGCGAAGGAACGCCGGGCGAGCCCCAGGAAGTCGTCGGTTGCGACGACGAGTACGCCGACTAGCCCCAGGATCAGAGCCGCAATGACTGGCAGTCGGCGCGCAGCTTGCTCTACCCTGCCGTGTTTGCCAAGTAATTCATTCCGCTTTCCGAAATCGGGCCGTTACGATCTTGGATATCACCTCGTAACAACACCCGGGGCGGGCTCCGCACTCCCACCACCGTCGGTTGACTGACCCGGAGCCGCGTCATAGAAACCGAGCACATGGAGGTTCCGATGAAGACACGGGCCAAGACCAAGATCAGCTGGAAGCCGCTCCTTCCCCTGCTCTCGCTCGCGATCACGATCGCGGCGAGCGCCGCCTGGGCTCACGACGGCGAGCATGCCGCGCCGAAGCCCAGCAACGCCTCGTTCGAGCAGCTGAAGGCGCTGGCCGGCGAGTGGGAAGCCGACGGCCCAGGCGGCTCCAAGATGCACGAGCAGATCACCCTCACCGGCGGCAACGCGGTGCTGATGGAGAACATGTTCCCCGGCACCGATCACGCGATGATCACCATGTACCACCCGGACGGAAAGAACCTGATGGCGACGCACTACTGCGCCGCCGGAAATCAGCCGCGGATGCGCTCGAGCGGCCTCAGTGCCGACGGCAAGACGCTGGCGTTCAACTTCGTGGACGCCACCCACCTGAAGGCCGGCGAATCGCACATGCACCACATCGAGATCCACCTGCTCGACGCCAATCACTACGACGCCACCTGGACCTCCAAGGGCTCGCAGCCCGAGCCGCCCATGACGTTCCACTGGACGCGGGTCGCGTCGACCGCGAGCGCCGCGCAGTAGATTCCGGAGGACTGCGCGGTCTCCGGCCCGGGGGGCGGCGGTCCCTCGCCGCCGCAAACGTCACGTCGCAATCGATCGCCGCGGACGCGAGGGACGCGTCCCTCCGGCCAGGATCCCGGTTGGGTTTCGCTCCGCTCAGTGCTAACTCGGCGCCCCCATGGCCACCGTCCGAGCCTTTCGAGGAATCCTCTACGACGCCGCGAAGGTGGGAGGCGACCTGTCGCACGTGGTCGCTCCGCCCTACGACGTCATCGACGACGCCGAGCGCCGCGAGCTTCACGCCCGCCACCCCAAGAACTTCGTCCGGCTGATCCTGGGCGAGGATCTGGCGGGCGACGACGGCGAGCGCAACCGCTACTCGCGCGCTCGCGGGTACCTTCACGACTGGCTCGCCGACGGCACGTTCGTCCGGGACGGCGCGCCGTCGCTCTACTTCTACCGCCAGAGCTACCGCTTCCCGTGGGAAGACCACGGTCGCGACCGCGACGGTGTCCTCGCCGCGGTGAAGCTCGAAGCGCTCGACGCGGGCATCATCCTGCCCCACGAGCGCACCCTCGACGCTCCCAAGGCCGACCGGATGCTGCTCACGGAGGCCACCGGCGCCAATTTGAGTCCCGTTTTCGGCCTGTTTTCCGACGCCGACGGCACGGCCCTGGGCCCCGTCCACGCGATCACATCGAAGCCGCCGCGGCTCGACGGCACCGATCCCGCGGGAGTGCGTCACCGGCTGTGGGCGATCGACGACCCAGCCAGCATCGAGGCGTTCTCGGCCGCGCTCGCGCCCAAGCCGATCTTCATCGCCGACGGCCACCATCGCTACTCGACGGCGCTCGCGTTCCGCGACCGGGCCCGCGCGCGCCATCCGCGAGCGGGCGAGCGCGCGAGCTTCGAGCACGTGCTCATGTACCTGATGGCGATCGAGGATCCCGGACTGGTGATCCTGCCGATCCACCGCGTGCTCCACGGGCTACCCGGCTTCGACGCAGCACGTTTCCTCGCGAAGGTCACCGAGCGTTTGACCGTGATCCGCGAGGAGCCGGACGCGCAGGCTGCCTACGCCACGATGACCGCCGAGCCCGTCGGCGCACGGCGCGTGGCGCTGGTGCTGCGCGGGCGTCCTGGCGCGGTGGTGCTCGATCTCGCCGGCCGAGCTGGAGCCGCGGCGGCGTCGCACATCCCGAGCGTCCTCTGGGACCTGGATCTACGGCGCATCCATCACTGGATCGTCGAGGAAGTCGCGGGGATCGACTCCGCGGCACAGGCCCGAAAGGAGCATCTCCACTTCCTCACCGACGCCGCGGCCGCCGACCAAGAGGTGCGAAGCGGCGCGGGCGACGTCGCGGTCATCGTGCGCCCCACCCGCATCGAGCAGGTCACCGCCGTCGCGCAAGCCGGCGAGGTGATGCCGCAGAAATCGACGTTCTTCTATCCGAAGCTCGCTTCGGGCACCGTGATCCACCCGCTGCTGCCGCCGGAGAGTCTGGTTCCCTGAATCCGTAGCAAGCCCCGCATCGTTTGGAGGCCCGCCGGTCCCTCGGCAGGCAGCGATCGAACGCGGACACCCCGGGGCGCAAGTCGATCCCCAATCGTGCGCTCGCGCGCGAGGGACCGCGCGCGCTCCAAACCGCGATCCAGTCCCATCGCGCCCTGGAGGCCCGCCGGTCCCTCGGCGGGCAGCGATCGAACGCGGACACCGGCCGCAGCGTGGCCGTGCTCAGCTCTTCACGCCACCCTTCGCCCAGCGGTTGGTGATCGCGAGGCGGCGCATTTTCTTCTGCAGGCCCACGCGGCTCAGCGCCAGCGCCGCGGCGGTGCGGGTCACGTTGCCGCCCTGGCGCTCGAGCTCCTGCTCGATCATGGCGCGGTCGAGGTCGTCGTGCGCCTCGGCGCGAACGCCGCGCTTGGCGCCTGGGTCCGCGGCACTCGCGTCGCCGCTCGGACCGCCGATCCCGTCCGCGTGCGCCACGACGTGCTCCTCCAGATGCTCGACCTGGATGGTGCCGCCGGCTCCCGCGAGCACGCACGCGTGCTCGAGCGAGTTCTCGAGCTCGCGGACGTTGCCGGGAAACGGATAGAGCGCGAACACCGCGAGCGCCTCGGGGTCGATCTCGCAGCGCTTCTTGCGGCGCTTCCTGGCGATCCGGTCGAGCAAGTGATCGACGAGCAGCGGGATGTCCTCGCGCCGGTCGCGCAGCGGCGGCAGCTCGATCGGGAACACGTGGATGCGGAAGTATAGGTCGCGGCGGAACCGGCCGGCCTCGACGTCGGCGTTGAGATCGCGGTTGGTGGCGGTGATGAGCCGCACGTCGATCGGCACTTCCTCGTTGGCGCCCACCGGCCGGATCGACCGCTCCTGCAGCGCGCGCAGGAGCTTGACCTGCATCGACGAGGTCATCTCGGCGACTTCGTCGAGGAACAGCGTGCCGCCGTTCGCTTCCTCGAAGAGCCCGCGACGGCTCGCGGTGGCGCCGGTGAAAGCGCCCTTGCGGTAGCCGAAGAGCGCGCTCTCGAGGAGCGTCTCGGGGAACTCGGCGCAGTTGACCGCCACGAACGGCGCGTCCGAGCGTGGGCTGGTCTCGTGCACCAGCCGCGCCACCAGCTCCTTCCCGGTGCCCGACTCGCCGGTCAAGAGCACCGTGGTCGCGTCCCACTCGGCCACGCGCATCGCGCGATCGAGCGCGCGCCGGACGGGCGGGCTCTTGCCCACGAACTCCTCGAGCTTCCAGCGCTCGCGAACCTCGCTCCGCAGCTGGCGGTTCTCGAGGCGCAGGCTCTCGGCCGACTCGGTGAGCTTGCGGTTGGCCTCGCGCAGCTCGTCGGTGAGCCGGCGGTTCTCGATCGACATGCGGCGGTGGTCGAGCGCCCGCTCGACGCGAGTGCGCAGGTCGAACGGATCCCACGGCTTGGTCAGGTAGTAGTAGATATGGCCGTCGTTGATCGACGAGACCACGGCGCCCATCTCCGAGTAGCCGGTGAGCAGGATGCGCACCACGTCGGGCTTCTCGGCATTGGCCCGCGACAGCAGCTCGACCCCGGTCATGCCCGGCATGCGCTGGTCGGCGATGATCATCGCGACCTCCTCCTGGTCGAGGATGTCGAGCGCCGCCAGGCCGCTGGTGGCCTTGTGCACGAGGTAGGTCTGGTCGAGCGCCATCTCGAGCGCCTCGAGACCGAGGACCTCGTCGTCGACGATCAGAATTGCGTCACGGGAAATGGACACGTTCTCGGTTTCCTCGTCAGCGCTTCGGGGATCCCAGGACCGGCAGGATCACGCGGAACTCGGCGCCGCCTTCCGGGTGGTTGCGGGCCTCGATCTGGCCCCCGTGATAACGCACGATGCCGTAGCTCACCGAAAGACCCAAGCCCGTGCCATGGCCCGGCGGCTTGGTGGTGAAAAAAGGCTCGAACAATTTGGCCTCGATCTCCGGCGGGAATCCGGGTCCGCTGTCGTGTACCACCACTTCCACCCACGAGCCACCCCGCTCGCGAGTGCCGCCGCGAGGAGGTGCGGAGCGCTCGTGCACCTGGAGGTGGATGTCGCCCTTCTCCTGCACCGCGTCGAGCGCGTTGGCCAGCAGGTTCACGAACACCTGGTTGATCTCGCCGCCGCGGCCGATGACCCGCGGCACCACACCGTAATCGCGGTGCAGCTTGACGCCGTCGCCGATGCGGTGGCTGATGAAGGTGACCGCTGCGTCCAGGTTCTCGATCAGATCGATCGAGTGAAGCGTCGCCTCGCCGGGGCGCGCGAAGCGCCTGAGCCGCTCGACGATCTCGCGGGTCCGCTCGGTGCCGCTCCGGCACCCCTCCAGCAACCGATCGACCCGCTTCGCGAGCCGCTCGATCTCCGACTTGGCGGTGGCGCGCGCATTCGCGTCACCGCTCTTCTCGGCCAGCCCCTTGGCCAGATTGCCGAGCGCCGCGAGCGTGTCGGCGAGCGTGCGCACGTTCGAGTACACGAAACCGAGCGGGTTGTTGATCTCGTGCGCGACGCCCGCGACCATCTCGCCCAGCGCCGCCATCTTCGCCGCGTGCACCAGCTGCTCCTGGGTCTCCTCGACCTCGCGCTTGGCCTTGGCGAGCGCCGCGTTGCTCTCGGCCAGGCTCGCGTTCCGCCGCTCGAGCTCCGCCAGGTTGACGCGGTTCTCGCGCAGCAGCCGCTGGTGCTCGAGGGCGCGCCGCACCGCGATGCCCACGCGATCGAGCAGCAAGAGCGGCTTCTCGATGTAGTCCTCGGCGCCGAGCCGCACCGCGGCGATCGCGTCCGACATCTGCCCCTGTCCCGACGCGATGATGCACGGCAGCCCCGGCCAGCGCTCGCGGATCCGCTCGAGCAGCTCGATGCCGGTCATGCGCGGCATCTTGAGATCGGTGAGCACCACGTCGACCGACTGGGTGGCGAGCCGCTCCAGCGCCTCGATGCCGTCGCCGGCCTCGACCACCTGAAAGCCCTCGTCCTCCAGGTAATCGACCAGCGCGCCGCGATTGGCGGGCTCGTCCTCGACCACCAGCACGGTCGCGATCTTCACGTCGCGGCTCCGATGCGGCGCCGCACCTTCTCGCCCAAGAGCAGCAGGTCGTAGGGCTTGATGAGCGTATCGTCCGCGCCCACTCCCAGCGCCCGGAGCGGCTCGCCGGGCACGTAGTCGGGAGAGCCGGTGATGACGAGAAACGGCGTGGCCGGCGAGATCGCCCTGAGCGCCACGGCGAGCTCGTTGCCGCTCATCCCCGGCATGCGCAGATCGAGGATGTAGAGGGCGAAGGCGCTCGCCCGCGCCAGCGTCAGCGCCTCGCGGCCGCTCGCGGCGGTCACCACCTCGAAGCCTTCGTCGAGCAGGAAGTCCGCGACGGCTTCGCGCACCGGCTCCTCGTCGTCGACCACCAGGACTCGCGGGCGTGCCGCATCGTGAGCCGTCATGTCTCGGTCCGTTCCTCGCGCGATTCGCCGGCCACCGGCAACTCGATCACGAAACGCGCGCCGCCCCAAGCGCCGTCCTCCACCCACATCCGCCCGCCGTGGCCCTCGGTCACGATCAGGTAGCTGATCGAGAGCCCGAGGCCGGTCCCCTCGCCCACGTCCTTGGTGGTGAAGAAGGGCTCGAAGATGTGCTCGCGGGTGGCGGCCGGGATGCCCGGGCCGTTGTCCTCGATCTCGAAGCGCACCCGGTCGTCGCGGGAGAGCGCCCGGCACGCGATGCGCGGCTGGAACGACGGATCGTCGCGGCGCCGCGCGAACAGCTCTTGCGCCGCGTTGTTCACCAGGTTGAGCAGCACCTGCTCGATCCGCTGGCTGTTGCACTTGACCGTCGGAGCCCCGTCGTCGATCTCGACCGCGGCGCCCGGGAGATGGCGCACTCGCTCCAGATACCCCTCGACGCTGGTCTGGAGCCGCGGCCGCGGGAAGCGGCCGCGCCAGCCCAGCTCGAGGGTCCAGAGCTCGGGCGGCTCGGCGCTGGGATCGCCGCCCACGCTCAAGCTCACCTTGCGGAGCAGCGCCAGATTGAAAGGCGGCGTGGCGTTGGGCAGCCCAAGCGGCGTCAGGTGCAGCGAGCCGCCCAGCTCGTAGCTGGTGGGCAGCGACACTCCGCGCGCGACGCTCAGCCGGAAGCTCTGCTGCTCCTCGACGGGCTCCCACACCACGCTGGCGCTCGGCAGCAGCTGGAAGCCGGAGGGGTGCAGGCCCTCGACACGCAGTCCTGCGCGAACGGCGACGTCGTGGGTGATGCGGCACTCGTCCGACACGAACCCGCCGAGCGTCTCGATCGTCGGGTCCGCCGAGTCCTTGAGCACGTCGCCGCGTCCGTTCGCCCAGCGGAATGCCGTGCCGAGCAGCAGATCCTGCGGGCAGCCGAGGTCGAGAGTGACCTCGTGGCGCAGCTCGCTGGTCACGTTGTCGGTGGCCGAGAAGATGCGTCCCTGCGGATCGACCGGATCGAGGTCGGTGAGCGCCACCTGGTTCACCACCCGGCCGCGGGTTCCCTCCCAGCTCGCCTGCGCGGTGGTGGTGCCGCCCAGCCAGTCGTGCTCGTGACGCAGGAGCAGGCTCTCGGCGGAGGTGCCGCGGATCTCGAGCGGCACGAACACGTAGCCGTCGTAGTCGCCGGTCACGTAGCTGGCGATGGCCTCGAAGCGCCCACCCGAGCCGCGATCGAGCTCGGCGCGCCAGCTCGACTTGAAGAGGTTCTCGCCGACGCGGTTGCCGTCGCCGTCGAGCTCCGCTACCAGCTCGCCCTCGGGCGTGTCGCGATCGGGCCGGAGCTCGCCCTGGTACGCGTAGCTCACCATCACCTTGTTCGCGATCGGGCCGAGCTCGAAGCCCTGGACCGCGACGCCGTCGCCGAGGCCGGCGGCACCGCCGCCGCCGCGCAGGT
>CAZYWA010000191.1:0-13344 GCA_964650975.1 uncultured bacterium
CGCTGAAGGGCGCCGGCTCGATCATCACCGGCTCGTCGAGCCCCGACGATCCGTTCGACCGCGCCGAGGGCTTCCGTTACCTCACCCGGATTCTGCGCGCGGCGCTCGAGACGCTGCTCGAGAACGCGGATCCGCTCAATCCCGTGTTCCACCGCCCCATCCACGAGACCGCGAAGATGGGGGCCGACAACCCCGACATCCGGTATGCGATCGCGACCGTGAGCGGCGAGCATCGCTACCGGATCCGCGGACGGCGCAACTCGGTTCACTACCTGGGGCTCGGCACCTACGCCGGGAACTACGGCGCGGGTGGACGGATGGGGAAGACCGGCTATCTGGAAGGCGCCGACGTCGCGACGGCGCCGGACGGCACCTTCGAGGTCACGGTCAGCCGTGAGCGCGAGCCGGGCAACTGGCTCGAGCTGGCCGCCGACTCGACCTTCGTGATCGTGCGGCAGATGTTCCTCGACCGCGAGCGCGAGATTCCGGCCGAGCTCACCATCGAGCGCATCGGCGGCCACGCGCTGCCGACACCCGTCACGCCCGAGGCCATCGACGGCGGGCTCACCGCGGTCGCGAACCTGGTGCTGGGATGCGCCGCGATGTTTGCCAGCTGGGCCGACGGCTTCCGCGCGCGCACCAACGAGCTGCCCTACTTCGACCCGAGCACCTCGAACGCGGCCGGCGGCGATCCGAACATCACCTACTATCACGGCTACTGGGAGCTGCAGCCGGAGCAGGCGCTGGTGATCGATCTCACGCCGCCGGACTGCGAGACCTGGAACTTCCAGCTCAACAACCACTGGATGGAATCGCTCGACTATCGCTATCACCGCATCACGGTGAACAAGCACACCGCGGTGGCGCGCGCCGACGGTTCGGTGCGTCTGGTGGTCGCCGCCCGCGACCCAGGCGCCGCGCGCGGCAACTGGATCGACACCGCCGGCCACAGCCGCGGCACGATGTGCCTGCGCTGGGTGCGTGCGAAGACGCGGCCCGATCCGGTGACCCGCGTGACGACTCTCGTCGAGCTGGGCGCTTCGCTGGGCGACTCGTGAAGAGCGGCCCGCTCGTCACCTCGGCGCATTACCGCCACCCGTTCCGCCCGGCGCCGATCGCGGCGGCCAACGCGCTGGGCCGGAAGCTCGGCTCGATCGGCGTGGGACGCATCGACCTGAGCGAGGAAGGTTTGATCGCCACCGCGCGGCGGCGCACCAAGCTCCGCGACTTCGGCGACGAGAGCTTCCGCCCGCGGCTCGCGCTCCTCCTCTCGTCTCTCGAGAGCGAGGCCGAGCTCCACCCGGTCGGCCGCTTCCTCACGCGCGAGAAGCTGGTGGGCACGCTCGCGAACCGGCTGCGGATCGCCGAGATCCTGCGCCGCCATCCGGAGATCCGCGAGCGCCCGCTGGCGCCGCTGGTGGTGATCGCGGGGCTGCAGCGCACCGGCACCACGCTGCTGCAGCGGTTGCTGTCGGTCGATCCCGAGGTCCGCCATCTGGCGAGCTGGGAAGCGCTCAACCCGGCGCCCTCCGACGTCGACCGTCCGCCCGCGGATCGCGCCAGGGACCTACGAATCCGCACCGCCAAGCTCGCCGAGCGCGCCCTCGCTTACATGGCGCCGAGCTTCTTCGCGATCCATCCGGTCGAGGCGCTGGCGCCCGAAGAGGACGTGCTGCTGCTCGATCTCTCGTTCCTGAGCACGGTTCCCGAGGCGACCTACCACGTGCCGAGCTTCGCCGCGTGGCTCGAGACGCAGGATCATCGCGCCGCCTACCGCGAGCTCGCCACCACGCTCGCGGTCCTCGAATGGCAGCACCGCGGCTCCCGCTGGGTGCTGAAGACGCCACATCACCTGGAGCATCTCGACGCGTTGCTCGAGGTGTTCCCGACCGCGACGATCGTCCAGACGCACCGCGATCCCACCCGCGTGGTCGCGTCCTTCTGCAGCATGATCGCCCACGGGCGCGGCGTGATGAGCGACGCGGTCGATCCCGTCGAGGTCGGCCGCCACTGGCTGCGCAAGATGGAGCGCATGGTGACGCGCGCGATGGAGGCGCGGGCGCATTCCGATCCCGAGCGCTTCATCGATGTGCTCTACTCCGATCTGATGAGCGATCCGCTCTCGGCGGTGCGCCGCGTCTACGAGCGCCTGGGTGTCACGCTCCCCGACGAGACCCGCGCGCTCATGCGCGGCTGGTTGCAGGACCATCCGCAGCATCGCCACGGCAAGCACCGTTACCAGCTCGCCGACTTCGGGCTCGACAAGGCGCAGGTGGCGCGGGCGTTCCAGAGCTACAGCGCCCGCTTCGAGATTCCCACCGAGGAGCTGCCGTCGTGAACCGGCTCGGCGATCTCGACGCCCCGTATCGCCTCGACGGCAAGACCTGCCTGGTCACGGGGGCCACGGCTGGCCATGGCCAGGCGGTGGCCCTGGCCCTTGCGGAGCGCGGCGCCGACGTGGTGATCCTGGGACGCAGCCGCGAGAAGTGCGACGCCACGTCGAAGGTCATCGCCGGCGCCACGGGCCGGGCACCCACCGTGCTCCTCTGCGACCTCGCGTCGCGCGCCGCCATCGACGCCGCCGCTCGCGAGTACCTCGACTCGAAGCGGCCACTGCACGTGCTGGTCAACAACGCGGGTCTGGTGAGCCGCTGCCGCGAGACCACCGTCGATGACGTCGAGCGGGTGTTCGCGGTCAACTACCTGGCCTACTTCCAGCTCACGATGCGGCTCCTGCCCCGGATTCGCGAGTCGGCGCCGGCGCGGATCCTCAACGTGTCCTCCGACACCCACCGGATGGTGTCGCTCGACCTCGACGACCTGGAGCTCGGGCGCCGCTACGGCTGGCTCGGTGCCTACGGAAGGTCGAAGCTCGCGATCGTGTACTTCACCCGCGAGCTGGCGCGGCGCCTCGCGGGCACCGGTGTCACCGTGAACGCGCTCGATCCCGGGCCGGTGGCGTCGAACATCGCCGCGCACGATCCGTCGGCGATCGTGCGCGCGCTGGGGCAGCTGGTCATGGCCCCCTTCCCCAGCCCCGCGCGCGCGGCGCGCACCGCGGTGTTTCTCGCCTCGGCGCCGGGCATGGACGGCGCCACCGGCGGCTACTACAAGTTCGACCGCATTCGCGAGCCGCGCGTGGGCCGCGACGAGCCGTCGATCGCGAGCCGCCTCTGGGACGCGAGCGTCCGCTACACCGGGGCGAATCTTTGAGCCGGCCACTCGACGGGATCCGGGTTCTCGAGGTCGCGCAGTTCTGGTTCGTGCCCGCGGCCGGCGCGATCCTCGCGGACTGGGGCGCCGAGGTCATCAAGGTCGAGCATCCGGTGCGCGGCGACGCGCAGCGCGGGCTCGCCGCCGCGGGCTTCGGATTCCGCGAGGGCGGCGTCGACTTCATGATGCAGCAGTCGAATCGCGGCAAGCGCTCGGTGGGGATCGACATCGCCACCGCCGAGGGGCTCGAGCTGCTCTACCGGCTGGCCGAGCGCAGCGACGTGTTTCTCACCAATTTCCTGCCGTCGGCGCGAGCGCGGCTGCGGATCGACGTCGAGCACGTGCGCGCCCGCAACCCGCGCATCGTCTACGTGCGCGGCTCGGGCCAGGGTCCCGACGGAGCCGAGAGCGATCGTGGCGGCTACGACGCGACCGCGTTCTGGTTCCGCGGCGCAGTCGCGAACGGGCTCACCGCACCGGGTGCAGCAGCGCCGGTGATGCAGCGCCCCGCGTTCGGCGATTCGGTGGGCGCGGTGGCGCTCGCGGCGGGAGTCGCCGCCGCGCTTTTCCAGCGCGAGCGCGGCGGCGATCCCAGCGTCGTCGACGTGTCGTTGCTCGGCACCGCGATGTGGACCTTGGCGCCCGACATCGTCGCGAGCCGGCTGCTGCCGCCCGGAAAGAGCATGCCGGTTCCCGACCGCGCCGCCGCGTTCAACCCGCTCGCGAACAGCTACCGAACCAGCGACGGACGCTGGCTGGTGCTGATGGCCTTGCAGCCCGACCGCTACTGGGAGGAGATCTGCCGTGCGATCGGGCGCGACGACCTGCTCGGCGACCCGCGCTTCGCCGATGCCCGCTCGCGCTTCCAGAATCGTCGCGAATGCGTCGCGGAGCTCGATCGCACGTTCGCCGGCGAGCCGCTCGCGGTGTGGCGCGAGCGCCTGCGCTCGCTCGAGACACCGTGGGCGCCGATGCAGCTGCCCGGCGAGCTTCACGATGACCCGCAGGCGGCCGCCAACGGCTACCTCGCCCAAGTTCCCGGAGGCGACGCGGGCCACTTCGGCCTGGTCGCGAGCCCGGTCCAGTTCGACCAGCAGCCGGTGGCGCTCGAGCCGAGCCCCGAGCTCAGCCAGCACACCGAGGAGGTGCTGCTCGACCTCGGTCTCGACTGGGACGAGCTCGCCAAGCTGCGCGAGGTTGGTGCGATCGGCTGACCGGCGCCGAACTGAGGGTGTGAGGCAATCGTTCGATGGAGCCCGCGGGGGACAAGCCCCCGCGCAAAACGTTCAAGGTCATACTCGGCGTGGTGGCGCCGAATTTGCCCAGCGCGCCCGTAGGCGCCGGCAAGCGGGCAGCGAGCCGACTCGGGGGTGGGGCCCCAGTCGAATTCACTTCGACTGGGGCGGGGGGCTTGAAAAGCCCCCCGGGAGACTCAGCCGGTGGGTGGTGCGGCGCGGCGCTCCGCGCACACGGTTTCCTTGACGCGCATGTGGGTCGCCGCCCCGACCGCCTGCCGGTCGATCGAGATCGAGATCTGCTCCTGGTTCGCGGTTTCGCCGCCGTCCGGCAGGTAGAGGAACAGCACCTTGGAGACGTCCGCGTCGTGGCCTTCCTCGGGGGTCACCCAGGTCAGGGTGCGACGGTAGAAGAACTCGAGCTTCTGCGGCGAATCGGTGGACTCGAGGTCCCAGATCAGCGTGTCGAGCGCGCAGTGAGGGCCGCGCGACGGATAGTCGATGCGCTCCACGACCCGCGACTTCGGGTAGACGGGAATGTCGGTCACCGCGCCCTCGAGAGGCGGGGCCACCGGCTTGCTGGGACAGCCGAGCGCGGCGCTCCCGACGAAGGCCAGCGCCAGGATGGCAGCGCGATTCGTGCCGGTCACGGGCTCGCCCCCGGGGCCGCGACCGGAGCCAGCGCCGGCCGGCGCGCCAGCAGCGGACCCAGGGCCACTCCCAGCAGCACGTAGAGGACCAGCATCACCTCGGCGTCGCCGAAGTTGAATTCCACCAGTCCATTCACGTTCCACGACAGGAACGCGGTCGCGACCCCGAGCGCCACGGCCGCCTCGAAATCGCCCTCGCTCTTCGCTTCCCGGACGCGCGCCAGCAACATGCGCGCGAGCGCCACCAGCCAGGCCGCGAAGGCCACCAGCCCGAGATAACCATCCTCGACCAAAATGGTGATCAGATCCGAGTGGAAATGCCGGTGCTTCGGCGGGTTCGGCCCCCACAGGTCGACGCGTTGCATGATGGTGCCGTTGTGGGTACCGATGCCCAGCGGGTAATCGCGGATCAGCTGGCCGCCGATCTCCCACATGTGAAGCCGGTTGTCGGACTGCATGAAATCCTCTACCGACTGCGCCAGCCGCACGCGCACCGGAGGGTACCCCACCACGAGCAGCGACGCGACCACGAACGGCACCAGCACCAGCTTGCGGTTCTTGAGCCATAGCTGGCTCGAGAGCGCCACCAGGGTCGCGAGCCACGCACCGCGCTTGAACGTGCACACCAGCCCGGCGATCTGCATCGCCAGGACGCCGCCCAGCGCGGCGCGCCGCCGGGCGCTTCCCTTCGCGAGAAAGAGCGCGTGGAGCAGCGGCACGCCGACGGCGAGCTGGCTCGCGCGGGTCATGAGCCCGGGCCCCTTCTTGTGCAGGAAATTCTGCCAGCGATAGTCGTAGACGCGGTGCCAGGCCGCGAGGAACAGGCCCGTGGTCACCAGCCACACCAGGCGGCGGCGCTCGTCCGGGTCCGTGACCGTGGCGAGCGTCAGGTAGAAGAGCAGCACCAGGTGGTACGAGCGCAACGACCAGAGCGCGGTCTTGGCGTCGATCCCGGCGATGGCGCTCAGCACTCCGCACGCCAGAAATGCCAGGAACGGCAGGTCGGCCGGCGTTCGCGGCCAGCCTGGGCGCCGGTAGATCGCCCAGCGCAAGGCCCACGCACCCAGCGCCACGCCGAAACCGATCTCGGCCACGGCGATCGAGATCGGTGCGAACAGAGCCACGGCGCGCAGGCCCCAGCGCCCCACCTCGACGAGAAAGGCCTCGGGCAGCAGCCGAGGCGCCGGGAGCACCTCGGGCGCCAGCACCGCTGGCCGTGCGTCGACCGCGTCGAGCTCAGCCGGTGCTGGGAACGGGTTGGCCGGCTCGTTCGCGCTCATCGGCTCCGCTTCCCAGCTCCGTGCACTCGAGCTCCCAGAGCTTCGCGTACTTGAGGAACACGTGCAGAGCCATCAAGCCTGCCATGAAGAGGCCGGGAATCCCATCGAGAAAACCGCGCTTGATCACGTAGAACTTGAGGAAGTGCACCACCGGATTGCCGAGCAGGTTGAGCTTCCGGAAGCGCTTGCCGCGCTCGAACGCCTCGCGCGCCGCGATGCTGGTGAAGCGGTTGATGGTGCGCAGCTGGTCGCGCAGGTCCCGGTAGGTGAGATGCCAGATGTCGCCGCGCAGCCGCGCCGCGCGCCGCTCGTCGGCCAGGAACGCGCGCTCGTGGGGGTCGACGCCGCCCCACGTCACGCGGGATTTGCGGAAGAGGCGCAAGCGGTATTCCGGATACCAGCCGTGACGCCACCAGCGTCCCAGGTAGAACACCAGGCGCGGGATGTAGTAGCCCCAGACCTTGTCGTCCGAGACCGCGAGGCGCCGCGCGATCTCGTCCTTGAGCTCGGGCGAGATGCGCTCGTCGGCGTCGATGTTGAGCACCCACTCGTTCTTGGTGAGCCCCAGCGCATAGCGCTTCTGCTCGACGAATCCCGGCCACTCGCGCTGGAACACCCGGTCCGTGTACTCGCGGCAGATCTCCACGGTGCGATCGGTGGAGTACGAGTCGACCACCACGATCTCGCGGCACCAGCGGACGCTCTCCAGACAGTCGCGGATCAGCTCTTCCTCGTCCTTGCAGATGATGAAGCACGAAACCGGCGGCAGCTCGACGTCGCGGATGCGCCGCGAGCGCAACGCCCGTCGCCGGCGGCGCTCGCGGCGCAGGAGCTGCCGGGTGCTGGTGCGGGCCACCCGCCGGAGCACCTTGTGGGGCGCCATCTCGACCGCGCCGGCCTCCAGGTACGCGAGCACGAAGCGCATGCGGTGGGTGCGCGGCACCGCCTGTCCCTGGCGGAGCCGGGCCTCGGCGAACCCGCGGTCGATCGCGGCCAGATCGCGGGTGCGCTGCCGCCAGCTCGCGCGAGCGCCGAAGCGCGCGCGTTCGAGGCCGATGAATCGCGCGCTGCCGTCGGGCGCGAGCAGGATCTGGTCCGGGCGGACGTGGCGGATCGTGACGCCTCGATCGTGCGCCAGCCGCAAGAGCCGCGCCCCTCGTCCCAGGTGATCGCGCTTGACCGCGATCGGAATGGAGGGCTCGGCCATCAGCGACGCGAGGTCGCGGGCGCCCTCGATGAGCGGATAGGCGATGAGCTCGGTGCGAAACGCCCAGCCGTGGGCTCGTGCGCGCGCCTCGGGTAGCACCGCGGGGACCGCGCGCCGGCCGGCCTCGCACGCGTGGTCCCATTCGCGGCGCGCACGCCCGGGACGCTCGTGGGAGAAGAGCGCCTTCCGCAGGTTGCGGGGACGGTAGAAGCGCACCCAGAAGCGATCGCCGTCGGGCAGCTCGAGCTTCACGTTGCGGCGGCTTCTTCCCACCCGCTGGTCCCAGGCCGACGCGTGGTGCTCGATCGCCTCCGGGTCCCAGCTCATGATGTGCTCGGTCAGGTGCGCGCCACGCAGCGTGGTGAGCCAGCGGAATCCGGCGTGATCGATGCGCCGCACCACCCGGCCCCGGTCCCGCAGATCCTTGGCCGCGCCCATGCGGCCGACCTGCTCGAGCGCCAGCTGGATCTCCGCGTGGCGCTCGCGAGCGCCCTCGAAGTACCCCTGCAGGAACGCGACGGCGTCGCGCGGGCGGGCGCCCCGTCCCAGCGTCCGGTAGAGCTGCATCAGCGATCGCAAGCGGCGCTCGCGGCCCAGCTGCGGCACCTTGCGCACGTCCTCCAGGTCGAGCAGCGTGAACGCCGGCGCCTCGGCCACCGGTGAGCTCAGGACGTTCGCGTCCTTCAAGTCCTTGTGCAGCACGCCCGCCGCGTGCAGGTCGCGAAACAGCCGGCCGAGCGCCCAGAGCCAGCGGCGCCGCGCCGCGACCGTGGAACGCAGCGCGGCCGCCGCCACGTCGAGCGGCACCGCGCCGCGCACCTCCTCGGTGACCACCACCGAGCCGCGCGGCAGCCACGCCGGACCGAGCTCGGCCGTCGCGACCAGGCGCGGTCCGCGGAAGCCCGCGGCCGCGAGCACTAGGGCGCCGGTCCGGAAGCGGGCCGCCGGGCTCGGCCCGAGCGCCGCCTTCAAACGCAGGCGCAGCGTGGGGAGCCGGTACCACTTGAGGAACCAGGCGCCGTCCGCCGACTCGACGCGTAGCACCAGCACCTTGCTGTAGTTCTTGACGACGCTGATACCCGGCGCGTTGGTCAGCCGCGCCGCGTCGAGCCGCTTGCCGTCGAGCAGCCACGCCACGCGTGGATCGCCGCACCACCGCTCGCGGACCGGATCCCCCTCGCGCGCCGCCATGCGCCGTAGAGTTACCACACGGGACACCGCCGTCGGGCCGCGGTCTTGTCAGCGGATGGGCGAAATCGCGACACTACGGCGTCGAGCCCCGTCGATGCCCATTCGAGCCGAGCGGTCCGTGCACGTCGTGCTGATCGAGGACTCCAGCTCGGACGCGGCCGTGATCCAGCGCGCGCTCAGCCAGTCGTCCTCCGCGTTCGAGTTCCGAGTGGTGGATTCGGCCGAGGCGTTCGAGAGCCTTCTCGGCGACGGCTGGCCCGACGTCTTCATCGGCGATTACACGCTTCCCGGTTGGGACGGCGCCGCGGCGCTCGCGCTGGCCGCCGAGCGCAAGCCGGAGGTGCCGTTCCTGTTCGTGTCGGGGACCATCGGCGAAGAGCGCGCGGCGGAGCTGATTCGCCTGGGCGCCGCCGATTACGTGCTCAAGGACCGGCTGTCGCGGTTGCCGCACGCCGTGAACCGGGCGCTCGAGCTGGCCGAGGAACGCCGCGAGCGCACCCGTCAGGAGGCGGAGCTCGCCGAGTTCACGTGGGTCGCCTCTCACGACCTGCAGGAGTCGCTGCGCACCATCGCGAGTCATCTGGAGCTCTGGGGCCGGGAGTACGGGGGACGTCTAGGCCCCGAAGCGGACCAGCTCGTCGAGCGCGCCGTCCTTGGCGCGCGCCACATGCACGCTCGCATCAACGGCCTCTTGGCGCGCTCGCCTCGGCCTTCGCCCACCGAGCCACCGTCGCCGGCGACGGCTCGGCCACCGGCGGTCGTGCCCGGGAACGAAGCCGATGGTTCGCAACGAGCCACGTCGGAGGTCCTCGCAGCCATCCCGGTCAGGGACGGCGCCGGCTCCCAGCCGCTGCGCATCCTGATCGTCGAGGACAACGACGATCACGCGCAGCTCGCGCACTGGGCGTTCGAGGAAACCGGCAGCGGCGCCTTGCTCGAGCGAGCCTCGAGCGGCGAGGAGGCGCTCGACCGCCTCAGGCGCTCGATCCCGCGCGGACCGGACCCTCGGCCGGACGTGGTGCTCCTCGATCTGCGCCTCTCCGGAGTCTCGGGGCACCGGGTGCTCGAGACCGTCAAGGCCGACCCGTTGCTGCGCTCGATCCCGGTGATCGTGCTCAGCACCACCGGCTCGGAAGCCGATCGCGTGCGAGCGTTCGCGAGCGGCGCCAACAGCTACCTGGTGAAGCCGCTCGAGTTCGAGCGGCTAGTCGACCTGGCGCGCTCGATCGAGAGCTACTGGGGGGAATGGAACCTGGCCCCATACTCGACGCGAGGTTGAGGAACCGATGATCCGTCCCCCTGCCCTCCACCTCTCGCGGCGCGCGCCAGGCTGGCGAAGCGCGTTCCTGGCGCTGACTCTGCTCGCGACACTGCCGGGCCGGGGCCACGCTTACGCGCTTCACCTGACCCCCACCAACGGCGACACCAATCAAGCCGACCTGACACTCACGTTCTGCGGCCAGAGCCTCCAGGACTCGACCTTCGTCCAGGCCAGCTCGACGCTCGACTTCGACCTCGACGACAGCCAGTCCCCAGCACTCCTCGACATGACCGCCGCGACGCTCGCCGGGTCGGACCTCGAGTGGGTGTTCGCGGCCCCGTCGTGCGGCACCATCGACGCGACCAACGTGGTGCTCACCCTCGACGGCAACCCGGCCGCCGTCGAGGTGGATCCCGCGACCGGCCAGTTCTCCGCCATGGCGGTGCAGGTGCTGGTCACGGCCAGGATCTCCTGGAAAGGCATCTTGGTCGCGAACGGGCCGACCTCGGCCGCCATCTCCATGGGGGGGGTCGTGCAGGTCGACCCGTTCGGCGCCGTGACCCTCACGAGCTTCGACGGCGACATCGATCCGCCGATTGCGTACCCGATCGGTCCGATCACCGTGTTCTTGAGCGGCTCGATCCATCTCGACTTCACCGGCAACGCGCCGGCATGGGTGTTCGCCGACGGCTTCGAGGGCGGCGACACCTCGACCTGGAGCGTCACCGCGCCCTGACGACGCTTCCGCGAGCCAGACCGCGGATCCGGACGCGAAAGCCTCAGAAGATCAGCTGCAGCTCGAGCGTCAGGGAGTCGTTGTCGAGCTTGGCGCCGTGGTCCTCGAGGCGGCCGACGTACTCGAGGCTGGTCTTCACGTCGTGGTCGAGGAGGTAGTAGTTGACGCCCACGGCGTAAGAGGTGACGTCGCCGTTGTCCTGGACCTTGTCGTTCGAGTCGTACTGCTCGTAGCGGCCCGCCAGCTCCAGGTGGCGCGGCAGCAGCATGTAGCCGCCCTGCACGTACCAGCCGCGCGAGTTGAAGTCGGTCGCGAACGGCGGGAACTCGATGTTGGCGCCGAGGTCGGGTGCGTAGTCGACCAGCACCCAGCCGCCGGTCAGCGAGAACCCCGCCACCTTGAGCTCGCCGTCCACGGTGTAGCCCTTGGGCTGTGACGACACGTCGTCGTTCAGGAACCAGCCACCGCCCAGGCTCATGCCGAGCTCGCCGTCGCCCAGGTCCGACTCCTCCTGGCCCATGTCGCGGAACAGGTCCACCGCGGCGCGCACCGCCACCAGCTTCCCTTCGTTGGTGTCGCCGCCCAGGCTGCGGGTCCCGGAGCCGTTGAAGACGCCCACGCCGTACTTGAGGATCACGCTGTCCTCGGCGACCGGGATCCGTCCGGTGATCGAGGCACCGAGCTCGCGATCGAAGAACAACCGCTCGAGCTCTTGCAGCACGATCGCGCGCTCCTGGAGCTGGAGGCGGCTCTCGCTCATGATCTGCTGGCGCGCGAACGGGGGCTTCTCGAGGCCCAGGTTGATCGAGTTGTAGGGGATCAGGTCGACCAGCGAGATCCGCGCGTCGAGCAGCGTCACCTCGATGTCGTTGGGTTGCACCTGGTTCGCGAAGTCGGCCTCGAACGCGTAGCGCAGCCAGTCGTAGTAGGCGCGTCCGTCGGCGCTGAGCCGCGCGGTGTGCAGACGGAATCCGGTGCGGGTGTTCGGGTCTCCGGGCACTCCTTCGACGAAGTCCTGACCGTCGTAGAGGATGCCGTCGAGGTTGATGCGCCCGCCCACGTTCACGGAAAAGCGGCTCTGCTCCTCGACCTCCTTGTCGATCTCCTTGGCCTCGTCGGTGGTGAGGACGCCCTTGGCGATGAGCCGGTCGAGCAGCGGATCGACGGCGTTCCGCTCACTCGACGCGTCCGGGCTCCACGCATCGGCGAGCTCGTCGCCCAGGCCCGCGCGGGCGGAACCGGGTGCGGCGATGAGCGCCGCCAAGACGATGCCGGCGAGCGCCCGACTGCTGCTGCGTGTCACGTGGTTCATCGATCCCCCCGAATCCTGGTCTCGTCGCGCGTCAGCTTCCCGGGAACTCGAACGGCGCCGGCGGCACCGCCTTGAGGCGGCCGTGGCCCTGCTCGAGACCTAGGAGCCAGTTCACGTAGTCCATGGTGTCCATCGCGTCCTGCTGCTCGGTACCGGGAAGCGTGAGCTTGGTCTGGCAGACGCAGGCGTCGGTGGGCTCGTCGCACCCGCGCAGCTTGTTGCGGCCGTCGGCCGGCGGACGGCCCACGGGCGTGAAGCGTCCGTCGCCGTCGACGTCCACGTAGACCGGGTTGGTCATGCCGTAGGGCAGGACGTTGAACGTGAGCGGCACGATGTTCTCGCCCAGCCCCAGGATCCCGCCGATCCCGGGGATCACTCCGGCGAGCGCCCCGACGATGATGTCGCTGGTGTTCTGCGTGGGGTAGCTGTTGGGGAAGTTCACCGGGAAGAGATCGTCGTCGCCGAGCGCCACCGCCGCGATGTAGGTGTCCTTGGCCTGGTGGTCGTTGATCGCGAGGTCGCGGACGTTGATGGTGGTGTGGCCGTGGTACTTGACCGTCGAGGTGTTGGGCCGCGGCACCGCGATTTCCGCCGCCAGCTCCCCGTTTCCGTAGATCTCGACGCGGTCGATCTGGAACCAGGGCGGGCCCTGCACCTCGACCTCGACGTCGATGTTGCCGCTGGTGTTCGTCACGGTCTTGCCGATCTCGGCGCCGTCGGCGGTGAGCGTGATGAACGGCCCGTAGCCCATCACCACTTGCCCGCGCGCCACCGCGGCGACCACGTCGAGATCCTCGACCGCGTCAGGATTGTCGGTGCCCACCTTGAACCAGCTGCGGGCATTGGCGCTGTCGACGAGCTTGTGGCTGTCGGAGGTGGAGATGGCGGTGGGCCGCTGCTTGCCCAGATTGATCGTCGTGAAGAAGTCGTCGACGCTGCCCTGGTAGCGCTCCTGGTCGCTGGTCGCGAGGCTGCTCGCCGGATCGAGGATGCGGCGCTGCTCGTCCATGGTGCGCGCCAGCACCTGATAGATGGGCGGCGGTGTTCCCGGATGGGTCTGCTCGGTGGGCTTGAGCGGCACTTCCTCGAGCGTGGGCGTCCGGATCAGCTCGTAGCGGCGCCCGTAGAGCACCTCCATCGACATAAAGTCGGCCTGGAAGTTCTGCGCGTTGACGCCGCCCAGGCCGTTCCCGGTCCGGATCACGGTGTTTCCGAGCGTGAAGAGCCCCGGGCACAGGACTCCCGTTCCCTGGTCGAAC
>CAZYWA010000192.1:0-13271 GCA_964650975.1 uncultured bacterium
GCGCGGGTGGTGGGAATCGACAGCGCGCCCGACATGGTCGAGGCCGCGTGCCGCCGCGGGCTCGACGTTCGTTGCCTGAGCGCCGAAACGCTCGAGCTGCCGGAGCGATTCGACGCGGTGGTGTCGAACGCCGCGCTGCACTGGATGCGGAAGCCGGCCGCGGTGCTGGCCGGCGTGGCGCGGGTGCTCGAGCCGGGCGGCCGGTTCGCGGCCGATTTCGGAGGCTTCGGGAACGTCGCCGCGATCCGCGTCGCGATCCACGCGGCGCTCGCGCGGCGCGGCATCGACGGCGCGGCGCTCTGTCCGTGGTACTTCCCGACTCCCGAGGAATACCGCGTGCTGCTCGAGGAGGCGGGCTTCACGGTCGAGCGGATCGAGCTGGTGCCGCGCCCCGTCGAGGTGCGAAGCGGGATGCACGCGTGGTGCGCGAATTTCACCGAGAGCTACACACGGGTCCTGCCGGAGGAGGATCGGCCGCGGTTGGTCGACGAGGTCGTCGCGCTCCTCGAGCCGGTGATGCGCCGCCCGGACGGCGTGTGGACCGCCGACTACGTCCGCCTGCGAGTGCTCGCGACGCGGCCGCGAACGTGAGCGATCTCCGGGAGGGACCGGCTCCTGCCGGTCCGCGTCGATGAGCGCCGATTTTCTTCACCGGCTCGCGAACGTCCAGACCGCGATCGACGTCGCCGGCTGGCTGGCGGTGATCGGCTTTTTCGTGTTCGGGCCCTTCGGCTGGCGGAAGGCCGGGCGCGCTGATCGCGTGCGCCGCCAGGCGTGATGGGTCTGGCTCTCCGGGATCGGCCTCGTGGCGCTCGTGGCGCTCATCGTCTCGCGCTGGGGCGCTCGACGATGAGCCACGGCGCGGAGGTGGATCCGTTCGATAGCCTCGGAACGATCGTTCGCGCCGGGTGGTGGATCGCCTTGCTCGTGTACCTCGCGTGGCTGGCCTTGGCGCCCTTCGAGTGGAAGAAGGCCGACCGTGCCGATCGCTGGGTGGACGAAAGCATCCAGCCCCGCCTGAGCTTCCGGGTGCTCGCCCTCGTGCTGGTCCTCGTGGCCTGGTGGTGGTTCGGCCGCCGGTGAAGCGCGGCCGCTCAGGCGGAGGGCGCGGCGAGCGGGTACGCGGTGGGCATCGCCTCGACGCGTGCGCGGCGCGAGCCGAAGGCCGATTTCACCAGGTCGGACATCATCACGTAGAAGCCTTCGGCGAGGACGTCGAGGGACACCAGGTCGCTCATCAGGTAGCGCCACGCGACCTTGGGGCGCCCGTAGAACTCGAACATCGCGCGGCGCTGCAGGTACATGAGCTCCTTCGTGGGGAGCGTGTCGCCGGCCAGGATGTTGTCCGAGTCGTTGAGGTTGGCGTCGTACCAGCCGCTGTATTTCCACGACGGCTGATCGCCGATCCGGCTCTTGTACTGCTCCCACATGGCGCTGCCGGGGAAGGGCACCGCCACGTTGAACTTGACGATGTCCGGGTCGAGCTCCTTGGCGAGCCGGATGGTGCGCAGGATCTGCTCGCGGGTCTCGAACGGCATGCCGACCACGAAGAGCCCGAAGGTGAGCACGCCCAGCTCGCGCGTCCACTGGAGCGCGCGGCGCGCTTCCGCGACGGTGGCGCGCTTGTTCATGTGCTCGGCCAGCACGTCGTCGTCGCCGCTCTCGATGCCGAACTGGATGAACGTGAGCCCGGCTTCCTTGAGATGGGCGAGCAGCTCGCGATCGACCAGATCCACGCGGGTCTCGGTGAACCAGCGCAGCTTCTTGTGCAGCCCGCGGCGGATCATGTCGTCGGCGAACGCGTGGCCGTGCTTGAACGAGAGCGGGAAGATCGCGTCGATGAAGCCGAACACCTCGGTGCCGTAGGTCTTGTGCACCCACTCCATCTCGTCGACGATCGACTCGGTGGGCCGCACGCGGACCTTCCGGTACACGGTTTCCTGGCTGCAGAACGTGCACGCGAACGGACAACCGCGCGATCCCTGGATGGGCAGCGGCTGGACCTTGGAGCGCAGCGGCTTCAAACCCATCGGCTCCGGGTCGTAGCTGTATCCCGCGAGCAGGTCCCAGGCCGGGTAGGGCAGGGAATCGAGATCGACCAGCGGCGGCGCGGGATGATCGACGATCGTCCCGCCTTCGCGAAGGCTCAGCCCCGCGATGCCGGCCGGCTCGCGATCGTCGCGGAGCGCGCGGCAGAGCTCGAGGAACGAGACCTCGCCCTCCTCGCGCACCACGTAGTCGGCGATCTCGTGCTCGAGCAGCTCGTGCGGAAAGTAGGTCGCGTGGATGTTGCCGACCACGACGCGCGTGCCGGGGAACCGCTGGTGGATGCGGCGCGCCGCGTCCTCGACCGTCTCGAGCACGAAGGTGAGCGTCGAGAAGCCCACGACCTCCGGACGCCAGCGCTCGATTCGCTCGATCAGCGGATCGTTGCCGTCGCGGGCCGCGTGCTGGTCGTAGACCTGGACCTCGAAGCCGTCGCGGCGCAGGACCGACGCGAGGTAACAGAGGCCGGTCGGCGGAACCGACGTGGCGAAGCGCCCGTACGATCCGAGGCGCTTGGGAACCAGGGCTGGGTTGACGAGGAGGACCCGCATCGAGTCGATTCGCGGCGCTCGGGGGAGCCCGGGCACATGCTACGCAGACACGGGGGCGCGAGCAAGGAAGCGGTCCGGTCGGTACGGTCTCGGCTTTAACGCTACGACCGGCGCCGCGGGGTGGTGTCTCCGGTTGCTCGCTGCCCACCGAGGGACCGTTGGGCCTCCAAGCCGAATCGCGAGAAGCCGTTGCCGTTTGGAGCGCGCGCGGTCCCTCGCGCGCGAGACCCCACGGGTGACCCCGCTCACTCGCCGCGATCGGGGAGCTTGTTGCCCCAGTCGGTGTCGATCGCGAACTGGAAGATCTGCGCGAAGTACTCCTCGGCCTTGGGCGCGCGGATCCCGAGCGGCTCGAGCAGCGAGCGTGCCTCGCGGTCGTCGAAATGCAGCTTCATCAGGAAGTAAGGGAGGTAGAGCGAGCCCTTGTTGATGAGCGTGTCGTGCAGCCGGCGGAAGGGCAGCGTGCCCACCACCACGCTGCGATGGATCACGTTCATGTAGAACGTGGGCGGGAAGAACCGCACCGGCTTGGCTTCGAAGTACTGGCTCGCCATCTCGGCAGCGCGCCCGATGGTGGTGGAACGATCGCTGGAGGTCACGTGAAAGCAGCGCCCCAGGCTCGCCGGATCCCGGCTCAAGGCATCGATCGCGTCGCACACGTAGTCGATCGGCACGATGTCGACCTCGGTCGACGGATCGCCCGGAACCCAGCGCCACAGGCCCCGCGCGTAGATCTTGAGCGGGAAATAGAGGACGTTGAAGCTCGAGGTCTTCCCGGTCTTCGACTCGCCGACCACGATGCTCGGCCGGTAGATGGTGATCGGCAGGTCCTTCCAGCGCTCCCGGAGCAGCTTCTCGGCCTCGAACTTGGTTTGCTCGTAGGTGTTGTGAAACGACTGCCCACAATCGATCTCGCCTTCGAGGATGGTTCCGCTGCGGGTGCCCGCGACGAACGCGGTCCCGATGTAGTCGAGGCGGCGGAACGGGCCCTTGCGCGCGCACGCGGCGGCGAAGTCGACGATGTGCTTGGTGCCGCCCACGTTGATGGTGCGCGCCTGCTCGAGCGGCAGCGCGAACGCCACCGACGCCGCGGCGTGGAGGATGCGATCGGTGCCGGCGGCGAGCGCTTCGTAGGAGCGGTCGTCGAGGCCGAAGTGCTCCCAGCTCACGTCGCCCATCACCAGGTCGATGCGGTCCTTGAGCTCCTCGGCGCGCTCGTCGCCGTAGCGGTTCGAGAGCAACCGGTGCAGGCGCTTCCGCGGGCTCGAGGTCTCGGAGCCGCGCACCAGGAGCGCGAACCGCGTGCGCGGGTCGGCGTCGAGGAGGCGATAGAGCAGATTCCGGCCCAGAAATCCGGTGGCGCCGGTGATGAGCGTGACCGGTTGGTGGGGATGGACGGGCCGATGCGCGCGCGTTCGAGTGGCCATCGAGGTCTCCGCGGGTCGAGGGGCGGCGAACCTAGCACAGCGGGAGTGAGCGGCTCGTGACATTGCTTCTGGCACAGGGACTGCGCCTTTCTCACGGCGGCGCACCGCTCTTCTCGGGGCTCGACTTCAGTCTCGAGCCGGGCGAGCGGGTGGCGCTGGTGGGGCGGAACGGTTCGGGGAAGTCGTCGTTGCTGCGGGTGCTGGCCGGTGTCGACGCGCCGGACGCCGGTCAGGTGCGGCGCGGCGAGCGCTGCGTGCTGGGACTGCTCCCGCAAGAGGTGCCGCGTGACCTCGTTGGGCGGGTGGCCGACGTGGTGACGGAGGCGCTGGGCGAAGAGCGGCGACTGGTCGAGGAGTACTCGCTGGTCGCGAAGCACGCCTCGGCCGAGGGCGGCGACGAAGCGCTGCGGCGCCTGGGTGAGCTCCAGCACCAGATCGAGCTGGCCGGCGCCTGGGATGTGAGCCGGCAGGTCGACGAGGTGCTGGCCAGGCTCGGCCTCGACCCGGAGCGGTTGTTCGAGGAGCTTTCCGGCGGTCTCAAGCGTCGCACGCTGCTGGCGCGCGCGCTGGTGTCGGATCCCACGGTGCTGCTTCTCGACGAGCCCACCAATCACCTCGACATCGAGGCGATCGAGTGGCTCGAGCAGTTTCTGATGAGCGGCACCCGCAGCCTGCTCTTCGTGACCCACGACCGCTCGTTCCTGGCGCGGCTCGCGACCCGCATCGTGGAGCTGGATCGAGGCCAGCTCGCGTCGTTCCCGGGCGACTACGAGCGGTACAAGACGGCGAAGCAGGCGCTCGACGACGCCGAGGCGCGAGCGGAGGCGCTCTTCGACAAGAAGCTGAGCCAAGAGGAGACGTGGGTGCGCCAGGGCATCAAGGCGCGCCGGACCCGCAACGAGGGCCGGGTGCGAGCGCTCGAGCGCATGCGCGAGGAAGCACGCACCCGTCGTGCGCGCACCGGGAACGCGCGCATGCAGATCACCGACGCGCAGCGCTCCGGCGACCTGGTGGTGCGCGCCGAGGGCATCACGTTCGCGTATCCGGGCTCGCCGCCGCTCATCCGCGATCTCGACACCACGATCTTGCGCGGCGATCGGGTCGCACTTCTCGGCCCCAACGGCTCGGGCAAGAGCACGCTGATCCGCGTGCTGCTGGGCGACCTGGCCCCGCAAAAGGGCCTGGTGCGCCGCGGAACCAACCTCCAGATCGCGTACTTCGACCAGGTCCGCGAGATCCTCGACCCCGAGCGCTCGGTCGCCGAGAACGTGTGCGACACCGGCGACGTGGTGGAGGTGAACGGTCGGCCGCGTCACATCCTGGCCTACCTGCGCGATTTCCTGTTTCCCGCCGATCGCGCCCGCAGCCCGGTCAAATCGCTCTCGGGCGGCGAGCGGAACCGGGTGCTCCTCGCGCGCCTCTTCGCGCGCCCCACGAATTTCTTGGTGCTCGACGAGCCCACCAACGATCTCGACGTCGAGACCCTGGAGCTGCTCGAAGAGCTGCTGCTCGACTTCCGCGGCACGATGCTGGTGGTGAGCCACGACCGCACGTTCCTGAACCACATCGCCACCAGCACGCTGGTGCTGGAAGGGCAGGGCCGAGTCACCGAGTACGCGGGTGGGTACGACGATTGGCTGCTGCAGCGCCCGGCACCTGCTTCGCCGCCGGCCGAAAACACGAATCCCCGCCAATTTCCCGCCCCGCCGCCCGCTCCGTCCCGGCCCGCCCGCGAGCGCCGCCGCAGCTTCAAGGAACGCCAGGAGCTGGCCGCTCTCCCCGAGCGAATCGAGAGCCTCGAAGCCGAGCGCGACCAGATCCACGCGCGCTTCGGCGACCCGGACCTCTTCCGCCGAGCGGTCGAGGAGGTGACCCGCCTCAAGGCCCGGGCCGCCGAGGTCGAGACCGAGCTCGAAACCGCCTACACCCGCTGGCACGAGCTCGATCAGCTCCCGGAGTGAATCGCGCTCGAGCGTCTGCGCCTGGTCGTGGGAGGGCTGCGGTCCCTCGCAGCCGCGGCGTCCATCTTGGTTCAGACGCCGCGGACGCGAGGGACCGCGTCCCTCCAGACAGCACGAGATCGGTTCGGCTCAGTTCGGACGCAACAGCCGGCGCCGCGGAGCGGCGCCCTCCACAACGGATTCGATCGTCGTACTAGTCACGAGCAAACGGATACACCACGACGCTTGCCGCAAGTGCCACGCTTCGTCGAGGTCCGTAGCGGGCTCGACGGCCCTCACCGGCCGGCGAGGCGTTCTCGGCCCACTCGACGAAGCCGCGAGGGGCTGGGGGATCGTCGCGGGGTGCTCGAGGCCGCGCATCCCGCTCCACCCCGGAGGGAGTGAGCCCCAGTCGCGCGGCCGAATGCAGCCGAGCGTCCCCTCGAGCGCGTCTCGATCGACCGCGAGGCGTGCCCCGAGACGGGCCCCCAGCCCCTCGCGGCGTCCCCGCGTGCTCCAGTCGCGAATGGACCCCCTGCGCGTTCGGCAGCCGCTGGAAAACCGTCGTTCATTCGGTCACACTGCCGGGCTTCACCGCAGCACGTTTCGACACATCCCTCGCCGTCTCGGCGCGACCCGGAGGTCCGGTCACGATGCGTTACAGCGGTCTCACTCCCGCCACGCGCGAGCAGATGCTGCGCGCCATCGGCGCGGCCGATCTCGAGGCACTCTTCGCCTCGATCCCATCCTGCGATCGGATGCCGCGCCCCCTCGACATCCAAGGCCCCGTGCCCGAGGCGCAGCTGTGGCGCGACATCGAATCGATGGAGATCCAGCGCCCGCGCGTCGCTCTCGTGGGCGGCGGTCTCTACCAGCACTTCATCCCGGCGGCCCTCGAGCGGGTGGCGGCGCGCAGCGAGTGGCTCACCAGCTACACGCCCTACCAGCCCGAGATCGCGCAGGGCACCTGCGTCATGTACTACGAGTTCCAGACCTACACCGCGATGCTCACCGGCCACGAGATCGCGACCGCCGGCATGTACGACGGCAGCACGGCGCTCGCCGAGGCCGTGCTCATGGCGCGTCGCCTGCGCTCCAAGCCCAACCGGCTCTATGTCTCGGGGGCCTTGCACCCGGAGTACCTCGCGGTGCTGCGCACGTATCTGCACTTCCACGCCGAGATCGAGCTCGTGGTGCTGCCATTCGATCCCACCACCGGCCGCACTCGTTTCGACCTGAGCGCCGCCGAGCAGGACGCGGCGCTCGCGGTGGTGGTGCAGAGCCCCAACTTCTTCGGTGTGATCGAGGACACGTCCGCGATCTCGAAGGACGCCTTCACCATCTGGTGCGCCACCGAGGCCATGTCGCTGGCGCTCGTGCCGCCGGTCAAGTGCGACATCGCGGTCGGCGAGATCCAGAGCTTCGGCATCCCGATCCAGCTGGGCGGCCCCACCTCCGGCTACTTCGCCACCAAGAAGGAGCACGTGCGGCAGCTGCCGGGACGGCTGATCGGCAAGACCCAGGATGCCGACGGGAAGGAAGCGTTCTGCATCACGCTCGCGACCCGCGAGCAGTTCATCCGCCGCGACAAGGCCACGTCGAACATCTGCACCGCGTCGGGCCTCATGTGCCTGCGCGCGGTCACGTACTTGAGTCTGATGGGACGCCGCGGTCTCGAGGACGTGGCGAAGAAGAACGCCAAGGCCGCGCGCTACGTGGCCACCGGTCTCGCCGACGCCGGGATCGAGCTCACGTTCTCGGCGCCCTTCTTCAACGAGTTCGTCATCGACCTCAAGAAGAAGCCCAGCCTCCACCAATCGCTCGCCGAGCAGGGCTTCCTGCTCGGCGTGCCGCTCGCCCGGTTCTTCCCGGACGACCCCGCGATGGAACATCGCTACCTGGTGAACGTGACCGAGGTGCATTACCCGGATGCGCGAGCCATCGTCGAGGAGGTGCGCCATGCGCTCGGTCGTTGATCGCCCGATCTTCCACATCGCCCGCGACGACCGCCCCGGCTTTCCGGCGTTCGCCTCCAACCCGGAGGTGGACCGGCTGCAGCTCGACTTCGCCGAGCGCACCGACGGCTGCGGCGGTTTCGCCCAAGTCTCCGAGCCCGAGTGCGTGCGTCACTACACGCGGCTCTCGACGCTCAACTTCGACATCGACCGCGGCCTCTATCCGCTCGGCAGCTGCACGATGAAGCACAACCCGCGGCTCAACGAAGCCGTGGCCGCCGATCCGCGCTTCGCGGCCGCTCACCCCTACTGGCCGGCGCCGTTCCTGGACGCTCACCGCCGCATCATGAGCGAGCTGGCGCGCGACCTGGCCGAGGTGTCGGGCTTCGACGAGGTGTGTCTTCAGCCGGCGGCCGGAGCCCACGGCGAGCTGGCCGCGACCTTCATGATGAAGGCCTACCACTCGAAGCAGGGCAACACGAAGAAGAACATCATCCTGATCCCGGACACGGCGCACGGCACCAATCCCGCGTCGGCCGTGATGAGCGGCTTCAAGTGCAAGAACATTTCCTCGGGTCCCGATGGCTACCTGCGTCTCGAGGACGTGCTGCCGCATCTCGACGACACGGTCGCCGGCATCATGATCACCAACCCCAACACCTGCGGCCTCTACGAGCAGGACCTGTCGCGGATCGCCGAGGCGCTGCACGCGAAGGACGCGCTGCTCTACATGGACGGCGCCAACTTCAACGCGGTGATGGGGATCTTCCAGCCGGGGAAGCTCGGCGTCGACGTGATGCACTTCAATCTGCACAAGACCTTCACCACGCCGCACGGCGGCGGCGGCCCAGGCTCGGGCCCGATCGGCTATCACGCCAAGCTCGCTCCATTCGCGCCCGGTTCCGGCACGCCCGACTCGATCGGGCCGGTCAAGGCTTACTTCGGCCAGTGGGGCATGTTCATCCGCGCCTGGGTCTACATCCGCTCGCTGGGCGGAGCGGGTCTGCGCGAGGTGAGCGAGGAGGCGGTGCTCAACGCGAACTACCTGAAAGCCCGGCTCGCCGACACGCTCCACATCCCGTTCGCGACTCCTTCGTTCCACGAGTTCGTCGCCACCGACAAGGGCTTCCCCGATCACCTGGGCACCATCGACCTCGCCAAGCGCTTGCTCGATCACGGGTTTCATCCGCCGACGACCTATTTCCCGATCCACGTGAAGGGCGCGATTCTGATCGAGCCCACCGAGACCGAGTCGCTGGAAGAGCTCGACCGTTTCGTGGAAGCCGTGAAGGCGGTGCGCCGGGAGATGGACAGCGATCCGCAGACGGTGCATTCGGCGCCCCACTCGACGCCGGTGCGCCGCGTGAACGAGGCGCAGGCGGCGCGCCAGCTGCACCTCCGCTGGTCGCCGACCGACGAGTGATGCGGCATCCGAGATGATCGATTTTCCGGATCCACACACTCGCCGCGCGTACCTCCTCCACGAAGAGCATTTCGGCGCCCCGCCGGCGGTGGTCGCGTCGGCGCCGGGCCGGGTCAACTTGATCGGCGAGCACGTCGATTACTGCGGCGGCTTCGTGCTGCCCATGGCCATCCCCAATCGCACCTACGTGGCGATCGGGCTCGCGCCCGGCGACGAGTGCCGGGTGTTCTCGTCGCGGCTCGGTGAGGCGAGCTTCCCGGTGCGTTCGCCGGAGCGGACCGGCGACTGGGCCGACTACGCGCGCGGTGTGGTGCGCGAATTCGTGGACCGTGGCTTCCCCATTCCCGGTCTGGTCGTGTCGATCACGGGCGACGTTCCGCTGGGCGGTGGCCTCTCGAGCTCGGCGTCGCTCGATGTCGCGATCGCCACCGCGCTCAACGCCCTGCTGGGCGCGGGGCTCGACGCCCCGTCGATCGCGCGGCTCGCGCAGGCCGCGGAGAACCGTACCGTGGGTGTAGCCTGCGGGCTGATGGACCCGATGGCGATCGCCGCCTCGGCCGAGGGCCAGGCGCTGATGCTCGACTGCCGCACCGGCGCGACGCACGGTGTCCCGCTCGCGCTCGACGGGCTGAGCCTGGTGCTCGCCGATTCGCGGGTGCAGCGCACGCTGGCCGGTTCGAAGTACAACGAGCGCCGGGCCGAGACGGCTCAGGCGCTGGCGTTGCTCAACGCGCAGGGACTCGAGCTTCCCGACCTGTCCGAGCTGGCTCGCGGTGCCGCGCGCCACGTCGACGCGATCGATGCCTTGCCCGCGCCGCTCGATCGCCGGGCGCGGCACGTGGTGACCGAGTGCCAGCGGGTGCTCGCGGCCGCGGAGGCGCTCCGCGCTTCCGGTGCGGCGGCCCTGGGTGCCTTGCTCGATCAGTCTCACGTGAGCCTGCGGGACGACTTCGAGGTATCGCACCCGGAAGTGGACGAGCTGGTGCGTCTCGCGCGGGCAGTCCCGGGAGCCCTGGGTGCGCGAATGACGGGGGCCGGTTTCGGTGGCTTCGTGCTGATCCTGGTCGGCACCGAGTCGCGACAGCCGCTCGCGGACGAGCTGGTCGCGAAGTACTACCAGCCTCGCTCGCGCGGGCCGGCGATCCTGGACGCGGGCCACGGCTCGGCCCCCGCGCGGGTCGATCTCGAGACCGGCCGCGAGACCATTCACTGATCCGGCGATGGAACCGGTCACGATCCGGCCTCGGCCATGAGCGACAAGCGCCTCGGCCTGATGATCGTGGGACTCGGCCTCGCCGTCGCGGTCGTCGGGTTCCTCGTGGCCACCGGTGCGCTCGGCTGGTTCGGCAAGCTGCCCGGCGACATCCGCATCGAGGGCGAGCACTCGCGGTTCTACTTTCCGATCACCTCGATGCTGCTCGCTTCGCTGGTCCTGAGCCTGGCGCTCAACCTCATCCGGCGACTCTTCTGAGGTGCGTGCGGTGATCCAGCGCTCGCTCATTCCCCAGCTTCGCTACCGGGTCATCCTGAAGACGATGCCGGCCGAAGAGGCCGGCGCGAAGGCGGTCCGCTTGGTGCTGCTCGAGGCCGGGCTCGGCGATGGCGAGATCGCTCGCGTGCTCACCCAGCTGCCGTTCCCGGTGGCGACCGGTGTCAGCGAGGACGCGGCTCGCCGCATCGCCTCGGGGTTGGTACGGGCCGGCGCCGACGTCGACGTCGTCAGCCCGCCGATCGGCGCTCCCACCAACCAGCCGGCGACCGCGCGCGCCGCGCGCGAGCGGCACGCTCAAACGCGCCTGGGCTGGTGGATCCTCGGGGGCATCGCCGCGATCGGTGCTCTGGCCTGGTGGCTCTCGCCGACCACGCAGCGCCTCGTGCTGCGCGGCAAGCCGGGCGACACGATCAGCTTCACCCGCTCGATCGAGCTCGATCAGGTGCTGGAGCGGCAGTACGGGGTCACCGAAGCGCACGGCTCGATCGCGTACCGGATCGATCGCACCGTGAAGAGCATCAGCCCGGACGAGATCGTGGTGGGCGATCGCTATCGCGACCTGTCGTTCAATCTCACCCCGAGCGGCGAGTCGGCGGCCAACTACCAGGCCGATCTCGACAAGACCAAGGCGCTGATGGCCGAGGCGGAAGTGATCCGCACCTACATGCGCAGCGGGCGTCTCGAGGGCGCGCAGGCGGAGGGATTGCTGAGCGGGCTCGATCCGTATCCCGGGTTTCTCGACGAGCTCCTGGGGACCATGTCGTTTCCGCCCTACGCGGTGAAGGTGGGCGGGACGTGGGACGCGGTGCTCGACCTCGAGCACTCGATGCGCTTCTCGGTGGACCCGCTCGAGATCCGGAACGGCCGCAAGCTGCTGCCGACCACCGCCGAGACGGTCGACACCTCGAACGACTCCTCGCCGTCGCGGGGCTTCTCGAACACCCACTATCAGATCGACATCGACGGACGCGTGATGTTCGACGTCGCCACCGGCTGGCCCGCCGACGTCAACATCGAGCTCAAGCGCACCCGCAGCTCGAGCGCGGCGGGAATGACCGCGATGGACCAGGTCCACGTCCGGCTACTGCAGAGCCTCGTCCCGTGAGGGCTCAGAAGGTGTGGACAAAATCGGATCATTGCTCGGAGCACTTCCTCCGAGGCGATCGCTTGCTGTTCGGAGGGACGCGGTCCCTCGCGTCCGCAGCGTCTGAACCAAGGTGACGTCTGCGGCTGCGAGGGACCGCAGCCCATAGGCGAACAGGCGCAGACGCTCGAACTGTTTCCCGCCACGCATGCGGCTTATCCAAGCGGCCGAATTTCTTTCGTCTACACCCTCCCAGAATCTGTGAAGGGCTTCCCTTGTCAGTCGGTTCGGGGACGCTCCACTCGCCGTCTCCCCCGAACCGACTGCTCGCGTGGGATCCATGCCGGCGCCGAGAGGCGCCCGGCGAGCGTAGCGAGCCGACTTGGGGGTGGGGCCCCGAAAAAATCGCACTTTTTTCGGGGCGGGGGGCTTGAAAAGCCCCCCGAGGAAACATTGGCAGGCTGCTGGAAAGGTCGCGAAGTGACCTTTCCAGTAGCCTGCTACTCGCCCTTCTCGTCCTCGACGAAACCGAGATAGGCGTCGGCGGCCATCAGCGCCTCGAGCTCCTGGGGGTCGGCGACCGCGATCTTGACCAGCCACGCCTCGCCGTAAGGATCGGTGTTCAAGAGCTCGGGCGTGTCGACGAGGGCGGTGTTCACCTCGACGACCTTCCCCGAGACCGGCGCGTAGATCTCCGAGACCGCCTTCACCGACTCGACGTTGGCGAGGGTCTGCTCCTGCTCGACGTCGTCCCCGACCTTCACCTGCAGATCGAGGAACACCACGTCGCCGAGCTGCGACTGGGCGTAGTCGGTGATGCCGATCGCCGCCTCGCTGGGATGCTCGGCGTTGATCCACTCGTGCTCCTTCGAGTAGCGGAGGTTCTCGGGCGTGTCCATCGATCTCTCCTTCCGTGGGGGGCCGCTCGCGGCCCTATTTCTTGGTGTGCGCGGGCACGAACGGCGGTTTGACCACGCGCGCGGCGAACGGCTTGCCGCGGACCTCGATTCCGATCTCGCTGCCGAGCGCCGCGTGCGCGGTGCTGACGTACGCCATGCCGATCCCGCGCCCGAGCGACGGCGACGAGGTACCGCTCGTGACCTCGCCGATCGGGGATCCGGGAGCGCCCGCGGCGACGACCGGGTAGCCGTGGCGCGGAACGCCGCGCTCGACCAGCTCGAAACCGACCATCTTCCGCGCGAGCCCCTTGGCGCGCACGGCTTCGATCGCCTGGCTACCCACGAAGGCGCCCTTCGCGGGCTTGACCACCCAACCCAGGCCGGCTTCGAGGGGATTCGTGGCTTCGGAGAGCTCGTTCCCGTAGAGCGCGTAGCCCATCTCGAGACGTAAGGT
>CAZYWA010000193.1:0-7308 GCA_964650975.1 uncultured bacterium
GAGCGATTTCCCGCCACGCATGCCGCTGATCCAAGCGGCTGAATTTCTTTCGTCTACACCCCTGTCAGAGTGTGTGAGGCGTTCCCTCGTCAGTCGGTTCGGGGACGCTCCCACTCGGCGTTCTCCCCGAACCGACTGCTCGCGCGGATCTCGGGCCGGCGCCGAGAGGCGCCCGGCGAGCACAGCGAGCCGTCTTGGGGGTGGGGCCCCGAAAAAATCGCACTTTTTTCGGGGCGGGGGGCTTGAAAAGCCTCCCGAGAAACTCAGCGCGGAGGCCGGTCCGAGCTCACCGCGGAGGCGAAGGCGCGTGCCGCCGCCTGGTTGGCCAGCACCACGACGCGCTCGCTTCCGCCGACCTCGGTCAGGCCTGGCATGGGCGGCTCGACGTCGAGGTGTTTGCGCAACGTCGCGACGAAGAGCGGCCCGGGTTGCGCGAGCTCCTCGTCGAGGCGGTTTCGATCCTTGGTGACCTCGATCGAATGGTGGGCATAGTGCACCATCGTGGGCCGGTAGAGCCGGTACTGGAGGATGCGGCCGGGCTCGTCCGCGAGGGCGGCCCCCATCCAGCGCGCGACGGCGCGAGTGGGGCCGTACGCGCGCCTCCCGAACTCCGGCATCGCGAACAGCGCGCCGGTGAACGAGAGCAGCGCGAATCCCGAGCCCAGAGCCGCGAACGCTCGGCGCGGCGCCGCTTCCCGGATCGCGCGCGCCGCTAGCCATCCGCAGCAGCCGAGCAGCGCCGCGGGCCAGAGCGGCAGCCACCCGAGCGCGATCAGCTCCTCGCGGTTGTCTTCGTTGAGACGGGCTCGAATCCAATCGCCCATCGGACCCGAGATCGAGACGCAGCCCAAGGCCACGAGTCCCAGCACCAGCGCCGCGACGCGCTCGGTGCGTCCCAGCGGCTCGCGCCCAGTCCAGCGAGCGGCGACTCTCGAGCCCGCCAGGATCGCCACCGCGGGCAACGCCGGAAACACGTAGTTGGCCAGCTTGCCTCGTGACATCGAGAAGAAGATCAGCACCACGGCGAACCACGCGAACGCGAAACGCGTCAGACGCGCCTCGACCCTCGTGTTCGAGACCGTGGCCTCGAGTCGCGCGTTCACCCACGCCGAGGGCAAATACGCGACCGCCGGCCAGAAGAGCAGCGGCACGTTGGTCGCGAAGTACCACCAGGGCTTGTCGTGACCGGGCAAGCCGCTCACGAACCGCTCCAGGTGATGCTTGAGGAAGAAGGTCGCGAGGAAGCTCGAGCCCTCGAGGCACGTCTCGGCGAAGAACCACGGAGCCGTGACCGCGAAGGCCACGGCGGCGAGCTTCGTCCATGCCACGCGATCGATGCGGGCCGGGAAGGGACCGGAGCATGCGCGGTGGAGCGCCAGCGTCAGCGCCACCAGCACCGGCGCGGCGAGTCCCTTGGTGAGGATCGCGAGCCCCAGGAAAGCACCGAGCGCGCGAGCGCCGCTCGAGACCTCCACGATCCCTTCGGTCCACGCGAACGCGACCAGCCAGGATCCAGTCAGGAAGAGCGCGAACGTGGCATCCGGGATGGCGAGCCTTCCCAGCGCGACGGTTTCCGTGGCGAGTGCCAGGAGCAACGAGGCGGCGAGCGCCACACCGGTTCCCGCGAGACCGTCGAGTGCCACGAACGTTCCCAGCACCAGCGCGCACGCCGCGAGCGCGGACGGGAGGCGCGCCGCGGCCTCGCTCTCGCCGAGCACCGCGCGGCTTCCCAGCTGCAGCCAGTAATAGAGGATCGGCTTGTCGAAGCGCGGCTCGCCGTTGAACCAGGGCGTCAGCCAGTCGTGACGAGCGACCATCTCGCGCGCCGACTCCGCGTAGAACGCTTCGTCACGATCGAAAAGCGGCGCCGCGCCGAGGCGCGCGCCGTAGAGCGGCACCAGCAAAGCGACCAGCAGCGCGATGGCGGTGGCGCGAGACGAAGCTCGAATGCTCATGGCGCGCCGATTCCGGTTCTCCGGCTTGCGGGATGGTGCGGCGGCCGGTATATCCAAATTGCTGGCGGTTCGCGCGGTCTCCCGGCCCGGCTTCTCGGCAAATCATGCGGTCTGCGTCCCGGTTCTCGAGGCTGACCTCCTTCACGCAGAGACTCGCAGGCCGGCGAGCCCACGCGTGGCTCGCGGGCGCCGTGACCCTCGTCGTCTCTTGCTCGCTGGTCGCGACCGAGTGCGCGGCCGCCAACGCGCTCGGTCCCTCCCGCGTATCCGACGCGGTACTGGTCCGCGGCGACCGGCTGGTGCCCTTCCAGGGGCGCTCGATCCGCGACATGAGCCTCTTCGCGGTTCGTGGACGCGAGCTCGAGCCGATTCCTTTCCAGATCGACGAGCGACAAGGCGATCAGCCGGGAGACCAGCCGTGGGTCTACACCGAGGGCGCCTACGCGCGACCCGACTCGGACGGCGGTGCGCTCGACGCCAACGACGAGCTCGCCTTCATGGCGCGTGACGCGGGAGTACGCACCGCGGAGCGTCCAGCCGGCGCGCGCGACGTGCTCGAGCTCGAGGTGCGCGATCCGGTGGGCGGCGAAGCGGCGTACGTGTACCTCGCATGCTTCGACCACGATCCGCCTCGCAGCACCGAAACCTACGTGCGTCTCGACAGCCACAAGGACGCGATCAGCACCACCAACTACTTCGTGAGCTTCTCGACCTCGGTGCCGATCTCGTGGTCGAACCTGACGCTGCGCGGACCGCACGGCGAGGTCGAGGCGGATCTTCTGGACCGGCTCAAGGTGCGGATCCGCGCGCTCTTCCTGCTCGGACTGGTCGAGTGGAAGGTGAACGAGGAGGAGCTCAAGTCGATACCGGTCGGGTACCGGAGCGGTCCCGTGAGGGTGATCCGGCGGGTCGCCAACAAGCTCGAGACCGGTCTCGGTCTCGCCTCCTCCGAGTACCTGCTCGACACCGTGTATTACGAGAACGCCGTGATTCTCCCCGCGTTCGTGGAGGTTCCGTTCGAGCCCGGCTTCTTCATGAAGGACATCAGCATCCGCATCTCGGTCGATTTCACGAAGCACATGCAGGGCTGGAAATTCTCGAGCTCGCGGAACCCCAATCCGGTGATGATCGACGGGGTGATGTCGTCGGAAGAGCAGACGCTCGATCGCGGCGACACCGACTGGGTGGTGCTCTCGAAGGGCAGCCAGGCGCTCTTCTCGCGCTCGCTGCTGCTCGATCCGCGGCTCAAGAACGTGGTGCGCGGCCTCTATTACGTGGACGACGCGACCGCCGCCGACCCGCCGGAATCGGAGCCTGGTCAGACGCCGGGCGTGGGATTCGAGTTCACGCACTTCGAGGGGGCCACCGCGGGCTCGTACAAGACCCTGGGCGAGGTGTACATCGTGAACGGTTACGAGCGTGGCATGGAGAAGGAGTTCTTCGACCTGCGCAGCAAGCCGCTCACGGTGACGGCGAAACCGGTTCCTTGAGCTCGTCGGGAATCGTCGTCGCGACCGACAAGTGGCGCGGCTCGTGGTCGTCGGCCGAAGCGGGCGCGGCGATCGGCGACGGGGTGCGGCGCGCGCGGCCCGAGGCCGTGGTCGAGGTGGTCGCGGTCGCGGACGGCGGTGAAGGCACGATCGATGCGCTGCTGGGCCCGCCACGGGTGAGTCCGCCGGCCGGCGCCGCTCGCATCGGCGCGCGGGTCACCGGGCCCTCCGGTGCGCCGGTCGACGCGGAGTGGGCGCAGTTCGACGCGGATCGAGGTTTGATCGAGATCGCTCGAGCGGCGGGCCACGCGCTGCTTCTTCCCCGGGAACGCGATCCGCTGAAGACGACCACGCGCGGCGTGGGCGAGCTGGTGAGCACCGCGCTCGATCGCGGTTGCGCGTCGCTTACCCTGGCGCTCGGCGGCAGCGCCACGGTCGACGGCGGCGCCGGTTTCGCGCAAGCCCTCGGCTTTCGCTTGCTCGACACGCGCGGCCGGGAGATCGCTCCCGGTGGTGGCGCGCTGCTCGGGTTGCACGCGATCGAAGCCGATCACGTCGATGCGCGGCTCGGGTCCGTGCGTTTCGAGGCGTGGTGCGACGTGCGGAACCCGCTGCTCGGCCCGAACGGCGCGGCGCGCGTCTTCGCTCCGCAGAAGGGCGCCGACGCGGTGGCCGTCGAGCAGCTCGAACGAGGGCTCGAGGTGCTCGCTCGCGTGATCGAGCGCGATCTCGGCAAACGTGTCGCGGATCTCGAAAGCGGCGGCGCGGCGGGCGGTCTGGGTGCCGCCGCGGCCGCGTTCGTGAACGCAGCGCTCGAGCCTGGAGCGGAGCGTGTGCTGAAGGCGGTCGACTTCGATTCGCGGCTCGATCGCGCCGCGCTGGTGATCACCGGCGAGGGCCGCTTCGACGGCGCGTCGATGCCCGGGAAGCTGGTCTCGGCGGTGGCCGATCGCGCGGCGGCGCGCGGAATTCCCGTGGTACTGATCTGCGGCCGCGATGCGCGCGTGGACCCAAGCGATCGCGGAAGCTTCGCCGCGGTGCTCTCCGGCGAGGAGCTCGTGCGATCCGGCGGCGAGTTGCTCAGCCGCGAGGACTTGAGCCGTCTGGGCGCGCGCGCCGTCGAGCACGCACGGCTCGTGCGGTGAACGCGAGCGCCAGGAAGAGGGCCGGGTAGCCGGCCGACACGTCCGCCGGTCCGCTGCCGGTGCGACACCCGCCGCTCGTGTGCCGCACCGCTGCGGCAACCGGCGCGTCCTCGATGGAATAGCGGTAGGTGCCCACCGGTCCCTCGAGCACCCCGTTGAACGACAGGTTCGAGATCACCGCGACCCGGTCGTCGGCGCGATTCCACCCGGGGATCCGGATGTCCACCGACGAGTGCTGCTCGTCCTGGATCTGCCGCGTGATCGCGTAACGGTGGGTGTCCGGGTCGCGGGCCAGGATCGACACTCCCCACTTCATTCCAGCGAGACCGTCGAACCGGAAGATCCCATCATTCGCGGCAGGATCGGCGGCGAAGCGGATGTAGTTCGAGCCCAACGGGCGCGGCGAGTGAGCGCCCGACTCGCCTCCCGCGGCGATGGTGTCGTGACGGAACGTCACGTTGACGCTGCCGAAAACCGAGCCGAACCGGTCGGCACCTTCGTAGCCGTTGCCGTCCGCGTACGGCCCGACCTTGTAGTTCCACTCGGCGTAGGTCTGGAAGTCGGTGGCGAGGTCGCCGCCGGTCTCGCGGAGCACCTGGTCGGTCGCCTCGAAGCTGCCGCGGTAGTCGTCGTGGGTGGTTGCTTCGTAGATCCGCCGCAGCATGGTGCGGTCGCCGCCGCGGCTGTCGACCAGGTACTTCGACCAGCCTGGCACGTACATCATGAGCGGCAGCAGCGAGTGCACGCTGAACGCCGGCAGCGCGAAGCGCTCGCTCAGCAGCAGCTGAACGAAGAGCTCGTCCTTGGGATCGTTGCTGGCGAGGATCCCGTACTCGTCCACCTGGTGATAGGTGGCCGAGTTCTCGCTCAGGAAGCTCTCGAGCACCGGGCCGTACGCCATCTGGCACGCGTGGATCAGCTCGTGCCCGAAGACGCTGCGCACGATGCGCTCGGTGTAGAGCGGTTGCAGCGGGTGCCAGGCCGGGTTGCCGCTCGGGCCGATGTCGCTGTTCACGAGGATGTGGCTGACACCCGGGAGCTGGTCGTCCGGATAGGTGACGCCGCGGTTGAAGTGATTCGGTGTCGGGCTTCCGGGCTTGCCGAAGCTCATGAGGTAGAGGTCGTAGCGATCGTCGCCGCCTTGACCTCCGTCCGGCGGTGGCGCGCGCCAGCCCAGGTGCTCGGTCCACTCCGGCCATGCGAGCTCCAGCGATTCGCGACCCCAGGTGAGAAGCGTGTCGTCGACCGCGTCGGCTCCTTCACGCGTGTAGTGGATCAGCACGTGCCCGTCGCGCGTCGCGAGCGTTTCTTCCGGGCCGGTGAACGGGCCGAAAGGGAACTGCCGGGCGCTGGCCGGTGAAGGCCGCACGACCGACGCGACCACCGTGAGCAACACGATCGTCGCGGGCCGGCGCATTCGATCACCGGCGCTCGCGCGCGGAGCACCACAGCGCCCAGGTCCAGAGTCCCAGCGCGGCCGAAGCGACGTTGAACTGGACGTCCCGCCAGTCGAAGAAGCGGATGAAGAAGAAGTTCTTCATGGTGTCCGGATCGGTGTGGAACCAGCGCACCAGGGTTCCCAGCATCGACTCGTAGTGGCGGTTGATGAATCCCTGCAGCAGCTCGTCGATGAAGCCGAGCGTGCTGGTACTCACAAGCGCCAGGCCCTGGCGATGCCAGCGGCCGAGGTCGTCGGGCAGGGCGCGGAGCACCAGCACCACGAGTGTCCCGTACTCGAAGAGATGCATCTGCTCGATCGGCTCGGAGCGGTGTGTGCCGAGGCACACGATGTCGAGAACGCCGAGTGCAGCGACCTGCGCCCAGAACCAGGGATCGCGGCGACGCCGGCCACGCAGCACCTGGACGAGCGCCCACGCGGCGGTGAGCACGAACGACGTGGTCGCGAGATAGCGGATCGGCCACTCGCCGATGTGCGTCTTGACCCAGCGGCGTACACCGGAGACGAGCGGCAGGGTGGTGTAGATCGCGAGCGTGAGCGCCAGCGGCGGAAGCCAGCGCCGATCCGAAGCGCGCGGGTGCCTCGCGGAATCGACGACGTCGGAATCGAGTGGCATGGCTTCCGGGGTTGGAAGATCGCATCGAAGGCTGTGCGTCGTCAGCGCAGAATTCGCGCAGACGAGAATCGCTCTGACATCGCGCCGACATCTCTTGCCAGATCCTCCGCCTTGGAGTTATTGGTATTGATAACCATTATCAATATCAGCAAGGGAGGATCATGGCTCGCCTCGATCGATTCGCGACTCGCATGCAGTGGCCGATGCGCACCCGCATCGCCGTCGCCGCGACGGCCCTTTCGGTGGTCGTGTGCTCGACCGGGCTCGCGGCGGACGAGTCCCCGAGCGGCTCCGCCAGGCCCTCGATCGAGACCGCGCTCGGCACCACGAGCTTCGGCTCCTACGGCGAGGCGATCTACAACGACGAGCTCGGCAAGGGCCGTGACGAGATCAACCTCACGCGGGTCGTGCTGTTCGTCGCGCACGAGTTCAACGACTGGATCTCGTTCCACAGCGAGCTCGAGCTGGAGGAGGCCAAGGAGTTCGAGGCCGAGCAAGCGTATTTCGAGTTCCGTCCCTTCCAGCAACCGGCGCTCCAGTCGATCGCGCTACGCGCCGGCCTGGTGCTGGTGCCCGTCGGTTACTTCAACCTGACCCACGAGCCCACCACGTTCTATTCGGTCGAGCGGCCCGACCTGGACCT
>CAZYWA010000193.1:7318-13252 GCA_964650975.1 uncultured bacterium
CGTGCCGAGCACCTGGCGCGAGATGGGAGTGAGCGTCTCCGGGCAGCCCACCGACTGGCTCTCGTTCGAGCTCCAGCTCAACAACAGCCTCGCGATCGCCACCGAGTCCGGCGACATCCGCTTCGGCGACGTCGGAGTGCAAGGGATCCGCAACCTCCGCCAGCAAGGTGTCGAGGCGGCGATCAACGATCTCGGCGTGGCCGGTCGCGTGACCGTGCAACCCACCCTCGGCTTCAGCATCGGCGGCAGCTTCTTCACCGGCCAGGCCGATCAGTCCGCGAGCGTCATTCCTGGCTCGAACATCGGCGGCGACCAGGACCGGGTGATCGTCCGTCCTGCCACCCCCGCGTCCGCCGCGGACGCGGGGGACGAGCCTGAGCGAGTCGCACTGCCGGATACGCGCATCACGGTGCTCCAGGCCGATGCCCGCTACGCGCGCGCCGGATTCGACCTGCGCGCCGAGTACGCGGTGGCGTTGATCGACCACACCGCCGAGCTGAGCACGCTCACCGAGGCGACCGTCGGCAGGCGACAGCAGGGCTTCTACCTCGAAGGCGCCTACGACGTGCTGCGCCTCGTCACCGACTCCGATCAGCGGGTCGACCTCTACTACCGCTATTCCTGGATGAACTTGCAGGACCAGATTCCGAGCGGCTTCGCACGCGACCCTGCGGCGAAGTGGACCATCCACAGCGTGGGCCTCGCCTGGTTCCCGATTCCCGAGGTCGTGGTGAAGCTCGACTACGAGGCACGCCACGACGCCGAGGGCGAGCGCCCCGACCGCCTCAACGCCGGCATCGGCTACTTTTTCTGAGCACACGGCCAGGAAAGGATCCGCTCGTGTCCAACCCGATCACACTCCAATTCGAATCGACCCTCGCTGCTCCGCGCGAGCGCGTGTGGAGCTGGATCACCTCGATCGACGGCATCCTGGCCGAGATGCGCCCCTACTTCCGGATGACGGCGCCGGCGCGGGTCCGCGGTCTCACCGAGGTCGACGTGGTTCCGGGGACACGGCTCTTCCGGAGCTACGTGCTCCTCTTCGGCTTCCTGCCGGTCGATTTCTCGGATCTCACGCTGCTCGAGCTCAGGTCGGGCGAGGGATTCGTCGAGCAATCGCCGATGGGATCGATGAAGCTCTGGAAGCACGAGCGCTGGATCGCCGACGGGCCGGCCGGCTCGACCTCGGTGAAGCTCGTCGATCGTCTGACGTTCGAGCCGCGCTTGGCGAGGCCTGTACTAAAGTGGCTCATCCGGCGCTTCTTCGAGCATCGTCACGCGGTGCTTCGCGCCAACCTCGGCGCCGTCTAGCGCGATCCAGAATGCAAATGCGACTCGTTCCACGCATCGTGTGGATCCTCGTGCTGGCCGCCACGCTGCCTGGGGTCGTGGCCGGTATCGCAGGTGCCGACGACGTCACCGTCTATCTCTCGGCCGACGAAGCCATGAAGCTCGCGTTCCCGGCGGCCAGCCGGTTCGAGACGCTCACCGTGCCGGTGAGCGCCGAGGTCCGCGCCCGTCTCTCGGAGCGCATGGGCGAGCCCTTCGATGCGCAATCCATCGAGCTCAGGCGCGCGTGGTCGGGCGACGGGAGCGGCGAGCACCTGGCTGGCCGCGCGGTGCTCAACGACGACATCGGCAAGTACCGTCCGATCACGTACCTGGTGGCGGTCGATCCGCAGGGAAAGGTCGTGCGCGTGGAGCTCCTCGTCTATCGCGAATCGCACGGCGGGCAAGTTCACGGACGCGACTTTCTGGCGCAATACGAGGGCAAATCGGCAACCGACCCGGTTCGCGTCGGCAAGGACGTCACCTCGATCTCCGGCGCCACGCTGTCCGCACGCGCCGTGACCAAAGGGGTGAAGCGCACGCTGCTGCTCCTCGAAGCGCTGGATGCGACGCCGGCGCCGGCGGCCGCGGGCGCAGCGAGCGGCGCACCATGAGCCCGTCCAACGACGCTTCCCAGGCTGCTCCGCGTGCGCCCTTCCTGCTTCGGGAGCTGCCGGCCACCGTGCGGCTCTTCCTGAGCGGCTTCCTGCTGACGCTCTCGCTCGGCTACGGACTCGGCCTGCTGCACGTCTGGGAGAAGACCGGGATGAACGTCTCGGGCATCCAGGACCGCTACGGCGCCCGCGAGACGGAAAGTCATTACGCGAAGAGCCTGGGCGAGCTGCTCGAGACGACCCACAACCACACCATCACGTTCTCGTTCATCTTCCTCGCCGTGGGCTCGCTCTTCACCGCGACCGCGGTGCCGCCGCGGCTCAAGCTGACCCTGCTGGTCGAGCCGTGGGTGGCGATTCCGGTCACGATGGGCTCGATGTTCGGGACGCGTTACCTCTCGCCGCTCTTCGGATACACGATGTTCGCCGCGAGCATCCTCACGGCGTGCGCGTTCGCGGCCATGGTGTCGCTGACGTTGCGCGAGCTGTGGCTCGCGCCCGCCGGCGGCCGCTCGCGATGACCGACGTCGCGAGCTTCTACCGGGGGCGACGGTCCTGGTGACCGGAGCTTCGAGCGGGATCGGTGCGGAGCTGGCGCGTCAGCTGGCGCGTCACGGCGCGCGGGTCGCGATCGCCGCCCGCCGCGCCGACCGGCTCGAGACGCTGGCTGCCGAGCTGCGCGGCATGGGTGCCGAGGTCTTCGCCGTGGGCTGCGACGTCGCCGATCCCGCGTCGGTGACTCGGGCGCTGGCGGCCGTCGAAGCCAGGCTGGGCGCGCCGGACGTCGCGATCCTCAACGCCGGCATCGGCGAGTCGCGCCGGATCGACGAGTTCTCGGTGGCGTGGGTGCGCCGCATCGTCGAGACCAACCTCTTCGGGGTCCTCTACTTCGTCGAGCCGCTGCTGCGATCGATGCTGGCGCGTGGCGCCGGCACCATCGCCGTGACGTCGTCGCTCTCGCGCGACCGCGCGATGCCGCAGGTCGGTGCTTACGCGGCCAGCAAGGCGGCGCTCTCGGCAGTCGTCGAGTCGCTGGGCATCGACGCGGCGTCGCGCGGCGTCCGGTTCGTCACCGTCGAGCCGGGCTTCGTGAAGAGCCCGATGACCGATCGCAACCGGTTTCGGATGCCGTTCATGGTGCCGACCGATCGCGCGGCCGCGATCATGCTGAGCGGAATCGCACGTGGCGTGCCGCTCGTCCGTTTCCCATGGCCCACGGCCGCGATGACCTGGGTGTTCCGCATGCTGCCGGCACGGCTCTTCCGCTTTGCAGCTCGGTTGCTGGTTCCGAAAGGCGACCTCAAGGCACCCGAGTCGGGCTGACTCGCTTTCAGAACATCAGCCACACCAGGAAGAAGAGCGTGTTGTTGTCGGAGGCGTCGCGGCCCGAGCCGTCGTAGTTGGACGAGCTGCCGTTGAAGTCGAAGTAGGCGACGTACTGCAGCGAAAGCCGCGTGTTCTCCCACGGGTTGTAGGACACCTGCGAGATCAGGCCGTCGCTCGAGACCTTGCCGTTTCGGCTGCCGCTCACCGCCGCGGCTCCGTAGAGGGTCGAGTCGCCGCTTCCGAAGGTGCCGAACGGCGCCAGCGTGAAGGCGAGCCGCTGGCCCCAGTAATAGGTGGCGTCGAGGCGTGCGGTCTCGAGGGTGTGCGATCGGCGATCGGCCGCCCCGGCGGCGGCCGCGGCCGCCAGATTCTGGTCTTCGTGGATGTAGGTCGCGTGGGTGGTGAACCAGTTTCCGTCGAGGGCGAGCTGGTAGGTGAGGTCGAACGCCACGTCCGTGAATCGGTCCGTCGCGCCCTGAAGCGGCTGGCCCCCGCCTGGCGAGAGCCGTGCGCTCAGGCCGTAGGTGCCGAGCTCGACGTAGTGATCGCCGAATGTGCGGGTGAACGCCGCGCGCCAGTAGGGGATCGGGTCGAGCGCCACGTCGGTGTCGTTGCCGTCCAGCGGTCGGGACACGCCGATCGGCGCCGACTCGTACACCCCGAGCTCCGCATAGATCATGTTGTCGGCGTAGAGGTAGGCGCTCGCGCCGGCCACTTGTTGCGCCAGGCCGCCGTCGATCAGCGTCGCGGCCGCGGGCGTCGGCTCGACCGACGACGAGGCGTAGGGGAAGCCCCACGTCGGCGTGCTGCTCCACGGGTCTTGCACCGTCGGGCTGTTGTTGACGCTGACGCCCACCACCAGCGGCGTGTCGGAGACGGTGAGCTGGTCGGCGTAGCGCAGATCCGTGTTGTCGAGGCCGATCTGTCCGCCCTGCGCGTCGTAGGTGGTCTGGACGAACACGCCGACCTTGGGCGTGATCCCGCCGGCCAGGAAGATGCTGAGCTGATCGGGGAACAGCACGTCGCCGTTCTTCGAGAAGCCGACATCGGACGGGATCCGGTGCGCGCTGCGGCTGTAGGAGGTCTGGAACATGAGCGAGATCGGCACGGTCGTCGGCAGTGACAGCAGCTCGTCACCCTCTTTGTCCTTGTCTTCGGTCTTCGCGTCCGCGCTCATGGTGTAGCCGCTGATCTTGAATTCGCGTCCGAACTCGGTCAGCTCGGGGAACTGGGTGTGGCACACGCTGCAGGCCATGTGAGTTTGACGCGCGAAGCTGGGCACGGCGCGCGCCGGCGCCGGAAGCAGCGCAGCGACCGTGACGCAAGCGAAGAACGTGACGATGCGACGCCGATTCGACGGCATGAGACGCCCCCTTTGGTTACGGGAGCGATGCGCAATCCTCATGCCCCGGCGGATGTCGCCAGGTCGAACGAACGTACGAGCCGTGCCCAACCGAGGTCGCGAGCGACCTCGGTGATCGAACCGAAGTACTCGTAGTCATTTGGGAGTTCTCTTGGGTCCGACGCTGGCCAGAGCACGCGTCACTGCAGCGGGCCGCACCGATGGGTGACCACGACGCTTCTCTCAATTCCGCCACTTGGTACCAATCCGTGCTTGTGTCCCTCGACCGACGCTTCGATTCGGTAACCTCCGACCGCGTCAGCGATGGCCAGCTCGATGCGGTCAGCCGAGCTTGCTCCAGAGGCGTAGCCACTCGGTCACCGACCACGCCTGGGCGCTGGTGCCGCGTGCCGAGTGGGGATAGTCGCCATCCAGGATCTCGGCGATCTGTCCCACGCAACCGCGCTTGAGCTCGACCTCGACGGTGCGCATCGTGGCGCGCGCCAGCTCGCTCGCGCGCGCATCGTCCGGGAACGCGAAGAGCAGCGCCTCGACCCAGAGCGGCATGAGGTGCGTCCAGGCGGTGCCGTTGTGGTATGCGAGCTTGCGCGAGGAGTCCTCGTCGCCCTCGTAATGGCCGTGGTAGGGCTGCATCGGGTCGAACCCGTTGGGCGGCACGCTGCCTGGGATCCACGGCCAGACCCGCAGCCGTCCGGCGGCGACCGAACGCAGCGCTCCCGGCACCAAGAGCTCGCGATGGGTGGCGATGACCACCTGCTGCGCTTGCGCCGGCCTCGCCAACCCCAGCGCGACCGCGTAGAGCTGATTCGGACGCAGCGATTCGTCGCGGCTCGCTTCGGTCGCAGGCTGGCCGGAGTGCGCCGCGAGGCAATCGGCGAACCAGCCGAGATCCTCGATCCAGTAGCGATCTTGAATCGAGGCGCGGACGCGAGTCGCAAGCGCGGCATGATCCGGCCTTTCCAGGATCCGCGCCGCGAAGTCGAGCGCTCGCACCCAAAGCGCCTGGATCTCGATCGGATAACCCTCGCGAGGTGTCGCCGCCGGGTGGTTGGTGTCCATCCACGTGAAATGCGCGGGTGACCACACCAGGCCGCTCGCCGGATCGCAACGGATGCCGTTGGGCGTTCCGGCGAGATAACCGTCGCAGATCGAGCGGAGCACACCCGCCAGATCCACGCCTTCCCGCTCCGCGCGTCGCGCCAGCACGTCCCAGCCCAGCTCTTGCGAGAGCTCCTCGATCACGCGCACCAGCCACAGAGGTGCGTCGCTGGTGTCGCGGCTGGTCTCGGCGCCTCCCGCGAG
>CAZYWA010000194.1:0-13244 GCA_964650975.1 uncultured bacterium
AGTCGCCGTTCCAGGGGCATTTCCGGGTCGCACGCCGCGACGTCGTGCTCGGTGGCCGGCCCATTGCCGAGGGTACGCGCGTGATGCTGCTGTGGGCCTCGGCGAATCGCGACGAGGTGGTGTTTCCCGACCCGGACCGCATCGATCTCGACCGCCCCAACGCCCGCGGCCACCTGGCCTTCGGCGTCGGGATCCATCACTGCATCGGCGCGATGCTCGCGCGTCGTCAAGCGCAGATCGCGCTCGAGACCGTGCTCGACCGCACGGCGCGGATCGAGCCGGCGTGGCCGGCGCCGCCGCGGCACGTCCCGAGCTTGTTCGTTCGCCGCCTGACCCGTCTCGACCTCGTGGCCCAGCCGCGCTGATCCGATCCCGGGCGTTTCCGGGAGGTCCGCTTTTTCGGCCCCAGCTCGCGGCTTCTGGGGTAGAGTCCGGGATGCAACGGCCGGGCGCGCGATGGGGGTCGAGCGGCTCACCGTTCCAACGTTACGTCACAACACGCCCTCGAGGGGCGTAAGGAGGAATCCATGCAGGCGAAGGCCGTGATCGGTGCGGTGGCATTCTCTGCGATGGTGGTGACCCGTGCGTGGTCCGGTGACCAGCCGGCGGCCAAGCCCGCCGCCGCGGCCAAGCCGGCGGCGAAGCAGACCGACGCGCAGCTCATTGCGAGCGCCCTCAAGGCGGCGCCCGCGAACGTGGGCAAGGGCGCCACGGTCGTGACGATGGAGGCCGACGGCTCGATGCGCACGCTGCGCACCGGAACCAACGGCTTCACGTGCATGCCGGACGATCCGCACACTCCGGGGCCCGATCCGATGTGCATGGACGCCAATTCGATGGAATGGGTCCACGCGCTGGTGAGCAAGACGACCCCGCCGGCCGGCAAGGTCGGCTTCATGTACATGCTCGCGGGCGGCACCGACGCCAGCAACACCGATCCCTACGCGACTGGACCGACCACCACCAATCACTGGATCAAGACCGGCCCCCACGTGATGGTGGTGGGCGCCGACCCCGCGTTCTACGACGCCTATCCGAAGAGCCCCGATCCCGACACGTCGGTTCCCTACGTGATGTGGGCCGGGACGCCGTACCAGCACCTGATGGCGCCGGTGAAGTAGCAGCCGTTCGTTCAGGGCACGCTTCGCGCCGCTCGACCTGAGAACGGGGTCAAGCGGGCGCGAAGCGCGCCGCGGCCTTGGCGCGGGCGCGCGCCGCTTCGGTGGCGCGATCCCGCGGTACGGCGTGAGTCTCGAGCGAGCGCAGCAGCACCCGCGCCACTTGGGTCACCTGCTCGACGGCGTCGTGGAAGGCCTGCTCGTTCGCCTTCGACGGCTTCGTGAACCCCGACAGCTTGCGGACGAACTGCAGCGAAGCGGCCTGGATTTCCTCGTCGGTCGCGGGTGGCTCGAAGTTGAAGAGGGTCTTGATGCTGCGGCACATGGCGGTCTCCCGGATGTTTGGCGGCCGTCAGCGGGTGCGCGGCGTCGCTCCGGCCGCGTCGGCGATCATCTGCGCGTCGACCGCGACCTCGTAGCGTAACGAGTTGAAATCCATGCGGTCGGGGGTGTCGTAGGGCGTGTGGTAGTAGATGAACGGCGACTTGGTTTCGTAATAGGTCGGCACGCCGAGGGCGATGTACCAGAGCACGTCGCTGCCGGGATCGAGGCTGTCCGAGATCGACGCCGGGCTGCCGGTCTTCTTGGTGAAGTCGATCGAGGTCATGTCGTCGAGCCCTTGCTGGCCCACCTCCGCGGGCTCGGCCGCGATGATGGATTCGCCACCCGCGATCCCGGCGACGTCGATCTCCACCATCAACCGGCAGTGCTCGCGGATGTCCTTCGAATTCTGGCCGATCACGTACTGAAACGATCCCTGCAGGTTCTGCTCTTCGGCGCTGAAGAAGGCGAAGTGCACCGAGCGCTCGAGGTCGTAGCTCGAGGCCAGGACCTTCGCGATCTCGAGCAAGCCGACGATTCCGGAGCCGTCGTCGATGGCTCCCAGGGAAGTCGCGAGCGAGTCGAGATGCGCGCTCACCGTCACGTAGTCGTCCTCTCCCGGGCGGCCCGGCAGGACGCCGATCACGTTGACGCTCTGCGCTGGCGCCGTGCTGTTGGTGGAGTGGATCGTGAGCCGCTGGCTCGCGTTCCGCTTGAGCCTGGCGCCGGTGTCCTGGTCCACCGAGACCGCGGGGATCGTGGCGAACGGCTGCACCGCGCCGAGCTCCACCAGCGGCTCGCCGTGCTCGCCCTTCCACGATTTCATCTCGATGAAGCCCACCGCGCCGAACACCTGCGCGTTCAGGTACTGCAGCGCGCGATTCGCGTCCTCGCTGGTGTCGACGAGGTGGATCTTCCCCTCGAGCTCGCGGCGCGAGTGCATCGCGTACTCGGGCTGGGTGCCGGTGCCCACGTAGACCATCTGCGCGGTGATGCCCTCGGGCGGCGTCGCGGTCGAGAACGCGAGCGAGCCTCCCGGCACGGCCCCGCCCTCGGGTCCGTCGAGGCTCATGTCGAGGCCGCCGTCTCGCCACAACACGTAGTCGAAGGGCGGCTCGGTGATCTCGATGCCGGGATTGGCGCCCAGCGTGGTCGCGATGAAATCGCGCGCCGCCACCTCGCCCGCCGACCCGGCGTCGCGAATCCCGATCGCCGTGAGCCCGCTCTCGAAGTCGCGAAGCTCGTTCTCGGAGATCTGGCGCAGCATGGCGCTCTGCGGTCCGGCCGTGCCCGGCCCGCCGGAGCAACCCGCACAAGCCACGCCGGCCAGGACCGCGGTCGCGGCCACCTTCCCGAACCGATCGAAGAAGCGCGCTGCCTCGCGGCTGGTCATCGGTCTCGCTCTCCGTGGCGGCGTTCTCGCCTAGAGCTCGGTCCGGCACCGTCTGACGATGGAGATCCGAGGCGCCGCAGAGCCGTGCCCCTCGGTCCCGGCTCGGCCCCGCGATCGCGACTCAACTCGCGCGCAGTCTCTCGCTCCTCGGGTGAGACCGGGTTCGGCGCCGCAACCAGGGCACGAGCGTCGAGAGCGCCACCAGCACGCTCGACGAGGCACTCGGTGCGCCGATCGCGCCGCAGCCGGTCTTGAAGGTCGCGGTCACGCTGCGAGCCGCGCTCATGGTCACCTGGCAGGGCGCGGTCCCGGTGCAGGCGCCGCTCCAGGCCGAGAAGGTCGAGCCCGAGGCCGGCGTCGCCGTGAGCGTGACCAGCGTATTCGGTGCGTAATTCGACGAGCACGCCGTGCCGCAGTTGATGCCGGCCGGGTTGCTGGTGACGGTGCCGCTGCCCACCAGCGTCACGGTCAGCGGGTACGACTGACCGTCGAACGCGGCCACCACGCTCTGCGCCGCGTCGAGGGTGACCTGGCACGTTCCGGTTCCCGAGCAGGCGCCGCTCCAGCCGGTGAACGTCGAGCCCGCGGCCGGCGTCGCGGTCAAGGTGACGAGAGTCCCGGACGGGTAGCTCGCCAGGCAGGTCGGGGTGCAGCTGATTCCCGGCACGTCGCTGGTCACGGTTCCGGCGCCGGTGCCGGAGAGCGCCACCGAGAGCTGGAAAGTGGGAACGAAGAACGTGGCGGTGACGCTGCGCGCGATGGTCATCGGCAGCTGGCAGGTGCCCGTGCCGGTGCAGGCGCCGCTCCAGCCGGTGAAGGTCGAGCCGGCGTCGGGCGTCGCGGTGAGCGTCACGGTGGTGCCGTAGCCGTAGGTCGACGAGCAGCTGGCGCCGCAGTCGATGCCGGCCGGGCTGCTGGTCACCCGGCCGGATCCCGCTCCCGCCTTGGCGACGTTGAGCGCGAACGTTTGCAGCGTGAAGGTCGCGGAGACGCTCTGCGCGGCATTCATCGTCACCAGGCAGTTGCCGGTTCCCGCGCAGCCACCGCCGCTCCAGCCGCTGAAGGTGGTGCCCGCCGCCGGGAGAGCGGCGAGCGTCACCACGGTGCCGTAGTTGTAGTTGGCGGAGCACGCCGTCCCGCAGCTGATGCCGAGCGGGCTGCTGGTCACGGCTCCCGAGCCGGTGCCGAGCTTGGTGATCGAGAGGTTGAACGACTGCAGCGCGAAGCTGGCCGTGACCGCCTTCGCGGCGGTCATCGAGACCTGGCACGTACCGGTTCCGGAGCATCCTGCGCCGCTCCAGCCCGTGAAGTTGGAGCCGGCGGCGGGAGCCGCACTGAGCGTCACCGTGGTCCCGTAGTCGTACGTGCTCGCGCACGTGGCACCGCAGTCGATCCCGGCGGGAGTGCTGGTGACGGAGCCGGACCCGTTCCCCGCCTTGGCGACCGAGAGAGAGAACGTCTGCAGCGTGAAGTTGGCGCTCACGCTCTGCGCCGAGCTCACCGTGACCACGCAGTTGCCGGTGCCGGAGCAGCCGCCACCGGACCAGCCGGTGAAGGTCGATCCCGCCGTGGCCGCGGCCGTGAGCGTGACGGGAGTGCCGTAGGTGAACGAGCCCGCGCACACCGCTCCGCAGCTGATGCCGATCGGGCTACTGGTCACCGTTCCCGAGCCGTTGCCGGTCTTGACCACCGAGAGCTGGAAGGACTGCAGCGTGAAGATCGCCGTCAGGTTTCGAGCCGTGGTCATCGGCAACACGCAGGCGCCGGTACCGGTGCAGGGGCCGGCCCAGCCGGCGAAGTCCGTTCCGGCATCCGGAGTCGCGGTGAGGGTCACCGAGGTGCCGTAGTCGAAGAGGAACGAGCAGGTGGCTCCGCAGTCGATGCCGGCCGGGTTGCTGGTCACGCGGCCCGACCCGTTGCTCGCCTTGGCGACGGTGAGCTGTGCCGCCTGGAGCGTGAAGTTGGCGGACACGGACTGGGCGCCGTTCACCGTGACCACGCAGGTGCTCGTGCCCGAGCAACCGCCGCCGCTCCAGCCGGTGAACGTGGAGCCGGGAGCCGCGGTCGCGGTGAGGGTCACCACCGTGCCGGACGAGAACGAGGCCGAGCACAGGAGCCCGCAGCTGATCCCCGACGGGCTACTGGTGACGCTGCCGATCCCGTTCCCCGTGAGCGCGACCGAGAGCTGGAACGGCTGGACCGTGAAGGTCGCGGTGACGCTCGTGGCGGTGTTCACGGTGACTTGACAGGTCCCGGTGCCCGAGCATCCGCCGCCGCTCCAGCCGGCGAAGGTCGATCCCAGATCCGGCGTCGCCGTGAGCGTGACCGGGGTGCCCGAGGTGAAGACGGCGGAGCAGGTGGCGCCGCAGTCGATGCCGGCGGGGCTGCTGGTGACGGTTCCGGTCCCGGTTCCAGCCTTGGTGACGGAGATCGACGGGGACGAGAACGCGAAGGTGGCGGTCACGCTCTGCGCCGCCGACATCGTGACCTGGCAGGTGCCGGTGCCCGAGCATCCGGCACCGCTCCATCCCGAGAAGGTCGAGCCCGCGGCCGGCGCGGCGGTGAGCGTCACCACCGTGCCCGGCTCGAAGGTGGCCACGCAGGTCGCCCCGCAACTGATTCCCAGCGGGCTGCTGGTCACGGTGCCGGTGCCGGTGCCGAGGGTCGCCACCGAAAGCGAGATGTTCGAGTCGTAGATGTACGCCGCCCCGGAGGCGCTCGCGCCCGCGTCCGCGAGATAGGAGCCGATCGCCACCTTGCCGGCGTCGACCGCGACCTGGATGCCGAATCCGTCGCCGGCGGCTTCGTCCGCCGCCACCACCTTGTTGAGCAGCGTCCAACTGGCGCCGCTTCCCTGGAAGACGTACGCGGCGCCCGAATCGGCTCCGGCCGCGTCCGCGAGCGGCGATCCGACCGCGAGCACGTCGCCGCTCAGGGCCAGCGAGGTGGCGAAGTTGTCGCTGGCGGCGGCGTCCGGCGCGGTGATCTTGGTTTGCTGCGACCAGCTCGTGCCGCTGCGCACGTACACGTAGGCCGAGCCGCCGTTGCTCACGGTGGTGTCGTCGCCGAAGGCGCCCACCACCGCCGTGTTCCCGTAGAGCGCGGCCGCATTGCCGAAGCTGTCGTTGGCCGCGCCGTCGCTGGCGGTGAGCTTGGCCTGCTGCGACCAGGTGGTGCCGCTGCGCACGTAGACGTAGGCGGCGCCGGCGTAGCTGCCGCCGGAGGTGGTCTTGAACGCCGCGCCGAGCAGCGCCGTGTCGCCGCTCACCGCGGCCGAGTAGCCCAGCAAGTCGTCGGCGGCGCCGTCGCTCGCGACCAGCTTGGCCTGCTGCGTCCAGATGTAGCCGTTGCTGCGGACGAAGACGTAGCCGGCGCCGGAGTTCGAGCCCTTGGGGTCGCTCTTGGCCGAGCCGACCACGATGGTGTCGCCGTCGAGCGCCACCGCCGCCCCGAAGAGATCGCCGCCGACGCCGTCGCTGGCGCGCAGCTTGGCCACCTGGATCCACGTGGTGCCGTTCCACTGGAACACGTACGCGGCGCCCGAGTCGGTGCCGAAGTCGTCGGTGTTGTAGGCACCCACCACCAGCGTGAAGCCCTGCAGCGCCACGGCATTGCCGAAGTGGTCGCCGGCTTTGCCGTCGCTCGCCGTGAGCTTCTGCTCGAGCGACCACGTGGCGCCGCTCCGCGTGTAGAGGTACACCGAGCCCGAATCGGTGCCCTTGTCGTCGTCGCGCAGCGCACCGACCGCCAGCGTGTCGCCGCTCAGCGCCACCGATGCGCCGAAGCGATCGTCGGCCGCGCCGTCGTTCGCCGTCACCTTGACCTGGGGCGCCACCGCTGCGCGCGCGAGGCCGGGGGCCACGATCAGCGCCATCGTGAATCCGAGAGCGATGGCGAGCGCAGAGCGCAAGCGATCCATGTGCCGTCCTGATTGCATCGGGCGGGCTCCTTCCGAGGACGCGCCTCAGCGCGGTCCTCCGTGCCACCGGTGGTCGAGTTCCTTCGATGCTAGCACCGAGCGGACCCCCCTCCTCAAGGGGTACCCGCGGTGGGCTCGGTTTTCCCTGCCGTCGATCGTCGGTTCGACTAAGCTCGCGCCCCGAGGGGTGGTACCGAGGAGTGGCGATGAAGAGAACGGCGATGGCGATGGCGATGGTGGTGCTCGGAGTGGTGGGATGCGGAGGGAGTGGGGGAGGTGGAGGCGGAGGAGGCGGCTTCGACATCGCGACCCAGATGGTCGCGAATGCGTACTTTTACGCGCCGCTCACTCATCCCCCGACCGATTTCTCGATGCTGGCACTGATTTACGATCCGACCGCGGCCCTGGTGCAGGCCACGCTCCCCGGTGGAAACCTGGCACTGCGAGGATTTTCCGGGCCCCTCACCGGCCCCACGACGTTCACCGTCGATCAGGCGCAGTACGGAGCTCCCGCGGCGGCGAGCGGCACGGGCGAGGTCACCAACGACGGCAATGCCGTGGACGTGAGCTTCACGCTGACGTCGTCGCCCAGCGACCCGCCGTGGACGTTCACGGGCACGCTCGACCACGTCGGTCCGCTCGGCGGCTGAGTCGTTCCGGCGCCTGGAGCCGGATCGCCCCGAAGGTAGTGACCGCGGCGATTCGGCTCCAGGCGGTTGCGCCCGAGATGTTGGAGGGAGGATGAATGCTACCCGACAAGGGTCGCTCGCGTGAGGAGCTGTTCGCCACACTCGCCGCCTACCGCCGGCACGATCTCGACTGGAAGAGCGGCCGGACCTTCGGCTTCGTCTACGATCCGGGCCACCAGGCCGCGGAGATCGGCAAGGACGTCTACGCTTCGTTCCTGACCGAGAACGGGCTAGATCCCACGTCGTTCCCGAGTCTCGCCCGGCTCGAGAACGAGGTCGTCGCGATGGCCCGCGCCCAGGCGCGCGGCGACGGCGACGTGGTCGGCACGTTCACCTCGGGAGGAACCGAGAGCATCTTGCTCGCGGTCAAGGCGGCGCGCGGCTGGGCCCGCGAGCGGCGCCCGCACGTCGACGTGCCGGAGATGATCTTGCCGGCGACCGCCCACGCGGCGTTCTACAAGGCGGCGGACTACCTGGGAGTGCGGGCGGTGACGGTGGCGGTCGATCCGCGCACGCTGTGCGCCGACCCGGACGCGATCCGCGCTGCGCTCACCGGGCGCACGGTGCTGCTGGTGGGATCGGCGCCCTCCTACGCGCACGGCGTGGTCGATCCCGTCCCGGAGATCGCCTCGATCGCCGCGGAGCAAGGCATCCTGTGCCACACCGACGCTTGCGTGGGTGGGTGGCTCTTGCCGTGGTTCCGGCGACTCGGCGTCGCGATGCCCGACTACGACTTCGCGGTCCCCGGAGTCACCTCGCTGTCGATGGATCTGCACAAGTACGCGTTCTGTCCCAAAGGGGCGTCGATGCTGCTCTGCCGCACGGCCGAGCTGCGCAAGCATCACGTGTTCGCGAACGCCAGCTGGACCGGGTACAGCGTCGTGAATACCGCGGTGCAGTCGTCGAAGTCGGGCGGGCCGATCGCCGCGGCGTGGGCGGTCATGAACGCGATCGGCGCCGACGGCTATGCCGAGATCGCCCGCCAGATGCACGAGGCGACGCGCGCGCTGGTCGCCGGAGTGCGCGCCATGCCGGGTCTCTCGGTGGTGGGCGAGCCGCAGATGAGCCTGATCGCGATCGCCTGCGAGGACGCCAGCGTGTTCCACATCGCCGACGAGATGAAGGGGCGCCGCTGGTACGTTCAGCCGCAGTTCGCGCGCGGACCCTCGCCTGCCAACCTGCACCTGACCGTCGGACCGACCAACGCGCGCTGGGTCGAAGCGTTCCTCGGTGACTTGCGGGAGAGCCACGAGGCGGCGCGCGCGCTGCCGCCGAGCGCGCTCGCGGCCGAGATCGCGCGAACCTTCGCCGAGCTCGACCCTGCGCAGGTTTCCGACGAAACGCTCGAGAGCATGATGAGCACGGCGGGAGCCGCGGCCGGTGTTCTGCCCGGGCGGCTGGCCGAGGTGAACCAGATCCTGAACGCGCTGCCGCCGGCGCTCGTGGAGCGGGCGCTGGTGGCCTTCGTCGGACAGCTCTTCCGATGAGCCCGACCCGCTTCGAGAACCTGCTCGATCTGGCGCGGTTGCCCTATTTCCGCGAGGAGCGCGGCCGGCTGATGCTCGCGGACCGCGCGCTCGGCCCGACGATCGACGTGCACACCCACCTGGCGCTCTCGTACGGCCTGCCCAATCGCGTCGACCTTCGCCGGGAATGGCCGGAGACCGAGCACTATCTCGGCCGGGGACGGCCGCTCGATTTCGACCTCTACATGAACCAGAACTTCACGGCGGAGGACCTGCAGACGCTCGAGCGGGACCTGACGTGGAAGAGCCTGACCGCGGGCGGCATGCGGCGGACGCACACGCTCGCGAACCTGGCGAGGGAGATGACCGAGCTCAACGTCTCGGCGTCGGTGCTGTTGCCGATCGATTACCCGATCCTGTCGCGCACCGCCGAGGACTGGCTCGATGCTTCGCGCGGCCAGGAAGAGTTCGTGTGTTTCGGCAGCGTGCACCCGTTTAAGCGCAAGCCGGAGAGGCACCTCGAGGCGCTGGTTGCACGCGGCGCGCGCGGGATCAAGGTGCATCCCGCGGTGCAACTCGTGGGTCCCGATCACCCACGAGCGATGCGCATCTACGCGATGGCGGCGGCTCGAGCGCTACCGGTGCTCTTCCACTGCGGCCCGGTCGGCATCGAGAAACCGAGTGGCCGCCGGCTGTCGCAGGTCTACCGCTACGAGAAGCCGCTCGCCGAGACCCCGGACTGCACGTTCGTGCTCGGGCACTCTGGCGCCTTGCAATGGCCCGAAGCGCTGGCGCTGGCCCACAAGTACCCCAACGCCTGGCTCGAGACGTCCTCGCAATCGCTCCCGGCGGTGCGCCGCATCCTCGCCGAGGCGCCGCGAGACCGGATTCTCTTCGGCAGCGACTGGCCCTTCTATCACCAGGCGCCGGGTCTCGCGAAAGTGTTCCTCGCGACCGAGGGCGACGACGCACTGCGCGTCGCGGTTACCCACGGGAACGCCCGGCGGCTGCTGCGCCTCACCCGCTAGCGGAAAGCGACCCGGCGCGTGGCCGCGCGGCGCTCGGGTTCAGTTCGCGGCGGCGGCGGCTTGGGACTGGACCATGATCCGGTGGCCCATGGGGAAGAACACCTGGATCTTGTGGGGACCGAGGATCTCGTCGACGACCCCGAGACCGAAGGTGCGGTGCTGGATCCGGTCGCCCAGCCGGTAGATGTCGGCCAAGCTGTACGAGCGGATCGGCCGCGACATCACTGGCTCGATGGTGGATTGGTCCGGCGCCCACGTGGCCGTCGGCTTCTTCGCACGCTTCGGGGCCGGGCGCGGCTTCCCCGAGACGTTGACCGAGGTCTTGACGGCGTCCGTGGCACCCGCGGTCGCCACGTAGCGCTGCTCGGCGCCGCACTTGTTGCAAGTGACCGTGGCGATCGAGGGATTACGAAGCGTCGCGACGGTGTGCGGCTGCTCGCCGCAGTTCCTGCAGGTTGTCTGAAGCTCGGCGCCGATCTTCATCTCGGGATCCTCGGCCGAGGCGCCGAGGACCACGTGGCTGCGCCTGGGGTATAGGGTAGGTATGCCGTTTGCATTATCGCCGATCTCCCCGCGAAAGTCGAAAGCGACGGGCGACAGGCGGGCAGCCCGAGGATAAGCGCACCGTCGGGAAGACGAACGGCACCCACCTCTACCGCGACCGGCGGTGCGGCAGGCGATGGTGCCGCCGGCCGAGCAGGACTGGCTGCCGGTGCTGCCGGAGAAGGGACCGGAGAAGGGAGCTGGGTGCTGGTGCCAGCGTGGCTATGCTGGCCGGGAACCCGCCTCTTGGTCCGAAACTTCGATGGATGGCGGCGTTTCGGCCGGTCCGGTCCTCGAAATAGCACTTTATTGCCTGTTTCGGGGATTATTCTGAGAGCTGTCGACGTCCGTCCGTCGGCGCATTGTGACAAGTTTCGTCGGCGCGTTGCGACAGAATCCGCCGGCATGTGCCGACGAAACCTGCAATCGGTTGGTAACGCTAGTGACCCCGGGTTTGGCCTCGCCCGCGGGGGGCCGCGCGGCTCCGAACGGCGTCCTGGCGATCCCATTCCGGTAACGGCCACGATCGCCATTCCGCGACTGCGCACCGAGGATGCTGGCCGGATCCCGTTCCGTTGAGTTTGAACCGGTAGCGGGCGACGATCTCGCCTTGGTGACGAGTGCCCGTGCGGCCACGTCACGACGAAACCTCCGGTCACGATCATGCCGGTCGCATCCGGACGGTGACGGCGCGCGAAAGGCGTCCATGAGTCACCTGCTCACCAGCTCCAGGATCACCGGGTCCGTGCGGGACTACTACGCCCGCGTGCTCCGGTCTTCCGAGGAGATCGAGGTCGACATGACCGAACCTGAGCTCGCGGTGGCCCGAAAGCACGAGACCTGGCATGCGCACGGGTTCGGACATGCGTTCGGATATGCGGAGCCGAACACCCGTCTCGTGCAGGGATACATCGAGGACCTGGCAGCGGATGGCGTCGCGGACGAGAGCGTGGACCTGGTGATCTCGAACCGTTCCTCAACCTCTCGCCGGACAAGCCACGAGTCTTCCGCGAGATCCTTCGGGTGACCGCTTCGTGCTGGATGAGCGAGAGGCCTTCGAGACCGGCCGGCCGGCGCCGGTGTGCGGGAACACCGCCGACATGTTGAGTCTCACGCGCTACGCGCCGCACTTCCGGGTGGACGGAGACGAGGCCCGGCATCACGGGCTCTTCGGTGGTTCTTCGCGGACGGGCTCGCTGGTCGCGTCCGATTCGTCGAGCTCGTGCTGCTGAGATGCGGCTCGCCGGAGTTTGTGCGGTCGCCGCGCTGCTCACCGCGTTTCGGGGAGTGGCGCTCGCGGACGGGGATCCCGACGGAGGCGTCGAGACGGTCGTCGTGACGGCCAACCGGGTGCCCCAGGCGCTGGGCCAGGTCGAGAGCTCCGTGACCGCGGTCGACTCCACGGCCATCCAGCAAGGCGACATCCAATCCTCCGCGCAGGCGGCACAGCGCGCGCCCAACGTGGACTTCGTGGATTTCACGGCGCGTTCGGTGAGCAATCCCCAATTCCGGGGGGTGGGCGGCTCCACCACGAATCCGGGCGTCACGACTTATCTGGACGGCGTTCCGCAGCTTTCGGCCGACACCTCGAGCCAAGAGCTGCTCGACGTGAACCGGATCGAGTTCGTGCGCGGGGCTCAGGGCACGCTCTACGGGCGCAACACGCTGGGCGGTGTCGTCAACGTGTCGTCGGTTCGACCGGACGGCCAGTGGCACGCCCAAGGCGAGATCGGCTACGGCGACTTCGATCAGCTCGATCTACGGACCGAGGTCGGCACGCCGCTTTCCTGCGAGCGATGCGGCCTGCGAGTCGCTTACGGAGAGTCGCAGCGCGACGGTTACACCCGCAACACGGTGACCGGACACTCGCTCGACGACCGCGCCGCGCAGTTCTACAAGGCCCAGGCCGCCCTCGACCTGGGCGACGACTGGGACGCGCGACTCATCGCGCACGGTGAATTCGCGAACGACGGCGATTTCGCGATCGGCGACCTGGCCGAGCTTCGCCAGGATCCCAACCACGTCGCCCACGACTTCGAGGGCCGAACGGGACGCGATCTCACGGGCGAGACGCTCTACGTCAGCCGCTACGGCGAGAGTGCCGGGTTCGAGTCCATCACCGGCCTCGTGAACTACGACGCCGAGGAGACGACCGACCTCGACGCCACCCCGGCGCCCGACCTCACCCGTCGCAACCGCCGCGAGGGCGTCCAGCTCACCGAGGAGCTGCGCGCGCTTACCCCCGTCCCGCAGCCGCTCTTCTGGGACTGGACGTGGAGCGCCCAGGGTGGGGTATTCGCGTTCTCGCAAGGGAACGATCAGAACGTGGTCAACTTCATCGCGCCATCTTACTTGCTCGAAAGCGGCGGAATCGCGCTTCCTGAGCCGCTCAAGGATCGGCTGAATCAAGCGATCGACCCGGCGCAGGATAGGACGCGGGCATCGCTCGACGACGCCGGGGTGGGCGGCTACGCCCAGGGCACGGTCGATTTCGGCGAGCACTGGGACGCGACGATCGGGCTGCGCTACGACGTGGAGCGAAAGCACGCGAACATCGACTCGGTGACGGCGCTCGAGCTCGCGGCGGGCGAGGTGCCGGTGGTGGGCCCGGCGCACGTGGACGACACCCGATCGTTCGGAGCGTTCACGCCACGAGTCATCGTGGGCTACGCGCCCGCCGAGGAGTACCGCTTCTACGCGTCTGCCGCCCGCGGCTACCGCGCGGGCGGATTCAATCCGGTGGCGCCGACGGGCGAAACCGCCTACG
>CAZYWA010000195.1:0-13154 GCA_964650975.1 uncultured bacterium
AAGTGTCACCCATGTACCTGGACTACTCTGTTACCTATGTCCCTGGACCGTACCAACTCGCCGCTGCAGCAGTCGGCGACCGAGATGCGCGAGGGGCTGGGTCTGCGGTAGTCTGGGGCCGCTGCTGAGCCGGGTATTCGCCCGGAAGTTGAGGCCGTGGTGGCAACACTGCCAGAACGAGCGCCGGATCTTGAAGTCGGGATTGCGTATCTACCAACCGCACAAGGCGGCAGACGTAGCTCGGTTCGATCGGGCTACGTCCGCCGCACGACTTTGGCTCACGCGGTGGACTGAATGACGCGCTCCACGTCTATCCCGACGCGGTGGAGGTGCACCCCGGCGAGACCGTGCGTGCGCTACTTTGGTTCTTCGTTCCGGAACTGAATGCAGGCCGGTTCTTTCCGGGTTTCCGGTTCACCGTCCAGAAGGGCAGCCGTCTCGTCGGTCACGGCGAAATCGTCACGGTGCTCAATCCCACTTCGCGTCACCCTTCGCGAAGACGTGGCCAACGCCAACAGGCACCGGCCGACGGCTTCGCGGCGGGCGTCGCATCAGCATCAGCCCCCCCGCGACCATCACTGCGGTGCATCCTCTGGTCAGTCAACCCCAGATCGCGAGGGATCCGGCTTCCGGTGGCAGCGTGGGCCTGAGTTGCAAATTTAGGCAGAGAGGGCGCAATGCGCTGCACCTGACGGCAAACGAGGTGCGCAGTTGCTTGATCCCGTCGTCGTCCGTGGCCGCAGGTGAGCGCGGCGGTTCGGCTGTCGGTGTGAAAGCTCACGGGATCCCTGTACAAGGCTGTTCATCTCGAATCGGGGGGGATTAACCATGAACGAATCTCGAGCAAGACACAGGAATCTGCGGCCTACCACTCCAGCACGTCGCAATACGTCAGCCTTCAGACTGCACGCGGCATGCGTACCATTCCTACTTGCGGTCGCATCCGTCTTGCAGTGTGGAGGGTCGTCCACAGACGGACCTGTTACCGTTGCCTCAATCTGCACGGATGCCTGCGCCCAAGCCGAGGCTTGCGGCACCTCCGACTGGCTCCCTGGCCACACCATAGGAAATGGATGCCAGGCCCAGTGCGAGGCCGATCAGTACTTCGGGTATGAAATGTCATGCCAGGGTCCCAGCCTTGAGCTGAACAGTTGCCTGGCGAATCTTGGTTGCGGCGCACGCGCATCGTGGCAAGGCCTCCCCGGGCAGCATTGCTCGAAGCTGTACGAACAAGTTGAATGTCCCGTCACATGACGGCCGCAGTGAATCGCTGAGGGCCTCGGTGCCTATCGGAGGGTGCCGCGGGCAGCCGAACGATAGGCTGAAGCTGACGGCAAGCGGGGTAGCGCTCGTCTGGATCCCGTGGTAATCCGTGGCCGCAGCCTAGCCCGGCGTTTAGCCGCAAGCCTTTCATGCGCGATTGGCGCCGTCATGCCGAGTGATCTCGTGCAAGCAAGTGCGGACCTGCTTCGTCGTATCGAGTCCGCCTTCGCGGATGTGCCCCAGCCGCCACCAGACCTTCTCTACAACACTCATTGTATTGAGTGTCGCGAAGTCTCGGATTTCTTCGCTGTACGGCCGTGGCAGGCCGTCGCAGTCCTGACTGGCCGGATTATCGGCACCCCGCTGCTCACTGCAGAAGCCTGGCGTTACTACCTGCCGGCCATCCTGATCTGGTGCGTTCGGGACACTGCTGCTGCCGACGTTCTTGTCGAGAACACCGTTTCGCAGCTCACGCCGCCAGCCGATGGCGAATCGCGGTGGTTCACGCCGCGCTGCCAAGGCTTCAACGTGCTGCAGTGCAATGCCATCGTCGCTTTCCTGGATTGGTATCGTGCGACTCTTGATGAATTGGCAGGTCAGGACCCGGAACCGGTCGGCGGCCTCTCGTCGGCGCGCGCGTACTGGGTCAACCAGAGCACGCAGGCTACGGCCGATTGAGGTAGTCTCCCGAGCGGCTAACCATCCGCTGAAGCTGACGGCACGCGGGGTAGCGCTCGTCTGGATCTCGCGGCAAGGTGAGCCTCGAGCGCACGGACGGACTCACCGTGGCGAGGGTCGTGAAGCGGGCCGCGCTGGCGGCTGGGCTCGACGCCGGGCGGTTCAGCGGGCACTCGCTGCGGCTCGGGTTCGTGACTACCGCGGCGAGGCGGGGCTGCTCCGAGCGCTCCATCGCGAACCAGACCGGCCACCGGTCGATGCCGGTGCTGCGCGGCTACATCCGACGGGCGAACGTCTTCGAGGAGAACGCGGCGGTGGACGTTGCTGCTCGGAACCGGTAACGAATTCCGACCGCGACCACGCGTCGCGCTCACAGAAACGTCCGGGGGCGATGACTGTGACCCTCCATTGGTGGGCGGCAGGCGTTACCAAGCCGACGGTAATTCTGCGTCCGAGCGGTCACGCCGTGGTATCGTCCACGGAACGCGCCCGACGGCCCGCCGGTCTCCCCGGGGTCGCGTGCGGAGCGCCACGTAGTTTGCCCGGGGGGAACCATGTCAGCGAGGTTCCGCGCGCCGATATCCGCGCTGCTTTCGTTTCTCGCGCTCTGCGCTGCTTCCATCGCGCCGGGCTGCTCGGCTGGCGGCCCGGCTTCGGCACCGCCAGCCACGTCGCTCGGGCTCGACGTTCTCTTTCCGCCGGCGCGGTCACTCTATGAGGGCGACCGAATTACGGTGCGCGGCACGACCGTCGGATCGCCGACCGTCTCGGGGGTCGAGGTCTCAGGGATCGCGGCGACGTCCGACGACGGATTTCGCAATTGGCAGGCGGAGGTGCCGGTTGCCCAGGGGGACAGCACGATCGACGTGCACGCCGCGGGCACGATCGACGGCCTCCCACGAGACGAGCGATCCGATCGTTCGCTCACCGTGCACCCGATCCTGGACGGGCCGAAGGCCCTCGAAGTCGATCGCGTCCACGATGCCTGGGTGGTCGAAACAGTCTCCGGACTCATGGTGATCGACTCCACCGGGTCACGGCGTAGGATCACCGAGTTTCGCGGCGACATCGAGACGATCGACGGTCCCGATCAGATCATCTTCCTAAGCTATTACGGCGATGCTCCTGGCACTTCCGCGACCTACGTTGAGGCCGGAGGGACAGTCCGGGTCGGAGGACTCGACTACTTGCAGTTCATCTCCTACGCCGATGGAACGTTGCGAGGCTATCTCCTACTCGGCCTCGATAACGGTGGAGCGACGTTCGACGATTCGCGCCACCGAGTCATCCACCACGATCCCAGCGGATACCTCGAGCTTCTCGCGATGGACGTATCGACCGGCCAGGACGTGCAGGTATGGGCGCCGCCCGGCGCTCCCAGCTACGGGTTCTATTCGCCACTCGCGTTCGACGGGCCGCGGAATCGCGTGATCGGCACCGACGGCCATCGACCGGGGCGCTCGTTGGTTGCGCTGGACCTGACGGCCGGCCGTGAAGAGACGGTTTCGCCCGCGGGAACGGATGACGGGGCGGACTTCGACGATGCCAGTCGTCAGGTAGTTAACCAAGCAGGCGACAGGGTGCTCGTGAGGACCTCACCTGATGCCGATCCGAGCGCCGTGACGATCCTCGACGTCGACCTCGCGACTGGCGCGCGTCACGAGCTGAGCGGTCCTTCGCATGGCAGTGGCCCGTCTCTGGCGGGTACCGGCGGCCTGGCCCTCGAGGAGTCGAGGAATCGATTGCTTGTGGCGGACCCGTCCGAGCAGTCCATCATTGGCATCGATCTGACGAGCGGTGATCGTTCGATCGTCCTCGCGGACCGCATCGGTGACGGCCCACTGCTTCCGGGCGGCGGGCCGTTTGCCGTCGATTTCGAGGGTGCGCGCGCGTTCACACTCGCAAACCGCCAGTTGTTCGAGATCGACCTGTCGACGGCCGCGCGCAGGATCGTCTCGGACGACGCCGACGGTGCTCGCCCGGAGATGTGCTCACCGTCGCCCGCTATCGCCGCCGATCGCACCCGGATCTGGGTAGCTGCAGACGGGCTCTGCGGGCCACCGAAGGCTTCGATCCCGATCGTTGAGGTCGAGCGCGAGACGGGGACTCGCTCGCTCATTTCTGGAGACACGCGCGGTGGTGGCCCGGCGCTCAAGCAAGTGACCGGGCTCACCTTCGATGGAGACCGCCGTCTCTATGCGATCGATCCTACGCAGGTGGCTCTTCTCTCGGTCGACCTCGAGACGGGGGATCGCGCATCGGTCAGTGACGGCTCACATGGCATCGGTACCGACTTCGGTTTCCTGTTGTCCGCTGCTTACGATGCACATCACAACCGAGTGATCGTTGGGTCGGAGGCGGGAATTCTCGCGGTCGCTCCAGAGAGCGGAGACCGGACACTACTGGCGGCTCTGCCCATGGCACCGGGATCTGACATCACGATCAATGCTAGCGAACTAGCCCTTGACCCGAGCGGCGATCGTGTCTGGTTCACCGATACCCAGACCCTTGCAGAGGTAAACCTCGCATCCGGCGCCATTCACGTAGTCAAGCTACCGGTCCGCAACGTCGATGCCATAACTGCGGCGCCAGTGGCCGGTCTGCTGGTTGCTTGGGATCCGTTCGACCTCGACGGTGTGTCGCTCCTCGACCCAGTAACCGGCGAGTTCACAATCACCTCGCGGTGATGTGATTGCTCGGCCCCGGGGCCTGCTCCGGTATCGAGCGGGCCGTTGGATCGTGAAGCGGCACGGAGAGGATGCTGCGGATGATGCACCATCGGCTTCGTCACGACCGAGGCGCAGCGCGGTTGCTCCGAACGGCCGATCACGAACCAGATGGGGCACCGGTCTATGCCGGTGCTGCGAGGGTAAATCCGGCGGGCGAATGTCTTCGAGGAGAATGCGGCGGTGGCGGTGGTGGGCCTGCCGCAGACCCGATCGCATGCAGGGCGCCAAAAGCCGGACGTCGGCACGGCGATTGACCCGGATGCCCTGCCTGGCGTAGCGTTCTTTTCCCCCCAACAATTGACGTCATCAGATTCCGGAACGCCCCTCAGGACTGGCGGTGCGCGTGCCCATGCCGGGCTCTACTCCGATGAAGAAACCAGATCGAATCGCGGATACAAATGGAGGAATCCGTTGTGGGCAACCAATCTCGTCGATGCGGCTTACCGTTGCGACGGTCGTGGTGGCAGGTCTTTTGACGACCGGTTTCACGTGCACCGTCTCGGGCCCCGGAGGGTTCTCGCCCGTGGTCGGAATCGCATCGCTGAGCCCTGCACACGAGCCCACACCGAGCACCTCAGACTGGAGCAGCTACTGGCTCCAGATGCGCGGCCAGGGTGGGAGCCAAGGCATCAACGTGCCCTGGGACGATAGCGGCGCCGGCGTGATTCCGGCGGCGATACCGTACGTCACGCAAGCCGGGTTCGCTCCGGTCATGGTTCTCGGAGTCACCAGCGCGATGGGAGATTCCGGCAAGATGGCGAGCCTCGAAGCAATGCTCACCACGCTCGTCAAGCAGTACTCGCCCGTCTACCTGGGGCTCGGGAACGAGATCGACGAGGAGTCGTCCTTCGACGACGTCGCCGCCTTCGTGAACCAGCTCGCCGATTACGTCCATTCGCTCGGCAAGCCGACGGCGGTCTTCACCGTGTTCCAGTACGAACACATGCTCGGCCTACCGGATGCCGCAGACCGGATCGCGGCCGTGGCCAGCGTCGACTTTGTGGCGTTCACGACGTATCCGTTTCTGCGCTATTCGACGGGAGACGCGGTGCCGAGCGACTACTACGACCCAATTGCGACCTGGACGAACCTGCCGATCGCCTTCTCCGAGGTTGGATGGCCTTCGCGCGCCGACAACGGCCCGGCCTACCCGAATGTGCGGGGCTCGGAGCAGGACCAGCTCGATCTGATCCAGACGTTCCGCGCTGCCGTGACCGGCTATCCGACCCTGTTCGCAAACTGGTTCGCGCTTCACGATTCGGCTGCGTGGGTCGAGGGCGCGCCTGTCGCGACCTTCGAAGACGTGGTTCAAAGCGCCGGCTTGATGGCCAACGACTCGAACGACTCGAAGGCTGCCCTCGCGTCGTGGCTCAACCGCTCCGCGCCCGAGCCGGAGTGATGGAGTGAAGGGCTATCGCGACGTCGCGGCGGTTCCGATCGTCAGCGAGACTGCGTTCGACACCACGTTGCCGGTGTAGGGGGAGGTGACGAGGTACACGGTCGCCGGGCCCGAAGGCGTGTTGCTCGGCACCACGAAGCTCCAACTGTTGGATCCTCCCGACATCGGAAGTGCCCCGGAATCGCTCGTGGCCGTGACGACGTGCGCTTGCGGCTGGATGGCGCCCCCCGTGCGGACTTTGCAGGTGGAACCCGGGACGAGCACGGTGTTGATCCGATTGTAAGGAATCGAGCAGTCCGGTGCAGCCACCGACGGGCCGTTGATCGAGAAGATGGTTGGTGGGCTCTGATTCGGAGGCCCGACGAGATTCTCGCAAACCGTGTTTGAAGTGCGCGAGTCCTGGTCAGAGTTGGTTACTGCCAGCGTCATGAAGCCGTAGCCAAGTGGAATCGACGAGGGGACGCTCCACCTGAGCACGGTCGGCGTGATCGAGGTCGGCGTGAAGGGCCCGTAGGCGATCATTCCGTCGGACGAGCTTACGGAGAGATCGATCACGCTTCCGGCAGTGAATCCGGCGCCCGAGACCGAGGCCGGGCTGCCGGTTTCGAGCGTCGTGCCGTTGCTCAAGATGATCTGGAGAGGTTCGGTGACCCGTCCCCAGCGAGTCGCCCACCGCCCATCCTCGGACGCATACGGCGGGATCTGAGTGACGGTCCCACGCGTCATCGCATACTCGCCGAAGATCCACCCGGAGGCGTCGACCGGGTCGATCGCTACGGCCGAGTCGCTCCCCCATGGGTTTGGATCGTGGACCGGATCACCCAGCGTCCGCACGTACGAGTCCTCCCCCGCCTGGAGTGGGACGGGGTCCGCGATCGGGAGCAACGACTTCACCGTCCAGTAAGCCCCCGGGTAGATTCCGGGCGCCGTGGCGGCGAAGCCAAAAAAAAGCGAGCCCGAATGGTTGATCCCGACGGCCGCCCGCCCCGTGTGGATCCCAGGTGCGAGCGTGGCGCCGCTCAGTTGACCCCAATTGTCACTTCCAGTCAGGCCGCCGGGTGCGAAGAGCTGTACCCAGAGCGCGGTCGGCTGACCAGCGTTCGGCCCCGTCGGAGGAAGTACCGTGAGAGTTGTCGCGAGGTAGCTGTTCCCCCACGCGGCGGAACGGGTTCTGCGATCTCCTGCGTCGAGGAGACGGCTTGTCCCGAGCTGTGGCGCGCCCGGCAAGGGCTCGGTCGTGTCGTCCGCGGCACCGAGTGAAAAGAAGCTAGTTGTGAAAGTCGGCGTCCCAAGGGGGTCCTTCATCAGAACTACCTGAAGGTACTCCGCGGCTCCGTTGGTGAACGGTCCATAGCTCGTCAAATAGGTCCCCATGTTCTCGAGCGGGGCGTCCATCATCATCGCGGGCTGCGTGCTGGTCGCATCGGTTGGGGACTGCGCATAGGGATCGAACACCGACACACTCGCTTCGCCACCTGAGTAGAAGGGATCCTGACCAACGATCCAGAGCCGACTTCCTCCGTACGAGACACAAGGCGGATCACACTCGCCGAACTGGAACAGATTTGCGGTGATGTAGATGGCCTGATTGTCGAGGGCGAGACCAATCGAATCCGCCCAACGATCCACACCATCCACCGGGGTCAGCGCGTCGATTGCCGTCAGGTACCACGTGCCGGCGGGGTCGCCGTCGTCCGAAACGGCGAGCAAGATGCGCGAGGAGTTGTAGGGGTCGCCCGTGCTTGTGTCGGTCTTGTCGAGGCTCGCGATGACGAAGCGGTTCGAGAAGGCGTCGTAGACGACCCTCGCGTCGAACGGGGCGCTGTGCGGGGAGAGCCCGGCGAAGAAGCTTCGCAAGGGAGCGATGAAGGTCCGGGATCCGTCCTTGTCGAAGAACTCGACGACCGAGCTGACGACATCGACGAGTTGCTGCGTGCCTGCAGCGGCCGAGGGATTCGGCGGAACGAAGTACTGACCGCAATTCTGTCCCGCGCTTACGTCGAAGTCCGCGCCGTCGAATGACGTCGTGAGGCCGGTGGCGGGATCGGCGTGTCCGAGCTGAGTAGGCGAGCCGCCTCGAGCGGGCAACTCACCGCTGACCGCGTGCCGTTTCTCAATGCGCTCGGGCCCAGGCGTCGCGGTCCGCCAGATTTGCCGGAGGTCGTCGGGATTGGTCGCCGCGTAGCGGGCCGCCGGCCGGCGAAGATGGCTCGGAACCACCAGCCCCGCGATCGTGGCCGGGGGCTGCCCGACGCGGGGCGACGAGGCGACCGCCAGTGACGCGACCGGGGTCGAGATTGTCCACGCGCACACCGCTCCGGACTCGAATCCGTCCGAGAAGATCGTCTCGGCGGCCGCCGTGCTCGCAAGAGCGGACGCGAACAGCGCGACAGCGGTCGACACGACCGCTGTCGGCGAGGGCGCAGCGCTCCGCTGCGAGCGCACACCCGCACGCGGATTCGCCGCACGCCTGCTGGAAATGGCCCTTGTGAGGCGCACCTTCTCTTACTTCGGTGGCTCACGTGGGGGTACACCACCGTCCCACTTCAAAGAGACGGCGTCAATCCTCGAGGGTCGGGTGCTGGTGCTGTCTCAGGCGGGCCGATGTTCCGATCCGCTGATCGGCACGGGACGTGCGCCGGGATCGCACCGCCGGGCTGACCATGGCGCGGGTGGTGAGGCGAGCCGCGTTGGCGGCGGTGATCTCTAGCGCACGGATGGACGTCGATTTCGCGGGCGGTCTAGAGAATATGCTCAGGAGCGTCGCCTAGTCCTTCGATCACGTCGCCCTTTCGCACGGAGGCAGCCTGCTAAGCGCGTGTCGACGCCGGCTCAACGGGGAGAGGCAAATCACACGAGGGGTCCGCTGGCCCGGCGTCGACAACGCGAGGTTGCCGAAGTTGAAGGTTCGTACGCGTCTCTCATTCGTGCCTGATCCCAAAGCGACCGTCGCCCCACGGAACACGGAAGCCATGCAGCGACACCATCGGAGACACTCGTCAAAATTGGCTCGTTCGTGTTGCCCACCCGTTGCCTGCGTGTGAAGAAGTATGAACCATCCAGCGGTCGTCGACCGCGAATCGCACGGGCCATCGGCTACTCGCAGCGGCTCGGGTTCGTGACGACGGCAGCGCGCTACGGGTGCTCTAATCGCTCGATCGACAACAAGACCGGCCACAGGTGGATGGTCGTGCTGCGCTGGTACATCCGGCGGGCGAACGTCCTCGAGGAAAATGCGGCGGTGACGATCGCCGGGCCGTAAGCATCCGATCCCCTGGCGACAGGGCGAGAAGTCTGAGATGTCACAATCTACGTCTGCCGGGGAGAGAAAACCGGCCGGTAACGGCGGCAAGTTCTCGTTCGGAGGGCGGACCTCGTAGATTCGTCGCTCGTTCGGACGCCAATTGGGTCGCCTGCGACGGCGATGTTCGCGCCACGAGGCATGTAGCTCACTGACGCCCCCGACCGGATTCGTTCGCAGACTCTCAGCTAGGCGGAACCACGGTGCCGTCGGCGCCAGGGCGGACGAGCCAGGTGTGGCCGTCAGGTGCGTAGGGCTCGGGTGGCCAGCCGCTGACGACGAACCAGCCATCGAGCGTGGGGTTCAGGTAGGACTCACCGGGGTCGCCGTTCCACGGGATCGTCCACTCTCGCTCGAGCGCGGCGTTCACCTTGATGGCCTCGTACTCGTGCCAGACGCCGTCGTCGAACGACATGCTCATCAGTGCCAGGCCGCCGTCAGACGTGGGCACCAGCGTATTCGCCAGCCAATTTCCGCCGAACGGCTGGTCGAGCTGCCAGCTCTGTGACGCCAGCTCCGTACCGGTGGCCGAATAGCGAGTGAGGCTGCCTTGGCTCGGACCCAGGAGAGGACTCAACGCCGTCCGCCCCTGCACGATCGTCCCGTCTGAGGCCAACACCACGGCTCCGCCGATCGTCCGCATGCCCCCCGGGGAGTCCGCGTGCCATTCCACCGCGCCGGTCGACGAAAGCTTGAACAATCGACCGATCGAGGTGGTTTCGAGCGGCCCAGGCGTGTACTCCGACCCGGACACAACGACCCCGCCGTCCGCAGTGGCGGCGACGGCCCCGGGCGTGGACGTTTTGCCGGGGGTGCCGACCGACACGTTCCACGCCAGCGAGCCACCGCTCGTGTACCGGAGCACCTGCATCTGCCCGAGCGTGGGCGCGGCGGACGGGTTCTGGGCCACGACCGCGAAACCACCGTCGCTCGTCGCCACCATGTCGATCGCTTCGTCGTCACCGGTTCCGCCGAAGGTCTCGGCGGCGACCTGGTTGCCGTTCGCGTCGAGGTGCACGACCCAGGTATCGAAGTCGCCGGCTCCCGAAGAATTGGTGGCGCCCGCAAACACGTAGCCTCCCGCGTTCTCGACGAGCCGGAAGCCGTAGTCGAGGCCCGGACCACCGAACGTCTTGGTCCACACCGCGTCGCCGTTCGAGGCCACCTTCACGACGAATGCGTCGTTCGCGACCGCCACGGTGCCGAAGTAGCCCCAAACCAGGAAATCCCCAGCGGAGGTCTCCCGAACACCGTAGATCCCCGGCGACGCCTCGATCTCGGTCACCTCGTGCTCCCAGAGGGTCGCGCCGGACGAGCTGGTGCGGCGCACCATCAGCCGCTGACTACCGGGCGCATCGTCGCTCCAGTCGGCGACCACGAAGCCGCCGTCGTAGACCGGTGCCGCTCGCGCGGCGAACGCAACGTCCTGGAGAGATTGCGCGGAAAGACCCGCCGACTGTCCGACGGTGTCGTAAACCTGGGTGAATGGTGTGGGTGAGCAGGCGGGAACCGCCATGCACGCCACGACCAGAAGGCCGCGCACCAAGACCTGGGATCGAACCATCGCGAGCACCCGATCGATTCGCGAAGGAGGACGCTACGAGGGTGCGAAAAACGTAGCTCCCGCCGAGTCGCACCTGCAACCAGACCGACCTCGCAGTTGCGCCGGTGGCGAATCGAGCGGCGCAGGCCTCCGGGCTCGCCCCCGAGCGGTCCTCGGGGCAGTTCGCTGCGCCTCGGGTTCGTGACGACAGCCGCGCGCCGCGGGTGCTCGGAGCGCTCCATCGCGAACCAGACCGGACACCGGTCAATGCTGGTGCTGCGCAGCTACATCCGGCGGGCCAACGTCTTCGAGGAGAACGCGGCGGTGACGGTGGTGACGTAGCGCGGTCGCCGGTGCCGATTTAGACCCGCCCCGGATGCGCCTACGCCCCCGGTTTCCGGATCCAGGAGGCGATTTCCACAGGGGGGTGGCTACCCGGGTATAGGTTCGAGTGCAGACGCGGAATTTGGGTCGGATAGGACACCCGCTGGCTTCAAGTCGCTGGCCTCCCCCACTCGAGATGCGCCCAAAGTCGTTCGTGCAGGAAGTAGCACACGGTCGTGTAGACGTTGCTCACGAGCATGAATCCCAGTGCGATCGTAGTCTTTCCGGTGAACAAATAGACTGCGAGAAAGTCCAGGCAGACGATCACGACGCGATAGGTAAGGGCCTTGACCATCGAACGCTTGGCGCTGGTACCCTGCCAATGACTCGGACCGTGGGTTGGCTTGGGCGCGAGCGTTCCGGTGGTCATGGGGATGAAACTCCGATCGTCCTCGCCGTAGTCCGAGGCGTGGAAGTCTGGTGCCGGGTTGATAGCTCATCCGGAGGCAGGTTATCGGATGGGATCTTGCGAGCGCGGGAGGGTGCCCGGGTTGGCGATTCGCGCCCCGGACACCGGCAGAGCGGTAGCGCACCATTTCGATGCTACCCAGGCTCACCGTCGCCCTTACCGCGCACCCAACTTGGCCCGCGCTGCTCACCGCCTCGCCACCTCCGACGCCGTGCGGCGGCACGTCGCATCTGCTGATACTGCGCCTGCGCCTACGGTGGGAACGCGATTGGCTTGCAAGGCGGAGGAACACACGTGTACGTGACGACACAAAGGGGGAGACCCGGTGGCGGAGCGGCCCCTCCACAGTGGCCCGTGAATCCCGTCGGACAACAAACGAGGTCGGGGCCACATTCTGTTTGCGTGCCGACGCTACGTCCGCAGACCGCCCCGGCATCGGCGCTCGATACTGCGTGTTGGCAGCCGCAGAGGACGCTGAAGGCTACGCCTAGGAGTAGACGTTCCCAGCGAACCGCGAACACCAGCACATCTTAGTCGAGGCTGCGCTGGTGAGGCACCCGTCGTGGTCGCGGCCGGCGAATGGCTCGTCGTGCGTGTGCTCGGGCGCGAGGCGGTGGTGAGGGCGAATGGGGCGGTGGGCGCGACCGTCGACCCACCGCGCCATCGGCACGCGGCTCCTGCGGAGCATCCGCTCGAGTTATCGGTCGGCGTGCGCTTTGCTGATCCACGCAACCGCGTATGCGAGGACCGCAAGCCACGGCAGGACCACCAGTGATCCCAGCCCGATCGACAGCGGGAGGCCGAGTTGTTCGTCGGCCTCGTCCGGCAAGACTACAAGGGCGGGCCAGGCGAGGAGCACGGCAACAGGGGCAACGAATCCGTTGAGACGTACCGGCTGCTCGCCTAGCTTTTCGACGCCGACTACGATCCCGAGCGCGAGAACGAGCGCCCCGAACACGACGGCACAGCGGCTACCCAATCCTCTGGGTCGCTCGTTGGTCTCGTGCTTCATACCCTCGCTCTCCCGGGAGCGCACGATCGCCGGTGCACGACTCCGCACTGGCCCGGGCCGACAATCAGGATAGCGCCGCTCCGGTCGAGGGGCTCTTCGAAGACGGAGAGACGTTGCTCCACGAGTCAGCCATCACGCTCATGCAGACGTGCGCTGCGTACGGTCGACAGGTCGCGACCTCGTGCCGGGCCTGCTCGGGCGCGAGGCGGTGGGGCGGGCGTCGAGGTGCGCGCGGATGCGCGCGGCAGGGTCGCTGGCTGGCGCGCTCTCACCGTCGCCAGGGTGGTTAAGCGGGCTGCGCTGGCGGCCGGGCTCGACCCGAATCGGCTCTCAGGGCACTCGCTCCGCCTGGGATTCGTCACCACAGCGGCACGACGCGGTTGCTCGGAGCGGTCGATCGCCAACCAGCCCGGACACCGGTCGATGCTGGTGCTGC
>CAZYWA010000196.1:0-13113 GCA_964650975.1 uncultured bacterium
CCCAAGGGCGACATCTCGATGGACCTCGAGACGCTCGACCTCAACATCGAGGTGAAGCCGGACGCCGTCGCGGCGTTCATCCTCCAGCCGTACAAGGGCACGGACGTCTACGACACCGCGAAGGAAGCGGGGATGATCCCGGCCACCGAGGAGCAGTTCGACTACGAGGAGGACTGGGCGTCGTCCGGGAACATGAACGTCTGGAAGAACGTCTGGCACAACCCGCAGCTGGTCTACGCGGACGAGATGACCAAGCGCCAGGTCGTGAACCTGAGGAACCTGTTCGGGGTCGCCGTGGAATTCCCCATCCTGCGCCCGATCATCCCCTTCCTCATCAAGCTTCCGCTCGGCCAGGTCTACGGCCTGATCCACTCCTTCTGGTGGAAGTACACGTGGGCCACGCGGATCATCCCGATGGATCTCGGGGATATCTGGAAGCGCCTCAACATGACGGACCGGGTGCTCGACCACCTGCGGGGCCGCGGTAAGGCGGAGAAGCGGCACAAGGTCCCGGCTCCGGCTCAGAAAGAGGAGATGCTTCCGGCCGCGGCCTGACGCGTCGTTGTTTGGAGTCCGTCGGCGGTAGTGGAGCGCCGGACGGATCGAGAGCCCCGGGCGGAGCCTAGAACCAAGGCTTTTCCCGGGGCTTCTTCCGTTCGCCGAGTGGCGCGGCGAGGTGGCTGCCGGTGCTGCGGCCCACCAGGAAGAAGGACGCGACGAAAACCGCCGACACGGCGACCGCACCGGCGGCCGCAAGCAGTCCTCTTTCCGAAGCGACCAACGCTGGCACGGCCACGAAGCCGACGAGCGCCACCGCCCAGGTGAGGCGTCGCTGCCGGCGGGAGCGCTGGTCGGGTAGTGCCGAGGGCACGTCGTTCTGAAACGGCGCGACCCGGGCCATCTCGCTCTGGGCGATGAGCCCGAACGCGGCGACCAGCAGCACGCTCACGGCGATCACTGCCGAGAGCGCGAGAACCCACCAGCCCGACACGAACCAGCCGAGCAGCACCGCGCAGCCGACCAGCAGACCGACGACGAGCTTGCTCGTGCGCCTCATGAGCTTGGCGCTTCGACCTCGCTGGGCTGGTGCGGCGGCCGAACCGCCGAGCGGGACGGCTGCTTAGCCGTCACCGGCCTCGTCGGCCGGCGGCCAGATCTGCTTCCCGTCGTCGTCGAAGCACTGAATCGCGCGGACGGGACATGCCTTGGCGGCGTTGAGGACCTTGTCGGGCGGATCACCATCCTGCTGGATCACGATGCTGATGTAGTCCGAGTCGAGTCCCAAGGTCTTGGGAGCTTCATCGACGCAGTATGCTATGCTCATACACGCGCCGCGGTTGACCACGAGTTTCATGAGAGGATTCCTGTTCGGCAGGCGAGACCAACAGCGTCCGAGTTGGCAGCGCGAACATTGTACGCTATCAGAAGCGAATCCGCGTCGCAATCTCTCGGGTCCTGCGCCGTTCTTCCGAGCGTTCGGCCCCCCAACATCAGGTAGGTTCCGATGGACTCTGAAGTCGATCTCGTCGGGTGCTTGGTCAAGGGACTCGGTGCACTCTTGGTGATCGGGCTGGTCGTGGCCGTGTGGAAGGGATGCGGCTGACGGCGATGACCCGCGTCATTCTCCACGACGTCTGAACGCACGCTGCCAACGGCAGAAACCGTTGGCGACGGCCCAAGCTCCGCCCTCCACGGCGCGATCGCGCGGTTGGGACGGTCGCGCGCCCGCGCGACCGCGTCTCGGGCGCCTCGAGCCGGTGCCGCCCCGGCTCCACGCTGGGTCTCGCGCTCACCATGCAGCTCCGGAGCTTCGAATCCGATGACCGTTACCCCTACGACCACCCATCCCGGGATCGACCGCATCCGGCGCGTCGACCAGGCCGCGTTCGCCCGGGATCTGGCGGAGCTGAAGGCCGAGATCGACGCCACCTCGGGAGAGGCCGACGTCGCGCATCTCCGCAAGATGATGCGCTGGAGCCGTGCCGCTTCACTGGCCGGCTTCGCGACCGCTTGGATCGCGCCCAATCCGATCTCGGCGATCGCTCTCGGGCTCGCGAGCTTCACGCGCTGGACCATCGTCGGCCACCACGTCTGTCACGGTGCGTACGACCGGATCGACGGCGCGCCTTCGCACTTCGACAGCCGGCGCTTCGGGCGCGGGTGGCGACGCTTCATCGATTGGTTCGATTGGTTCCTGCCCGAGGCCTGGCACCAGGAGCACGATCTCGATCACCACTACAACCTGGGCGAGGCGGCCGACCCCGACTCGGTGGAGCTCAACACCAAGTGGCTCCACGACGAACGCATTCCGCTCGTGCTGCGCTACTTGCTCGTGGTCCCGCTCGCCCTCACGTGGCGGTTCACGTACTACGCAGCCACCACCATCGACGCGCTGCACACGGCGCGCGAGCGCCGCGCCCGTCCCGGAGACGCCGCGCCGGCAACGCTGCTCCGTCGCGAGGTCTGGTTGCCGTGGTATCCGCGCGGCCGCGATCTGATCCTCAAGAGCTGGTTGCTCTACGGCGTCGGCCGATTCCTGCTGCTGCCGGCGCTGGTCTACGGGGTCAGTCCGTGGGCGGCCCTCTCGCTGGCGATCAACCTGATCTTGGGCGAGCTCTACGCGAATCTTCACAGCTTCGTGGTCATCGTGAGCAACCACGCCGGCGGCGATCTCTACTCGTTCGGTAAGCCCGCCACCACCAAGGCCGAGTTCCAGCTTCGTCAGGCGGTGGCTTCCGTGAACTTCCGCACGGGCGGCGACCTGAACGATTTCCTGCATGGGTTCCTCAACTACCAGATCGAGCATCATCTGTGGCCGAGCTGGACGCCGCGCCGATATCAACGGGCACAGCCGCACGTGAAGGAGATCTGCGCGCGTCACGGCGTGCCCTACGTCCAGCAGCCGGTGTGGAGCCGTTTCCAGCGCTTGATCGCCGTCATCGTGGGTGTGGAGACCGCGACGCCGGTGGACACGCGCGCGAGCGAGCCGTCGCCAGCTCGCGCGCCCCGCGGTTTCGCCCAGGTGCCGATCCGCGTGGGGCTGCGCGGCGCGATGCACGGTCTTTGACTGCGCGGTGCGCCCACGTGTTGAATGACCTCTCGACCTCGCGCGTCCACGCCGCGGGTCGGATGCGACACCCACTCGCACAGGAGCGTTCCATGACCCTCGTCCTTCGGCGCTCGCTGGCGATCTCGCTGTCCGCTCTGCTCCTCGCCGCCGTCGGCTGTGTTCAAGTGACCAGCGCCACTCCGCGCGACGCATGCCCGGGGGAGCAGGTGGTCATCAGCGGCTCGGGCTTCGGCACCACTCAGGGCGCGAGCAGCGTGACCTTCGGCACCGTCGCCGCCTCCAGCATCGCGAGCTGGTCGGACACGTCGATCCAGGTCGCCGTTCCGTCGGGAGTCGCGGGACTCGTGAACCTGGTCGTCCACGCGCCGAGCGGCGCCTCGACACCGCTCTCCTTCCGGGCGATCGAGTGCCCGGCCGCGGGCGCCGTCGGCGATCCGCGGTTGGCGCTCGGCCCGAGCGGCGAGCCTCACGTGGTCGTGAGCCAGAGCGGCTCGCTCGTCTATCTCACGAAGACGGCGGGTGCGTGGACGGCGCCCGAGACGGTGGACGTGCTCGGCCAGGACTACGACCTGGCGGTCACCCCCGACGGTCGTCCGAACGTCGTGTATTCGGAGGGGCCTTCGAATGCGAGCAACCAGCCCGGCGTCCACCGCTGGCGCGACGCGAGCGGCTGGTCGTCGGCGATCCCCGCGTGCAACGACGACGCCAACTTCCCGCTCTTCGGCGAATGCGTCGGCATTCACCTGGTGTCCCCCGGCGACGGCTCGCTCGTCGTGTTCAGCAGGAGCGGCGACCGCTACGGCAGCACCTGGGTCGTGATGCGTCGCTTCGACGGTACCAGCTGGGGCGGGGCCGCGACTGTCGACTACGGAAGCGTCGGGTCGGCGTACATCCAGGACGATCGCGCGGCGGCCGGGTTCGGGACCTGGCACGTGACCGTGCACCGGAACGAGTTCGTGTTCCCGTCGACCACCAACTACCGCATCACGAAGGTCGATCCGGACGGCACCGACACGCTGGCGCTCTCGGCGAACAGCGATCCCTATTCGACGCCGTCCCTCGCCGCGTCGTTCGGCCGCTTGCACTTCGTGTGGCGCGAAGGCGGGAACCTCGTCCATCGCTGGCGCGACATGAGCTCGGGCACGTACAGCGCGCCGCTCACGATCGCGGCGGTGAGCGGATCGCCGGCACCGGTCGTCGCCGCCGATCCGGCCGGCAACGACGGAGCCTTCGCGGCCTGGATCGAGAACGGGCAGCTCGAGGGTTCCGTCTTCGACGCGAGCACCTCGACCTGGAGCGCGAAGGCCGTGGTCGCGTCGAACGCGGCGAGCGGTCTCGTCGCGGAGGCGCTCTCCGGCGTGACGCACCTCGCATGGAAGGGCAGCGCCGGGGATCTTCGGTACACGACTCTGCCGTGAATCAAACGCGCGCCGGCGGCCGCGGGTGATGCCGTTCGGCCAGTCCGGGGGCGCGATACGCCAATCGGAAACGTTTCGGCCATCGAAGCGGCAGGCTCCAGTTTCTGGGACACGGTGAAGTAGAGCTTCGTTTCACCGGACGAACTCGACCTGCACGGCCGCGCCGATGTCCAGCGAAGCTGGAGCCGCGACGCGAATGTAGGTCTTCGCGGGAGTAAAACCTGCCCGGAAGACGCACTCGGCGACCCCACGGGCGTCGGTGCTCGCCACGCAGTGCTTCGGAAACAGATCGGTGGGATCGTCCGGGTCGGTCGTTACCCACGTCACATCGCCCAGATCCGCCTCGAAGAGCATGGGCGCATCCACGATCGCGCTTCCACGCGCGTCGGAGAGCACGGCGGTGGCGGTCGTGAGTGCGGATCCATCGGCAGGAATGATGGCGCGATCCGTGGCAAGCGTTACTCCGCCGACGGCTGGCGGAGTCAGCTCCGTGGGCGGCGGGGCGTTGTCGCCTCGGTCACCATCGACGTTCGATCCACAACCGGGCACCAGCAGGAGGAAGACGCTCGCCAGTGCCAGGGGCCTCGCGAGGGAACGCGGTCCGAAAACCATTGTTCTTCTCATCTGCCTCTCGTCTGCCTCTCATCTTCTTCTCGCCACGCTCATTCGGTTGACCATGACCATGGCCACTTCAAACGACGTGCCGAGCAGACTGCAGCGAACGGACCCCGACAGTGGGCCGCGACTCGCTCTCAGGCCGCTTCCTCCAGGACTCGCTGCAACGTCGGCAACAGCCTTCTACAAAAGCCTTCTACAAACGACGCCGCGGCCCCCTGTGCTGGACCGATCACTTGAAGAAGTAGGTGTATTCGCGCGATGCCGGCGCGCTGCTTTCAGCGTGCCGGGGTTCCGGGCAGCGCCATCGCTCCGGAACTGCCGCTCGAACCCGAGCTCGGTGGAGTGCCGTGTGGCACCGACGGCGGATTGACTGGCGGAGCCGACGGAGGAAGTAACGGCGGAACGCTCGGCGGAGCCACCTGTGGAACCGTCGGCACGGTGGGCGGCGCGACGATCGGCGGTTGCACCGGCGGAACGCTGGGAGGAACGACGACGGGTGGCGGATCCCCGGGGGCTGGCACGGACGGAGGAAGCGTCGACGACGGTGGATCCGCGGTCGGCACCGCAGGGTCCGCTCCGCTCGAGGGGACCTCGGCCCCGGCCGGTCGAGCCGCGCAGGTGAGCCACGCGCAGGCAAGCATGCACAGTGACACGGCCGTCCATGAGCGTTGGCGTTTCATGACGAAACCTCCCCTCGGATCACGCCAGACGACGGCGAGCCTGGATATCTTCCGGCTCGGGTACGCCGACCCCCAGGCGTCGCGCTGGCGCTGGCCAAGTGGCAACGACGTCGAGCGCGCGAGTCACAAGGTAACCAAGGAGCAAAGGATTCCGTCCTGCCTCGATGCGGCCGATGGTGCGAACGCGCCACCGAGATCCTCTCCGGCGGGAAGCGGGCCGCTTCCGAAAGGATGAATCATGGCGAAAATCGACCTGAATGCGTCGCCTTCCCGGAGAGGATCGGCTTACCCCGCACCCTTCGACGCGCCTTGCCGGGAGCGTGTTCGCCACCGCCTCGGTGACGCCGCGGGCCTCACCGACTTCGGCGTGAATCTGCTGCGCCTGCCCCCAGGCGGGTGGTCCAGCCAGCGTCATTGGCACAGCAACGAGGACGAGTTCGTGTACGTCCTGGCCGGCGAGGTGACGCTCATCACCGACGCGGGTGAGGAGCTGCTGCGCGCCGGGGACTGCGCCGGCTTTCGCAAGGGCGTCCCCGACGGCCACCACCTGGTGAACCGGAGCGGAGCCGAGGCGGTGTGCTTGGAGGTGGGAACGCGTGCCGCGGCAGACGTCGGCAATTATCCCGACATCGACCTGCGGATCGACAAGGCGGTCGGTCGGTTCACGCACAAGGACGGCACACCGTACCCGTAGAGCGGACAACCACGGCGCCGAGCACCCGCCCGGGGTTGCATGTCGCGCGCGCTGCGCGTCGACGGCCGCCGTGGCTCGCGAAGGCGCCACGCAGGAGCGCCTCGCGGCGCGGGTGTGCGTGGGTCATCCGGCGAGGGATCGGCACGGCAGCCGCAGGCCCCGGTCCGATGGTCGTTGCGCATTGACCTCGCGGTTTCGGCGGGGGTACCGTTCGAGCGGTCGCTCCCGTCGGTCGGAACACCCATCTACATCGGTAGGCGCCCGGGCCGAGCCCGGACGGAGAGGCTTGATATGCCACGCATCACCGGACGCGCTTTCGCCACTCTCGCCGCGCTCGCGTGGGCACTGGCCTGCGCCTGCAATCCCACGTACGACGTCGATCAGCAGTACATGGACGAGACCACCAACCCGGAAGTCGGGCTCAAACCCTTCAACTTCGGGACGGCCGCCAACTACGCGACCTTCGCGCCCGGCCAGATGCTGCCCACCACCACCAACGCGGCGACGATGATCTGGACCTCGGGCACCACGTTCCTCTCGACGATCGCGGGCGGGGGCGGTGCGGTGCCGGTCTCGATCACGGGTACCGCGGTCGACTCGGACGCCGACCTGGTCGCCGACGAGCTCGACGTGACGCTCGCCTACGACACGCCCGCGACCGAGACCCGGACGCTCTTGCGCACCGATCCGATCGCCGACTACCGCTGCTTCGGCGGAGCCGGGAGCTGCGAGCCGGCGCTGGCACCTCCCGAGTGCGTGTGGTCACCGCTCGGGGGCACCGTCTACGACGTCACCGTCACCATTCCCTTCGCCGACGGTGACGGCGATCTCAATCCGAACCCGAACCACAATCTGGCGTTCGTCTACTGCCGCGACGGCGGCTTCGGCAGCTCATGCACGCCGTTCGCGATTCCCGAGACGATCACCACCTGGGTGCTCACCGCCTCGGGCACGACCACCGGCACGCTCAACCTCTCGGTGCCGGGCTTCGATCTGATCCAGGGCATCGACACCATCCACTCTTTCAGCTTCCAGGCGTGGGACGTCGCCGGCCACGAGAGCCAGAAGGTGAGCTGCGCCGCCCCGGCCGCGGCGGGCTGACCGCGGTCCTCCCGCCGCGAATCACCGACCCGGGACCGTCGCGCCGCGCTTGCCGGCGAATTCCGCCGCGCCGTTCACGAGATCTCCAGCCGGGCGATCTTCTCCCCGTTGAGCACGAAGGCGAAGCGCAGCTCGACCGGGCTGCTCGGGAAGGCGCCCGACACGCGGCACGCGACGACCGTTCCGCCGCCGTTTGCGGGAACGTCGAGGACGGCGATGCTCGGCTGGTACTTGTCGCTCACGTCCGTCGCCCAGGCTCGGACCGCGGCGATCCCGTCGTGAGTTTGCCCTTCGTCGCGGACCACGGCGTCCGCGGTGAAGCAAGCCGTGACCGCATCGATGTCCTGCGCGTTGAGCCCTTCGAGGTAGGCTCGGATGGGGTTGGGCAGGGTCGTGATCGGCATGTTGGCTTCCTCGCTGGCGTTCGGGCGTTGCCCGTTTGCCTGACCTCACGATCCACCGAGCCCAGTCGAATGACAAGAACGCACAAGAAGGTAAGTCACTCACGTGAGGGTGAGCGCCCGACGTACACGCCGGCGTCAGCGGCGCACGCCATCGAAGGCGTGCTCCAGATCGTCGACGGTCGTTGGAAGCTCCTCATCCTGTTTCATCTCTTCGGTGGCAAGGTGCTGCGATTCTCGCAACTGAAGCGGGCGATCCCGGCGATCTCCGAAAAGATGCTCACTCAGCAGCTTCGCCAGCTCGAAGCCGATGGCATCGTCCGGCGCGTCGTTTACCCCCAGGTTCCACCCAAGGTCGAGTACCGCCTCACGCGCTGGGGTCAATCGCTCTGCCCGGCGCTCGATGCCCTGCTGAAATGGGCGGAGTCGCGCGTCGCGAGCTCCGAGGCGAGCGAAGCAGAGACCGGCCAAGGATTTTGAAGACACGAACTCCGCGGTCTCCGCGTGGAGATCTCGGTGGCTGCGTGATCGCCAGCCAGCGCGGGTGGACGCCTCAGCGGGTTACGCCAGCTCCGCCAGCAGCTTGCGGGCCGTGGCGACGTCGAAGCTGTCGTTCCCTTCGGTGATGCCGTGTACGGCCGGCGCGAGCGCACGACGTGCGGCCGCGCGCTGGCCCTGCTGCTGCAACAGCCGGGCCTGACTGACGGCCGCCCGTAGCGCCCACCAGCGCGCTCCTTGCGCTCGGGAGATTTCGATGGCGCGGTCGAGTGCACGTTGTGCCTCCGCCCAATCCTCGCGGGCGCGGTGCAGCTCCGCTTCGACGCGAAACGCTTCGGCCGCGAAGCGCATTTCGCCGTTCGACTGGATGAACGCGTGCGTGGCCACGATCCGCCGCAGCGCTTCGTCCAGCTCGCCCGCTTGGCCGTACGTCTCCGCCAAGGTCACCATCATCGCCGACGAGCTCGACACCTGACCGCTGGCGCGCAGTGCATCGAGGCCCGCCTGCATTTCGGCGATGCCCGCCGCGGTCTCGCCGCGCCATGCCTTGAGCCAGCCGTTGCCGAAACCGCCCAGCGCGGCTGCCATGATCAGCCCGTTCTGGTCACCGATGCGCTGCGCGATTTCCGCGGTGACGGCCACCCCGCGCTCATCGTGCACCGTGAGGTGGAAGATGACCGCCCAGGCGGCAGCGCTTCCTTGCACGTAGGGGCTCTCCGTTGCCGCGCGCGCCATGGCTTGCTGGGCCCGATCTCGTGCCTGATCGGGGTAGCCTTGATGTCCCAGGGTGAACGCCGCATAGGTCAGCGCGAGGACCCAGAAGTTCATGTACCCGCCGGGCTGCGGCAGCTCTCCGATCTCCAGAGCCTGATCGAGATGCGTGCGGGCCCCGGCGAGGGTCCCGCCGTGGTATTGGGTCATCCCCAGGAAGAGGTGCGCGGCGAAGGTGAAGGGTGGCAGTGGAAGGGTGCGCATCGCCGCCGCCAGGTGCTGGGCCATCTCCTCGGCGCGATCGAACCGGGAACGGGCGAGATACACGGAGACGAGGCCGATGCTTGCCTGAAATCGCTGCACCTCGTCCTGGCTTTCCTCGGCAAGTGCCCACGCGCTCGCGAACGCCCGATCGGCGTCCGGGTCGGCCAATCCACGCGCTCTGAGCAGCGCCTGGCCCAATCTCAAGTAGATGCGAATCGCTCGCAACACGCGCTCCGGGCTACGCGGCAATCGCTCGAGAATCGCCAGTGCTCGCTCGAGCACGGTCACCGTCTCACGCTCGGCGCCATAGCGCGAGGCGCGTTCCGCAGCCTCTTCCAGATACGCGACGGCACGCTCCGCCATGCCACCGGCTTCGAAGTGCCGCGCCAGGTGGATCGCGATGTCGGCCGTTTGCCCGGCGTAGCCGCGCTCGAGGCGTTCGGCGATACGGCCGTGCCACGCGCTGCGGCGCGCCGCGGGAATCCGGTCGTACAACACGTCTTCGTACAAGGCGTGCATGAGCGCATAGCGACTGGCGTGGGTACCGTCCGCCCATAGGTCCGCTCCCGCCGCGCGCAGGAGCTGGGCGCGGCGCGCGAGGGACTCGAGCTGGGCCTCGACCTCCACCAGGGGCAACTCGAGCGCGGCGGCGACCTCCGCCGCCGAAAAGGTCCTGCCCGCGACGCTGCCCGCCTCGATCACCGCGCGTTGCTGCTCGCTGTGCCGCTCGAGCCGCGTGACGAGCAGCTGGCGCAAGCCGTCGGGGATGCCGACCGCGATCTCGGCGACCGGCACCGCGAGCGTCCACTGCCCGCCGCTCTCCGCGAGCACGCCGGTGGCGACCAGCTCGTTGACCACGTTCACCACGAACAGCGCGTTCCCGTCGGTGCGCGCGTGGACGACACCGCCGAGCGACGCCGCCGGCGCGAGGCCAGGGCAGCGCTGCCGCACGTAGTCGATCACCCCATCTGGATCGAGGGGGTCGAGCCAGAGGTCACGGCACTGCCCACGCGCGAGCAGTTCCTGGTGCATCCCCTTGAGCGGATGGTCCAGTACGGTCATCTCGGCGGCGCGGTAGGTGCCGATGAGCAAGAGCGACGTGGGAGCCCGTCCTTGTGCCAGGCGTGCCAGCAGATCGACCGTTGCCAGATCGCTCCAATGGAGATCTTCGAGCACCAGCACCAGTGGCACCGGTAGCGCGTCGATGACGGCGGCCATCTCGCGCCGCATGCGCTCGGGAGAGGCCGCGTCCGATGGCACGGCCCGCCCGGCGCCGGGGCTCAAACCCAGCAAGCCGATCCATGACGGCGCCAGGTCGCGCAGCAACGACTCGAGCGGTGCCCCATCGGGCGTCGAGCACAGCTGGCGGAATGCCTCGATCACCGGCAGGTAAGGCTCACTGGTGCTGTATTGCTCGAGGCACTGGCCGTAGGCGAGGAGCAGCGCGGATCTCCGGCTGCCGGGGGTTTGCGTGTGGGTCGCCCCACCCGCCGTCAATCGCTTGAGAAATTCCTCGATCAGGGTCGTCTTGCCGATGCCGGCACCTCCGACGACGAAGCCGACCTGTCGCTTGCGCGCCAAGGCCTGCTGCAGCCACCCATCGAGCACGGCGAGCTCCGCGCCTCGGCCGACGGGAGAGACGGTTTTCGGGCTCGCGTTCGCCGGGTCGCGGTCTCCCGCGCCAGCCACGTGCACGGCGGCGATGAAGCGGTAGCCGCGGCGGTGCTCGGTTTGAATGACGTGCGGCTGGCGAGCATCGTCGCCGAGGATGCGCCGCAGCTCCTTGATCGAAGTGGTCAGCACCTCCTCGCCGACCACGGTGTCGGGCCAGATGGCCCTCAGAAGCTCGTTCTTGGTGACCAAGCGGCCGGGCCGCTCCGCGAGATAGGCGAGCAGCGCGAAAGTCTTGGGGCGCAGCGCGATCGTGTCAGGCCCGGACTGCAACCGACCGTCGGCCGGATCGAGCCGGTAACCGCAGAAATGCAGGACCGAGTGCCCCGGTTCGTCCATCGGATTCGTTCCGCCCGAACGGCCCTCGCCGCGCGGGTTTCAGGGAAATTCCACAACTCCTTCAGGACCCGCGAGGCGCGCGAGAGTATCTCAATGCCGCATGGAACAGCAGAGCAATGTCCCGGACACCTACGCAACTCCGGTGCGGCTTCAGGTCCCCCATCCGGCGATCCGGCCCAGCCCCGCCGGCGGTTGGAGCGGTCCAGCGATCGCCGCTCAGACGCCCATCCATCTCGACGTCGATGTGCCCTCGGCCGCGGGCGAGCCGGCTGCCGAGCCGGATGCCGCGCCGCCGGCAAGGACCGCCGGAAGCGTGGGACAGATACTGGGTGGAGTCCTGGTTCTCGTGTCTCTCCTCGGCGTCGGCGCCCTGCCCATCGCGTGGTGTCTCGGAGGGATCGGCAGCCCGCTGGCCGCGCTGTGCGGTCTGGCCATCGTGCTGGTGCTAGCGAACGATACGCTCCTCTCGCACGTCGAATGGCGGAGAATTTTCTTCGCGGAGACGCCGGACCGAAGTGTCCTGCCGCGCGGTGCGCAGCCGCCGCCGCTCTCCCGTCGCTCTGCAGCGGCCGCGGGCCAACGGGCGCCCCGCGGCCGGGACATCCCTGGCCTGGTGATGCGGCGGCTCAGCTTCCGCCAGTGGCTCTATTACAAGTTCACCCTGCGCTTCGATTACCTGGTCAACGATCTCTGGCGCGCCGCCGTCCATAGCCTGCGCAAGAGCTTGCTGCGACGCGGATTTCGTTCCGCTCGCGCCTGGTCGAGCCTCTATCAGCCGTGCTGGGAGCGTATCGACCGCCAGCTCGCCGAGCTTCTCATCGAAAGCAGCCTGATGCTGGGGCTCACGGAAACGTGGAGCGATCCCGAGTCCGGCCATACCCATGGGCGGTTCGTGTACACGGATTGGGCATGCCCGGCCGGCACACGCTTCGAGAACGAGGCGGTCCAGATCGACCGCTTCGAGGTGGTCGTCGACCTCGACCGGCGCCAGGCCCTCAGCGCGGCGGTCAATGGACGCGAGATTGGTGCCGGCGAGGACGCGCTGGTGCTCGCCGACCTCTGCGTCTCGATTCACATCCACACCATCTTGCACGCGTACGCCAACTGGGCCTGCGTCCCCGATCACAAGGACCCCGTGCTGGCGCGGGCCGCCGTCTACACCCTGGCGATGAACGGCCAGGCCTGGTACGCGGGCCACTTCGCCAACGCGGAAGCGGCCAACTTCCGGCGAGTCCTGATGCGCAACGCCCAGGGCGGGATGTTCGAGCACGGTAACGGCGCCATGATGAAGCAGATCGTGCGGTTTTCTCGCGCCGGCGCATTTCTCATGGCGGCGCGCAAGGCCACCATGGACGTGCTGCGCGAGCATCACGTCGACATCAACCCGGAGGCGTTCTTCTTGATGAGCGTGGTGCACTCCGTGGACCACGCCGTCATCCCCGCCGCGGTGGATCCGGTCAATCTGCACTCGAAGCTTCTCAACTATCGCGGCATGGAGTGGATTCGCGTCCTCGTCCAGGAGCCGCTGCAGCCGATTCTCGCCAATACCCGCATCTCCGCCGCGAAATCGGGCTGGATCGCCGATCTCTACAAGCGCCTTGCCGCGATCGACCCGTGGTACGCCGACCGGGTCGACTACTGCATCCGG
>CAZYWA010000197.1:0-13105 GCA_964650975.1 uncultured bacterium
GCGAGGGACGGATCACCAGCAGGTCCACCGGCCGCAGCCCCCGCACCGCGTCTTGCTGCTGGCGCAGCAACAGCTCGTTCACCTGCACCAGGCGGTAGGCGTCCTGCTCCAGCATGTCGAGGAAGATCGCGTCGAGGATCATGCCGATCACCCGCGCCGGCGGCGGGTAGCCCACGGAGGACGGCGTGTCGGCCTCCTCCTGGGTGCGCGCGCAACGGGTCGAGACCGCGAGAATGCGGCGCGCGCCCAGATGGAGCGCCGGGGAGAGCGGCGCGGCCAGACGGACGTCGCCGTCGCCGTGCCATTCGTCTCCGATCGAGACCGCCGGAAAGACCAGCGGCAGGGCCGCGGAGGCGAGCACGTGATCGACGCTCAGCCGTGCCGCCACACCGCGCCGCTGCGGGCGCCGCCACGGCGCGACGCCGTGGCCCTGGAACCACGTCACCGACTGGCCGGTCCCGTAGCACGTGGTGGTGACCGCCACGGCGCGTAGCCGCTCCGAAGCCAGCTTGCGCTCGATGCCGCTCGCGCCGCGTGTGCCGTTCCCCATCACGCGCGTGACCAGCTCGCGCAACGGAGCCGTGTCCACCAGGCTCAGCACCGGCGGCGCGGAGCGCGACCCGCCCGAGAGCAGCCTCACTCCCCAGCGCAGCGCATGTCCCGCGAGCGAGCGGCGATCGGCGCGAAACACCTGGTCGATGGTCAGCGTGCACCACACCTCGGTGAGCGCCTCGACCGCTTCGCGCAGCGATCCAGGGTGATCGGCGAGCGCCACCGCGTTGAGCGCACCGGCCGACACTCCGGTCAGGATCGGGATCGCCAGCTCGGGAAAATTTCGCGCCAGGAACCGGAGCAGCCCGACCTGGTAAGCGCCGCGAGCGCCACCGCCGGTCAGAACCAGCGCCAGTCCTTCCGCGTCGAGCGTGCGTTCCGGCCGCGCCAACCGAGCCTCCGCCGCGTGACTCTCGTCCCAGGGCGCGGCGTCCACCAGGTCCCCGCCTCGCACCGCCGGCCGGCCGCCCGAATGGGGTGCGCCGCGAGCCCAAGCTTCGTGGGCGGACCGAGGGGTGAGAGGCGCGTCGGCGATCGGAGGCAGGCGCACGATCATGCTCCCGAGTCACCTATCGGCCGCCCGCGATCCCTTCTTGAGCAAGCGACCGCGCACCCAGTGGGCGTCAGCCGACTCCGCAACCTGCGGAGCGGGCTGACGGTGGGTGCTCGAGGGCCTCCGGCCATCCCTCGGCGACGGAGCCATTTCTGGAATCATTTCAACGCCCTAGACCCGTCATCCGAACCAGCCAAAGCGACTCGCGCGGCATCTCTGTTGCTCTTGGGTGTCCCAAATTCTTCCCCAGGAGTGTGGCCATGGCGGATTCCGGCAAGGACAAAGACAAGGTGGTGATCGAGGGCGGTGAAGGCGGCGGCGACGCCCCGGCCGCCGGCAAGGGCTCCAAGAAGAAGCTCATCGCCATCATCGGCGCGGTCGCGGTGCTGGTGCTCGGCGGTGGCGGCGCCGGCTATTTCCTGGTGCTCAGGCCCAAGCTCGCCGCGGCCAAGTCGGACAACCCCGGCGACGGCGAGGACGGCGAGTCGAGCCACGGCTCGAAGAGCAGCGACGAGCACGGCGACGGCGAGAAAGGCTCGAAGGAGCACAAGGGCGAGAAAGGCGGCAAGAACGGCGAAGGCGCCGCCGAGAGCAACAACGTTCCGCTCGAGCCCTTCATCGTGAACCTCAACGACCCGAGCGGGAACCGCTACCTCAAGGTCGACATGGTGCTCGAGATGAAGGGCGACGGCTGCGCCGACGCCATCGCCAAGAAGCGCGAGCGCCTGCGCGACTCGATCATCTTGCTGCTGCGCTCGAAGAGCATGGCCGACCTGCAGGACACCGACGGTGTGCTCAACCTCAAGAAAGAGGTCATCACCCGCGCCAACTACGAGCAGGACCGCTGCAAGGCCCTCGATCTGCTGTTCACCGACCTCGTCATCCAGTGACCTGAGACCGCGCACACACGCCGAGGGATGCCGTGGAAGAACCGATACTCTCCCAGTCCGAGATCGACGCGCTGCTCCTGGCCATCCAGGATGGCTCGATCGACCTCAAGACCGCCGGAGGCGGCAGCGCCGACGTCGAGCGCTTCGACTTCTCGCGGCAGTACCGCGTGGCGCAGAAGATGCCCACGCTCGACCTCATCCATCGCCGCTTCGCCACCGGCCTGCGCACGGCGCTGGGCGGCATGCTGGGCCGCAACGTCGAGGTGGTGGTCCGCTCGACGCGCACCACGCCCTACGGCCGCTTCCTGAGCTCGCTGCCCTCGATCGCGAGCTTCAGCCTGTTCGCGCTCGACTCGCTGGGCGGCTACGGGATGGTGGTGCTCAACCCCGGCCTGATCTCGATCTTCATCGATCTGTTGCTGGGAAATCGCGAGGTCAAGGCGCCGGTGGCGATCAACCGCGATCTCACCGCGGTGGAGCTGCGCCTCGGCCGGCGCATCGCCGAGTCGGTGCTCGCGTCCTACCGCGACTCGTGGCAGGCGGTGCACGCGCTCCGGCTCAGCTACCTGCGCACCGAGCAGGCGAGCCTCTTCACGCCGATCGCCCCCAACGACGAGTCGGTGGTGGTGGTGGACGTCGAGGTGACGCTCGGCAGCCTGGTCGAGTCGCTCGCGGTGGTCATCCCCGATTCGTCGCTCGAGACCATCCGCCAGAAGCTGGTCAAGGACTTCCGCATCACCGATCCCAACGCGACGCGCTCGTTCGGCGAGCAGATCTCGGAGCGCCTGCCGACCCTCGACGTGCTGGTCCAGGTCGAGCTCGGCCGGATGCGGGCCCGGGTCGCCGACGTGGTGTCGCTGGCGGTGGGCGACGTGCTGACCCTCAACCAGCGTGTCGAGGAACCGCTCACCGCGTTCGTCGAGGGCGTGCCCAAGTTCGCGGGCAGCACCGGCTCGGCGGGCGGCACCGTCGCCCTGCAGCTCACCAACCGCATCGAGGCGCACTGAACCGCGCGCGTCCGTCACACCTTTCGAAACCAGAGGATCCCGATGAACAAGCCAGCCGAAAACCTCAACCCTCGCGGCGCGGGCGAGCCCCAGAGCGACGCCTCGGTCGCCGGCGCCGCCGACCTGTCGTTCGTGATGGACATCCCGCTCGAGATCTCGGTCGAGCTGGGACGCACCCGCATGAAGATCGAGGATCTGCTGTCGCTCGGCAGCGCCTCGGTGATCGAGCTCGACCGCTTCGCCGGCGAGCCGGTCGACGTGCTGGTCAACCGCAAGCTGATCGCGCGCGGTGAGTGCGTGGTGGTCCACGACAAGTTCGGAGTGCGGCTCACCGAGGTGGTGAGCGCCCGCGACCGTCTCGACCCGCTGCGATGACGATCCGCGCGAATCCAACGGAGAAACCCATGAAATCTCGAATCCAACTCGGTTCGGCCCGCTGGACCGCGGCTCTGCTGCTCTCGGCCGCGACCCTGGTTGCGGTGGCCGAGACCCGCGCCGCCGCCGGGCCCGAAACCGGCACCATCCAGGTCCAGCCGGACAATGCCGCGGACAGCACCGGGGCCGCCGCCCCCACTCGCACGCGTTCGACCAAGAGCTCCGACCACGCCACCGCGCCACAGGCGACCTCCGACGCGAGCGCGGCGCCGATCGCCACCAAGGCGGCGATCCCGGCCGCCACCACGACGCGGGACACGGCCAGCCGATCGCAGCAACCGGCGGCCGCGCCTCGCGACGGTGAGCGCGACGCCGCCCGGCCCAAGGCCGAGCTGCCCGCGTTCGTGCCGCCGATCGTCACTCCGATCGAAGGCAGCAACGCCACGTCCACCCTCTCCGCCGCCGCCACGACGTCGACGACTTCCGCCACGTGGCCGCCGGTCCAGACCGAGGTGGCGGGCGCCGCCAAGGCCGTACCCACTTCGCCTGCCGCGGACATGGCCGCCAAGGCGAGGCCGGCGTTCGATCTCGATCTTGCCGTCGGCCATGCGGCCGGCACGGCCGCGGCGTTCCTGGCGGTGATGTGCAGCGCCGGCTGGTGGATCACGCGGCAGCGCGCCAAGGCGGTTTCGGCGAGCCCGCAGCGCGACCGCCTGGTGGTCGTCGCGAGCCGTGCGCTCGCTCCACGGCGCTCGGTCCATCTCATCGAGGTCGATGGGATGCGGGTGCTGGTGGGCGTGGATGCCGAGCGGATTCAGCCGCTGGCCTTCGTGCCCGGAAGCTCCCCGGCGCCGGGAGTGGCGCAGACCTTGGCGCCGGCGGCGGTCGAGGCGCAACCGCCGCTCGAGAGCCTCCCGAATCGAATCGACACGATCCCGTCGTTCGCGGACGAGCTTCCCCGCGACGTCCTCGCGACCCTTCCCGCACCCGATCCCAGCCCGGTCCTGGCGCTCACCGCCTCGCTCAAGCGACACCTTCGCGGCGGCGGAAACGACGTGATCGCATGAAGGCGCTGGCTCTCGCTTCGAGCCGCGACGCCTCGCCGCGCGCGGTGCGGTTCGCCCGACGGGCGCTGGCACTCGCGTTCCTCGCGCTGGCCGTGAGTGCCGTGCTGGGTGTCACGCCCGCGAGCGCCGCGCCCGCGTCGGGCGCTCCCTCGATCGAGCTCAAGCTCAACGAGGCCGGCGGTATGCGCGCCTCGAGCCTGGTCGAGATGGTGGCGTTGCTCACCGTGGTCGGCCTGGCGCCCTCCATCCTGATCCTCTTCACCTCGTTCACTCGTATCATGATCTCGCTCTCGATCCTCCGTCAGGCGCTGGGCTTGCCGCAGGTTCCTCCCAACCAGGTGCTGGTCGGCCTGGCGCTCTTCCTGACCGCGTTCGTGATGCGGCCGGTGTGGGAGCGGATCGACGCGCAAGCGCTCACTCCGTACATGCACGAGGAAATCGACGCCCGCGAGGGCATCGACCGGGCGCTGGTGCCGTTGCGCTCGTTCATGCTGGCGCAGACCCGCGACACGGATCTGGCGCTGTTCCTCGATCTCTCGCACAACCCGGTCCCCGCGACGCGTGAGGGCGTGCCGCTGGTGGCGCTCGCTCCCGCGTTCCTGCTGAGCGAGCTCAAGACCTCGTTCCTGATCGGCTTCCTGCTCTACGTGCCGTTCCTGGTGCTCGACCTGGTGGTCGGCTCGGTGCTCCTGGCGATGGGCATGATGGTGCTCCCGCCGGTGGTGATCTCCCTTCCCTTCAAGCTGCTCCTGTTCGTGATGGTCGACGGCTGGTCGCTGGTGGTGGGCTCGCTGGTGCGCGGCTTCCACACGTCCTGAGCGAGGGTTCCGATGAACGCGATGGACGTGGCGCGAGTGGCCGCCCTGGCCCTCAGAACCGGGATTCTCGTGGCCGGCCCGCTGCTCATGGCCGGCATGATCACCGGGGTCGTGTTCGGACTCCTGCAGGCGATGACCCAGGTCAACGAGGCCACCGTGACCATCGTCCCCAAGATGGCGGCGGTGATCGCGGCGCTGGCGCTCGGCGGCCCGTGGATCTTCCAGACCCTGAGGCAGTTGATCGAGGGTCTCTACCAGATGATTCCGAGCGTCACGGGCTGACGGCGGAACCGGAGCAACGAACGTGATCGTGTTCCACGACGCCGGCCGCTGGCTCACCACCTACGTGGCGGTGCTGGCGCGAGTCGCGGCCTTCGTGACCGCCGCGCCGGTCATCGGCCAAGGCAGCGTCCCGGTCCGGGTGCGGGCGCTCTGGGCGCTGGCGCTCACCGTGGCGCTGGCGCCGATCGCCCCACCGGCCCAGTTCGACGTCGAGACCGCGCCCCTCGCGGTCGCCCGCGGCCTGGTGCTCGAGATCGCGGTCGGCGCCCTGCTCGGGCTGGTCGCGCGCCTGGTATTCGACGCGGTGACCCTCGGTGCGGAGGCGATGTCGCTCTCGATGGGTCTCGGCGCGTCGAGTCTCTTCGATCCGATGCTCGGCGAGCACGGCTCGGTTCTCGCCGTGCTCCAGGGACAGGTGGCGCTCGCGCTCTTTCTGGCCCTCGACGGCCACCACCACTTGCTGCGCGTGCTGGGCCGCTCGTTCGAGACGGTTCCGCTCCTGGCACCCCAGCTGGGACCGGGCGTCGCGATGGGCGTGCTGCACGTGGTCAGCACCATCACCTCCTCCGGCCTCGCGCTGGCGGCGCCGGTGCTGGTGCTGGTGCTGCTCTTCCAGACCGGGCTCGCGGTGGTGTCGCGGGCGGTGCCGACGCTCGGCTCGTTCGCCGGCATGGGCTTCGTCGGCACGGTGGCGATCGGGCTGCTGCTGGTCGGACAGTCGCTCACCCACTGGCTTTCCACGGTCGGGCAGCTGGTGCTGCTCACCCAGCAGAACCTCGACGCGGCGTTCAGCGCCCTCGTCCCACGGTGACGGGAGACGGTGACACGCCATGTCCGAGGAGAGCGGTCAGGAAAAAACCGAACAACCCACCTCGCGGCGCCTGTCGAAGGCCCGCGAGCAAGGGCAGATCGCGCGCAGCCGCGAGCTCGGGACGGTGGTGCTCCTGGTCGGCATCGCGAGCGCGCTGCGCCTCCGCGGCGCCACGACGCTCGCCGACCTGATGGACGTCGCTCGCGCGTGCTGGGGATCCGCGGGCGAGGCTCGAAGCGGAGATCCGCTCGCGATCGCCGCGGTGTCCGGCGCTCGCGCGCTCCTGATCATCGCCGTGCCGCTCTTCACGGTGATGATCCTCGGCGTGGTGACTCAGGTCGCTCAAGGCGGCCTGGTCTTCAGCCTGAAGCCGCTCACCCCGAAGCTCACCGCGTTCGATCCTCGCACCGCCATGAGCCGCCTCTTCGGGCGGAAAGGCGGCGTCGAGCTGGCGCGCACCGCGCTCGCGGCGACCATCGCGGTCTGGATCATCTTCAAGCAGATACAGGGGTCGTTGAACGAAGCGTTCGATCTCGACGGCGCCAGCGCCGCCGGCATCCTGGGCTTCGCCACCACCCACGTGCACCGGCTGGTGCTGCTCACCGGTTCCGCCCTGAGCGCCCCGGCGCTCATCGACTACCTCTACCAGCGCTGGAGCGTGAACAAGCGCCTCAAGATGACCAAGCAGGAAGTCCGCGACGAGGCCAAGGACGAGGACGGCGATCCGATGGTCAAGGGCCGCGTCGCGGGCATGCGCCGCGAGATGTTGCTGCGCCGCTCGCTCGCGCAGGTGCCGAAGGCGGACGTGATCGTGACCAACCCGACCCACGTCGCGGTGGCGCTGCGCTATCGCAGCGGCTCCATGGGCGCGCCCAAGGTCGTGGCCAAGGGTGCCGAGGACATCGCCGCGCGCATCCGCGAGATCGCCCGCGCCCACAACGTGCCGATCCTCGAGCGGCCGCCGCTCGCGCGCTGGCTCTACAAGAACGTGCGCGTCGGCGCTGAGATTCCGGAAGCCATGTACAAGGCGGTCGCCGAGATCCTGGCCTTCGTCTACCGCGCGCGCGGCCACCAGCCCGTCCGCACCTCCAATCCCACCGGGAGCATTCGATGAGCGCCGCCACCGCCAAGTCCGCGTCCGCCGGCACCTCCACCAAGGCCGCCGGCAAGGCCGCGTCCGCCATCGCCGCGGCCACCGCGCCCGTCGTGAAGCCGCGCTTTCCGGTGAGCGAGATCGCGGTCGCGATCGGCCTGGTGGGGATCCTGCTGCTGATGCTGGTGCCGGTGCCTCCGGCGCTGCTCGACGTGTTCCTGAGCCTCGACATCACCATCGCGGTGCTGGTGCTGATGATCGCGGTCTACGTGTCGAAACCGCTCGATTTCGAGGGATTTCCCACGGTGCTGCTCTTCACGACGCTGCTCCGCCTGTCGCTCAACGTGGCGACCACGCGGCTCATCCTGACCGGCGGCGACCGCGGCGCGGCGGCGGTGGGAAAGGTCGTGACCGCGTTCGGCGAGTTCGTGGCCGGCGGCGATCCGGTGGTCGGCGCGGTGGTGTTCCTGATCCTGGTGGTCATCAACTTCGTGGTCATCACCAAGGGCGCGGGGCGCATCGCGGAAGTGAGCGCGCGCTTCACCCTGGACGCGATGCCCGGCAAGCAGCTGTCGATCGACGCGAACCTGAACAGCGGGCTCATCGGCGAGCAGGAAGCGCGCGAGCGGCGCCGCAACCTGGAGCGCGAGGCCGAGTTCTACGGCTCGATGGACGGCGCCTCGAAGTTCGTGCGCGGCGACGCGATGGCCGGCCTCATCATCACCGCGATCAACATCGTGGGCGGCTTGATCATCGGCGTCGCGCGTCGCGACCTGAGCTTCTCCGAGGCGGGGCACGTCTACACGGTGCTGACCATCGGCGACGGCCTCGCGGCCCAGATCCCGGCGCTCCTGATCTCGACCGCCGCCGGTCTGGTGGTCACCAAGGTGAGCGACGGCGAGAGCCTCGGCACCACCCTGGGAAGCCCGGTGCGCAAGTTCCCGCGCGCGGCGCTCTTCACCAGCGCCATCCTCGGTGCGCTGGCGTGTGTGCCCGGCCTGCCGTTCCTGCCGTTCGCCGGGCTCGCCGCGATCGCCGCGGTGGTCGGCCGCGCGGCCGCGGCCGCCGCACCCAAGCCCGAATCGGCCGCCGCCGCGCCCACCGCCAAGGAGCCCGAGATCGAGGACGTCCTCGGGGTCGATCCGATCGCCATCGAGGTCGGCTACGCCCTGGTCCCGCTCGCCGACCGCAAGCGTGAGGGGAACCTCACCCAGCGGGTCAAAGCGCTCAGGCGGCAGGTCGCGGAGGAGCTCGGATTGGTCGTCCCCCCGGTCCACATCCGGGACAATTTGAACCTCAAGCCCGAGGCGTACCGGATCTTATTGCGCGGGGCCGAAGTGGCCAGCTCGGAGCTTCGCCCGGAGGGCTTCCTGGCCCTCAAGCCAGGCGGCGAGCTGCCCAAGATCGACGGGCGGCCCACCAAGGACCCCGCCTTCGGCATCCCGGCGCTCTGGATCGCCAAGGGACAGAAGGCCGAGGCCGAGAAGGCCGGCTGCACGGTGGTCGATCCGGCGAGTGCCCTCGCGACCCATTTGAGCGTGATTTTGCGCCGTCACGGCCACGAAATCCTCAGTCTCACGCAGGTCACGGCGGCCCTCGAGCGCCTTGCGGCCGAGCAGCCGCGGCTGGTCGAGGACCTGGTGCCCGACCCTCTGCCGCGCCCCGTGCTGCTCCGGGTGCTCAAGAACCTGCTCCGGGAAGGCGTCTCGATCCGCGACCTGGGCGGGATCCTCGAGACGCTGGCCGAGTTCGCGCCTTCGACCAAGGACGCCGGAATCCTCACCGAACGGGTCCGCGCCGGGCTGGCCCGCAGCATCGTCCAGCCCCATCTCGGCGACGGCCGCTCGCTTGCAGTACTGACCCTCGAACGGGAGCTCGAGAAGCGCATGCTCGAATCGATGAGCCAAGGCGGCGTCGCGACCGCACTCGATCCGATGACGGTCCGCCGGCTGCTCGACCGGACCCGCGAAGGGATCGCCTCCGCGCCGCCCACCGGCGAGCCCCCCGTGCTGCTCGTCCCTGGCGCGCTGCGACGGCCGCTGCGCGACGCTCTCGAACCTTTCATCCCGGACGTGACGATCCTCGGCCAGGGCGAGCTCGTCTCCGGAATTCAGGTGCGCTCGGTAGGCACCGTGGGTTGAGCCAATGGACACCCGAAGCTTCCACGCAAACACGGTCCGCGAAGCGCTGAGCGTGGTGAAGAGCCAGCTCGGCGAGGAGGCCGAGATCCTCGACACCCGCATCCTGGGGTCGGGGGCCGAGCGCCGGATCGAGGTGCGGGCGCGTGCGTCGCTGCCGGCGGGTGTCATCGAGACGCTGTCGGTCGGGTCGACCGCCGCGGAAACGCGTACGGCTGGAGCGGCCTCCGCCGCGGGAGCCGGGTTGCTGCCCACGATTCCCGTTCGTGCCGAAATCCGCGCGGCCGAGCCGGCGGTGCCGGCCGACGGCCTCGCTCGCGAGCTCGAGCGCGTGGCCCGGAACGTGGAAGGCTTCCGCGAGTCGCTGAGCCAGATCACCTGGCTGACCGAGCGTTTCTCGCTGGGCGTCCTCTCCGACGCCGAGCGCTCGTCCTATCAGGCGCTGCGCTCGCGCGGCGTCGACACCGAGCTGGCGCTCTCGATCCTCACCAGCGCGCGGTCCAGCGACTCGTCGGGCGGCTGGCTGCGCGACCGGGTGCTCGCGGTGCTGGGCCAGCAGATCTCGGTGGTCGCTCCGCCGCCCGCGGGCCGACGCTGCGTGGCGCTGGTCGGCCCACCGGGAGCGGGGAAAACCACGCTCATCGCAAAGCTCGCCGCGGAGGCCCGTCTCGAGGGGATTCCTTCGCTGCACCTCGTGACCACCGATCTCTTCCGCGTGGGCGGCGCGTCGGAGCTCACCACCTACGGGAAGCTCCTGGGCGTGCCGGTGCACGTGCTGCGCGAGCCGGAGCCGCTGGCGCGCATGATCGAGCGCAACGACCGCGGCTGGATCCTGGTCGATACCTCCGGCCGCGCGCCCGACGATCCGCGCCAGCGCGCGCTGCTCGAGCCGATCGTCGCGGCGCGTGACTCGGTCGAGGTGCACCTGGCGATGCCGGTGCCGATGAAGCCCTCCGATCAGCTGGACGCGGCGCGACGCTGGTCGTGGCTCACGCCCGATCGCGTGGCCCTCACACACGCCGACGAGAGCGCCACGCCAGGAAGCGTGCTGGCGACGCTTCGTGACCTCGAGCTGCCGGTCTCCTACGTGTCGTCGAGCAGCACCGTTCCCGGCGGCTTCACCGCGGCCACCTCCGAGGCGCTGGCGCTCTGGATGCTGGGCGAGAGCGTCTGAGCGTTTCGACGGAAGCGGCTGCGGGGGACCGCAGCCTTCCGGATGGGGTCGAATTCGACGGGCGTCGGAGGGACGCGGTCCCTCGCGTCCGCAGCGATCACTCGCCCGAATACCCGCAAATCCATCGCCACGAGCGTCCCCGAGGTTCCGATGACACAGCCACCGACCCCTTCGAGATCCGGTAACGGCGTCGTACCGCTCTCGCCTCCCGAGCGCGAGCACTGGCTCGCCGTCGCCAGCGGCAAGGGCGGCACCGGCAAGACCCACGTCGCGGCGAGTCTCGCGTCGACGTGGAGCCAGCAGGGCGACCGGGTGCTCTTGGTCGATTCCGATCTCGGTCTCGGCAACGTCGAGATGCTGCTCGGCCTGCGTCCCAAGTTCGACCTGGGCGACGTGCTGAGCGGAGCCGCGAGCGTCGACGACGCGATGGTCGCCGGACCGGCGGGAGTCCAGGTGCTGGTGGCGCGTTCCGGCTGTCCGGAGCTGGTGCAGCTCGGCCCCGCCGATCGCGCGCGGCTCGCCGCGGCGCTCACTCGCGCGGGACGGGACTTCGATCACGTGATCGTCGACATCGGCGCCGGGATCGGCGCCCAGGCGCTCTTCTTCCAGGGGCTCGCCGCGCGCACGCTCTTGGTCACCAGCTCCGAGCCGCCGGCGCTCACCGACGCCTACGCCTTCATCAAGGTCGCCAACCGGGTGAACGGCACGCCGCACTACGCCGTCGCCGTGAATCAGGTGCGCGGCGCTGGCGAAGGCGCCCACGCGAGCCGCATCCTGGGCGATCTCGCCCAGCGGTTTCTCGGGGTCGGCGTGTCGCTGGCCGGCGAGATCCCCTACGACGCGGCGGTGACGCGCGCGGTGCGCGCGCAGCGCACGGTGGTCGATTCCGAGCCCGGCGCGGTGTCGGCGCGGGCGCTCACGCGATTGGCACGCGCCCTGCTCTTTCCCCAGGCCGACGTCTCGACCTCGAGTCGCTAGCCACGGATGGCGTGATGAGAGCAAACCTCGCTTATTACCAGTCGGATAGCACCCTTCCCGGCCCCGGCCGGGAGGACACGATCCTGACTCACCTGGGCCTGGTCCGCCAGGTCGCGCGCCGTATGGGCCATTTCCTGCCCCCGACGGTGGACCGAGACGACCTGATCCAGGCTGGAATGATCGGGCTGATTTCCGCGGTCGACCGTTTCGATCCGACCAACGGCGCCCAGTTCAGCACCTACGCCGAGCACCGGGTCCGCGGCGCGATCCTCGACTTCCTGCGCGAGGCCGACTGGGCGCCGCGATCGCTGCGGCACGCGGCGCAGACCCTCGACAAGGCCCGCCACGCGCTGGCCGGCGAGCTCGGCCGCGCGCCCAGCGCCGAGGAAGTGGCCGAGCGGCTCGGCGTCTCGCTCGACGAGATCGCGGAGACCGAGCGCGCCGTCGACAGCCTCAAGGTGCTCAACCTGCACGACCCGGTCACGCTGGGCGACGACGAGCTCGCGTGCGTGATCGACGTGCTCGACGGCTCGTGCGGCAACACACCGCTCGAGAACGTCGAGCTGCAGCAGTTCCGCGAGCAGCTGGCGGAAGGGATCGCCGCGCTCTCCACCAAGGCACAGACGGTGCTGTCGCTCTACCACACCGAAGGTTTGACCATGAAAGAGGTCGGCGAAGTGCTGGGCGTCACCGAATCGCGGGTCAGCCAGATCTACTCGCAGACCGTGAAGTCGCTGCGCGAGTGGCTCGAGTCTCGGGGGATCGGCGATCCCCGGACCGACGACTAGCCGGAATCCATCGATGGAATCGCGCCATGGACGGCAGCTCGATCAGCCCCACGTCGCACGTGACCGTTCCGCCGGCGGTGGTGGACGACCGCAAACGGCGCCGCGACGAGAGCACGCGCGACCAGCGCGGACCGCAGCGCTCGCCGGCGCGCGCGCCGGAGCCCGAGCCCGACGACACCGAAGCGACCGACCCCAGCCCGGCCGAGAGCCCGGCCACCGAGCCCGAGGATGGGCTCGACGTGTTCGCCTGAAGGAGACCCGATGACCTCGTACTTCTGGATCGCGCAGGGAGCGGTGGACCTCGCCATCGTGGGCCTCTTCGCCTGGACCCTGCTCGAAGGGGTCCGGCTCAAGCGCCTCGCCGCCGCGGTTCGCGGCGGTTCGCTCGGCACCGCGACGCTCGCGGAGATCGTCGACGACCTCGAGACCCTGAGCCGCACCTCGGCGCGCACCGCGCGCGACATCGAGGAGTCGGTCAAGTCGAACGCCGACGAGATCCGCCGCCGGCTGCTGCTGGTCGAGCAGCGGTCCGGTCTGGAGACTGCACCAGGCGTTCAACCGGCGCTTCCAGCGCTTGCT
>CAZYWA010000198.1:0-13071 GCA_964650975.1 uncultured bacterium
TCGCTTGCCCCTTGCGTACTTCACCGCGCATCTGGGGGACCGAGAGCGAGTCCATGTGGAAACGCTCGAGTCCCCACGAGACGCGGCCGCGCAGCTGGTCCTGCCGGCTGGTCCCGTGCACCTCGCCCTGCTCGTCGAGCGAGATGAGCGCCCAGTCGATGTGCTTGTCGCTATCCGGTAATACCCTCGTCTCAACGTCGAAATCATATCGGCCATCGTGAAACCGGAAACGCTTCTCCAGGGTGGCCCACCCGGGATAGCTGCCGCGAAACACGAGCTCGCCTTCCTGGCCGCTCTCGACGTGCAGTGAACCCCGGTCGACGGTGAAGGGCACCGTCGCGGTCGACACTCGCTGGTTGCCGCTGATCAGGTCCACGGGGAAAAGACCCCGCGACGGGGAGTGTCTGGAGACGAGCTCGACGGGCGCCGAGTCCGCGGCCTGAGTCTCCGGATACGCGACCAGCTCGACTGCCGTCTCGACGGCGCCCTCGGTGTTGAACCGGGCGCGGTAAAGGCTAGTCGTCACTTCGATCGATTCACCGTTGGGGACGATCGCCGGAGCGGCGGTCGAGGGCACGATCCCCGCGACGCCGGATGCCGTGGCCGGCGAAGTCGCGGCGGTTTCCGTGGGTGCGCCGGCGATCGGTGCTGCGTCCCGACGAGGCGGCATCTTGGGAGGCGGAAACAAGATCTGAAAGAGGATGATCACGCCCACCGACAGCGCTACCGCTAAGAACAGGCGCTGATTCTCCACAGGTTCCTCCTGAACGCCGCCGTCATGGGACGGGATCGAACCCGCCTGGGTGAAACGGGTGACACCGCCCGATGCGCCGCACCGTGAGACCCAGTCCCCGAACGATGCCGTGCCGTCGCAGCGCTTCCTCGGCGTACCGCGAGCAACTCGGCTCGAACCGACAGGTCGGGCCCAAGAGCGGCGAGACCGCGGCCCGATAGAGACGGATCAGGCCGATCGCCGCCTGCCGCGCGAGCGAGCCCGCGCGAGCGACGTCCCGATCTCGGCTAGTTCGCTGAGCCGCAGCCATCCCACACCCGGTCGCGGGACCACGACCACGTCCTCGTTCGCGGCGAAAAGAGCCCTGTTTTGTCGAAAATACTCGCGGATGAGCCGCCGCAGCCGATTGCGCAGGACCGCTCCGCCGACCTGGCGGGGAACCGCGATGCCGAGCCTCGCACGTCCCTCGACCCCTGGAGCCACGAGCACCGTGAACCGCTCACCCTGCTCGCGCCGGCCCTGCCTGGATGCCCGCCGGTAGTCTTCGGCGCTACGCAGGCGGTCCCGCGGCCGCAGCCGCCGGCTCGGAGAACCGGGGCTGTCGCCGGTCATGTCTCGTCAGATCGCGATGCGTTTGCGACCCTTCGTGCGCCGGCGGGCGAGCACCTTGCGCCCGTTCCCGGTCCGCATCCGCACCCGAAATCCGTGCGTGCGCTTGCGACGGGTCTTGCTGGGTTGATATGTGCGCTTCATCGCGGCGAAACCCCCACGTCCGGTGGACAGACGGAAACGGCGGAACCTATACCCGGTGAGCACCGAGCGTCAAGCTGGATCGAGCCGAAATCACGGGCCTTCCGCGGGCATTTCCGAGTGACCTCCGATGCTCGTCCCGGCCCGGTTCCGCCTTGCAGCGGCACCCTCGATCTGGTAAAAAATCGCCCACCCACCCATCGCCGTCTCGGTGCCATTCCTGGGGCCTGGACCGGGGTCCGAACCTCGCTGGCATCGAGGCTTCAGTCGATCGATTTCATTGGTAAAAGCGCGCTTGTCAACACTTGTGGATGAGCGTGTGGAGAACCTGGCTCCCGGCCAGCTCTCGGGTCGCGGGCGCGCCGATCGATGACCACCCTCGACCCCGTCTGGTCCGAAGGGCGAGACCTGCTGGCGCGCCGCCTGTCGCCGCTCGAGTACAAAGCGTGGATCGACTGTCTGACTCCGCGCGTTATCCGCGCCGATGTCGCGGTCATCGACGTTCCCACGAATCCAATGAAGGAGTGGATCGCGGACCGCTATACCGCGCTCATCGAGGAGTGCCTGTCGGAAGCGGCGCAGCGCGCCATGACGGTCCGGTTCGCGGTCTGCGACCCAGGTGTCGCGGACGTCGGCCCCTGCCACGACAAGACCTCGGTCTCCGACAGCCCGCTCGACGGGCTCCGCCTGCAGCTCGTCGCCGAGCAAGGCGCCATCGATTCGCGTTTCCGCTTCGACAACTTCGTGGTGGGTGCCTGCAACCAGTTCGCGCATGCCGCGGCATCCGCCGTCGCCAACCGTCACGTGCGTGGGTACAACCCCTTTTTCATCTACGGCAACGTGGGTCTCGGGAAGACGCACCTGCTGAATGCGGTCGGCAACTTCGTGCTGAGCCGCAAGCCCACCGCGCGGGTTCGTTACGTCACCTCGGAGACCTTCACCAACGAGCTCATCGGTGCCATGCGTTCCGACCGCCACGAAGAGTTCCGCTCGACCTATCGCTCGGTCGACCTGCTGCTGATCGACGACATCCAGCTCATCGCCAAGCTGGAGCGGACCCAGGAAGAGTTTTTCTACACCTTCAACTCGCTCTACCAGGCGCAACGGCAGATCGTCGTCACCAGCGACCGCTTCCCCAAGGACATCCCCGAGCTCGACGACCGGCTCCGCTCCCGTTTCGAGTGGGGCCTCATCGCGGACATGCAAGCGCCCGATCTCGAGACCCGCGTCGCGATCCTGAAGCGCAAGGCGGACTCGGACGGCACCGAGGTCGGCGACGAGGCGACGCTTTTCCTGGCGACCCACATCCGGGCCAACATCCGCGAGCTCGAGGGATCCCTCAATCGAGTGTGCGCCTACGCCTCGCTGACCGGACAGCCCATCACCATCGAGCTGATTCGCAAGGTCCTGCGAGAAGCACTCCGCGATCCGGACACCCCGATCACGCTCGACGACATCCAGCGCACCGTCGCCAAGGCCTACGAGGTGCGGGTCAGCGATCTGCGCTCGAACCGCAAGCTCCGGACGCTCACCGTGCCGCGGCAAGTCGCGATGTACCTCTGCCGGCGGCTCACGTCCTCCTCGTTCCCGCACATCGGCGACCAGTTCGGCAAGGACCACTCCACCGTGATCCACGCGGTCCGCAAGATCGAGCGACAGCTCGAAGAGGATCCGGATTTCCGGTCGCGGATCGAGCTGATCGTCTCCGAGCTGGAAGAGGCGCGGTGAAGCCCATGCAAGGTGCGCCAGGCTTCCCGCAGCTGTCGACGAGCTGTCGATATCGGGTCGGCTGCTTCCCGGATCGAGGTCGTCGTCGAACCGTACCATCCCGCGGCGCGAACCACCGTGGTGCCGTTCTCGACGTCGCGAGCGCCGCACAACCTCGCGGGATGACACGCTGCTCCTCCGTTATCGACATTTCGCACGCCTCTAACGACTACTACGACCTTTCAACCAGAGAACAGCAACTACTACACAAGGCTGCACACCGATCGCCAGCATCCCACTGCTGGCTGCCGAGCTGAGCCGGAGGCCCGGACCATGGAGATCAAGCTCGACCGCGATTCGTTCGCGAAGGCGCTTGGCGCCGTGCAGGGAGTCGTCGAACGGAAGCACACCATGCCGGTGCTCGCGAATGCCCTGCTCTCCGCACACGACGATGCGCTCGAGATCGTCGTGACGGATCTCGAGATCTGCATGCGCAACCGGTTGTCGAGCTCGTCGACCGAAACGACGGGCACCGTCACGGTCAACGCACGCAAGCTCTACGAGGTCGTGAAAGAGCTTCCCGATCCGGTCGTCGAGCTGCGCTCGATGGACAACGACTGGGTGGAGATCCGCTCCGGACGATCGCTGTTCCACATCGCCGGTCTGCCCGCGCAGGATTTCCCGACGGTTCCCAGCATGGAGGACGCCGTCTATCGGACCGTGCCCGAGAGGTTGTTGCGCCGCCTCTTGGGGCTCGTCGACTACGCGATCTCCACCGACGAGACCCGCTACCACCTGAATGGTGTCTTCGTGGAATCGCGGAACACCGAGAACGTCGATGAAGTGCGGTTCGTCGCGACGGACGGGCATCGCCTCTCCATGGCCACGGCCACCTCTGCGGATCTCGGCGGTCTCAAGCTCGATGAAGGCGTCATCCTGCCGAGAAAGGCCGTCGCGGAGCTGCGCAAGCTGCTCGACGGAGACCAGACCGTGGAGGTCGCGTTCGGGAAGAACCATGCCTCGGTGAGAAAGCGCGGTCTGTCGATGCTCTTTCAGTACGTGGATGGCGAGTTTCCGGAATACGAGCGGGTGATTCCACGCGGCGAAATGCATCGCTCGACGGTCAAGAAAGCCCATTTCCTGCGGGCACTGCAGCGGGTGAGCCTGGTCTCCGCGGACCGTTCGCACGGCGCCAAGATCGAGCTGCGGCCAGGTGAGCTCCGGCTCTCCGCGAATCATCCGGATATCGGCGAAGCCGTCGAGACGCTGGAGGTCGCGTACGAGGGCGATGAGCTCGCCATCGGCTTCAACGCCACGTACCTCCTCGACGTCTTCCGCGTTCTCGAGTCCGAGGACGTCGAGCTCGAGATCAAGGATGGTCTGAGCCAAGGTGCCATCCGCGAGAAGGGCAACGATCGCTTCCTCGCGATCGTCATGCCCATGCGCATCTGAGCCTCGAACCGCATGATTCTCGACCGGCTGCACGTGCGGGACTTCCGCAACCTCGAGGACGTCGTGCTCACGCCCGCGCCGACATTCAACGTGCTCTTCGGCGCGAACGGACAAGGTAAGACCTCGATGCTGGAGGCAATTCATTTCGTATCGGAGGGCCGCTCGTTCCGCTCGAGCCAGCGAGCGGATCTGATGCGGCGCGGATCGAACCGGCTCGTGGTGGATGCGGAAGTCCGGAGCCGGATCGGGACCGTGGACCATCTCGGGGCGTCGCTGAGCGGCTCGGAAAAGCAGCTCCGGATCAACGAACGCACGGTGCCGAGCCTCGAGTCGTATCTCGGCTCCCTCCGCGTTGTGGTTCACTCACCGGACGATTCGCAGCTCATCGCGGGCCCGCCGGAGCTGCGGCGCCGCTTCCTGAATCGAATCCTGGTTCTCGGGAAACCTGGCTTCTTCCAGGTTCTGGCGCGCTACGTGCGGGCGCTCAAGAACCGCAACCGCTGCCTTCTCGAGCACCGTCCGCAGAACGAGGTCGAGAGCTGGAGCGAGGTTCTGATCCGAGCCGGAGCCAAGATCCTCGCGAGCCGGGTGCAGCTGGTATCGCTCCTCGAACCGCACGTGCTGGCCGCCGTCCGCCGGATCACCGCCAACGCGATGGCGATATCGCTGCGCTACAGAACCTCCGGCCCGCTTCTCGAAGGACCTCTCGACGAACCGGATGCCGAGCGCTGGCTAGTGGCGCAAGCGGAGCGACGAGCGGCGCAAGAGCAGCGGCTCGAGCGCACGCTCTTCGGACCGCATCTCGACGACCTCGAGATCCAGCTCGAACCGGGGCCGGCCCGGCGTCACGCGTCGCAGGGCGAGCGCCGCAGCCTGCTCGTCGCGCTGCGTCTTGCCGAGCGTTCCGTGATCGCCGAGCAATCGGGCGATGATCCCGTTTTCCTGCTCGACGACCTCTCGAGCGAGCTCGACTCGAAGCGAGCCGCTCGACTCGTCGAAGCGGTGGCCGAGGTGCCCGGACAAGTTTTCCTCACCAGCACCGAGCGGCGCGCTGGACCTGCGCACGCCCGCAGCTTCCACGTCCGCTGCGGCGAGGTTTTTCCGGATCCGCCGGTGGCAGCGGATCCCGTGGCTTCACACTCTAGTCAGGCCCTCGTTCCTCCCGCAGGGAGAATGCTCTCGTGACGTCCAACGACGACAACGGCACCAAAGGCCACAACTACACCGCGGACGACATCACCGTCCTCGAAGGGCGTGACGCCGTACGCACCCGTCCGGCCATGTACATCGGCTCGACGGGGCCGGACGGCGTCCATCATTGCGTCTACGAGGTCATCGACAACTCGATCGACGAAGCGCTCGCCGGCTACTGCAAGAACATCGGCCTCACGATCCACATCGACGGCAGCGTGACCGTGCAGGACGACGGGCGCGGCATTCCGGTCGACATCCACCCGGACAAAGGAATTTCCGCCGTCGAGGTGGTGATGACCATCCTTCACGCCGGCGGAAAGTTCGACAGCAACAGCTACAAGGTTTCCGGCGGTCTCCACGGTGTCGGTGTCTCCGTCGTCAATTTTCTCTCGGAATGGTTGCACGTGCAGGTGAAACGAAATGGCAAGACTCACGCCATGCGTTTCGAGCGAGGCATCACGGTCTCTCCTCTGGCGGAGATCGGGGTCACCGACGAGCGCGGCACGCGCGTGACCTTCAAGCCTGATCCGCTCATCTTTCAGGACATCAACGTCGACTACGACACGCTGGTGCGGAGACTGCGCGAGCTCGCGTTCCTCAACCCAGGCGTCAACATCTCGATCGCCGACGAGCGCACCGACGAGAGCCAGCAGTTCGCCTACGAGGGCGGAATACGCACGTTCGTGGAGCACCTCAACAAGAACAAGAAGACGCTGCATGCCGAGCCGGTCTTCTTCGAGGGCGACCGCGACGACGTCCACGTCGAGGTCGCCCTTCAGTACAACGACGGCTACAACGAAGTGCTGCTCACGTTCGTCAACAACATCCACACCATGGAGGGCGGCACCCACCTCACGGGATTCCGCGGTGCGCTGACGCGTACCATGAATGCCTATGCGGCGCAGGCGCTCAAGAAGGTGAGCCCCCTTTCGGGCGAGGACGTGCGGGAGGGCCTGACCGGCGTGCTCTCGGTCAAGATGCCGAACCCGCAGTTCGAGAGCCAGACCAAGATCAAGCTCGGCAGCCTCGAGGTGAAAGGGATCGTCGAGACCGTCGTCAACGACAAGCTCGGTGCGTATCTCGAGCAGAACCCTCAAGTCGCGCGGGCGCTGATCGAGAAGGCGCTGGATGCATCGCGGGCCCGCGAAGCGGCCCGCAAGGCGAAGGAGCTGGCACGCCGCAAGGGTGCCCTCGATGTGGGCAATCTTCCGGGCAAGCTGGCCGATTGCGAGGAGCGCGATCCGGCCAAGTCGGAGTTGTTCCTGGTCGAGGGCGACTCCGCCGGTGGCACCGCCAAGCAAGGTCGCGACCGCCGCACGCAGGCCATCTTGCCGCTGCGCGGCAAGATCCTGAACGCGGAGAAGGCACGCTACGACAAGATCCTCAAGAACGAGGAGATCCGCTCGCTCATCACCGCGATCGGCACCGGCATCGGCACGGACGATTTCGACCTCTCCAAGCTGCGCTACCACAAGATCGTGCTGATGACCGACGCCGACGTCGACGGCAGCCACATCCGCACGCTGCTTCTCACGTTCTTCTTCCGGCAATTTCCGGCGCTGATCGAGGGCGGCTACCTCTACATCGCGCAGCCTCCGCTTTACGGCCTCACCAACAAGAAAGGGGAGATGTCGTACAAGAAGAACGAGCAGGAGCTCGCCGACCACCTGCTCGATCTGGCGGTGGATCGGGTCACGGTCGAAGGCCTCGGCGCCCGCGGCGACTCGATCCAGATCGCCGGCGAGGCGCTCCGGAACTTCCTCAGCAAGGCGGTGCGCATCGAGCATGGCCTCGCCACGTTCGCACGCCTCCGCATGGACGAACGGCTGGTGCGCACCCTGGTCGAGGATGGCTTTCCGTCAAGCGCCCTCGAGAACGCGGCGGAGCTCGAGGAGTGGACGCGCCGGATCGAGCAGCGCCTGCTCGAGCGTTACCCGGATCTCGGGCGCGCCACCTGGACCATCGAGCAGGATCCGGAGCACGGGCGCCGCAAGGTGATCTGGCTCACCGGCTCGAACGGCCGCGCCAAGCGCACCGTGGTGGGGGCGGAGCTGCTCGCCTCCCCGGACTACGAGCGGATCCAGCGGCTCGCGTCCGATTCGGTGCGGCACGTAGGCCCCGCCTACAAGCTCAAGGTCGGTGACGACGAATCGACCGTGGCGGAGACCGGCTCGCTGGTGACGCAAGTGCTGGACGCGGCGAAGAAGGGCCTCACGCTGCAGCGCTACAAGGGCCTGGGCGAGATGAACGCCGAGCAGCTCTGGGAAACCACCATGGATCCGACGAAGCGGACGCTGATGCAAGTCTCCTCGACCGACGCCGTGGTGGCCGACGAGATCTTCACGCTGCTCATGGGCGACGAGGTCGAGCCGCGCCGCCAGTTCATCGAGACCAACGCACTGCACGTGCGCAACCTGGACGTCTGAAGACCTTCCTGGAGGACGCGTGACCGACAGCTCCGCACCGATACCGGCGCCCGTCTCGATCAAGATCGAGGACGAGATGCGCCAGTCGTACCTCGATTACGCGATGAGCGTGATCATCGGGCGCGCGCTGCCGGACGTCCGCGACGGCTTGAAGCCGGTGCATCGCCGCGTGCTCTACGCGATGTACGACCTCGGCAACACGCCCGGGAGGCCGTACAAGAAGTCGGCGCGCGTGGTCGGCGACACGATCGGTAAGTACCACCCGCACGGCGAGTCGGCGGCCTACGATGCCTTGGTGCGCATGGCGCAGGACTTCAGCATGCGCGCGCCGCTGGTCGACGGGCAGGGGAACTTCGGCTCGCTCGACGGCGATCCTCCCGCGGCGCAGCGCTACACGGAAGTGCGCATGGAGCCGCTCACGATGGAGCTGCTCAACGATCTCGACAAGGAGACCGTCGACTTCACGCCCACCTACGACGACTCGTCCGTCGAGCCGGTGGTCATGCCGGCGCGTTTTCCGAACCTGCTGGTCAACGGGTCGTCGGGAATCGCCGTCGGGATGGCCACCAACATTCCCCCCCACAACCTGGGCGAGATCATCGACGCGCTGGTGATGGTGGCGCGAAATCCCCTGACCACGCTCGACGAGATCATGGAGGTGCTGCCGGGCCCGGATTTCCCGACCGGCGGATTGATCCTGGACGACGGTGGGATCCGCAGCGCGTTCGCGACCGGGCGCGGGATTCTCCAGGTCCGCGGCCGCGCCTCGATCGAGACGATCGGCCGCACCGAGCGCCTGCGCATCGTGATCACCGAGATTCCCTACCAGGTGAACAAGGCACGGATGGTCGAGAAGATCGCCGACCTGGTGCGCGAGAAGCGCATCGAGGGAATCGGCGATCTGCGCGACGAATCGAGCCGCGAGGGCATCCGCGTGGTGCTCGACCTACGGAAGGACGTGATCGGCGAGGTGGTGCTCAACCAGCTCTACAAGCACACGCCGCTGCAGACGTCGTTCGGCGTCAACGTCGTCGCGATCGTCGACGGCGGCCCGCGGACGCTGGGTATCCGCGAGACCCTCGATCGCTTCCTGTCGTTTCGCCGCGAGGTTCTGACCCGGCGCTTCACGTTCGAGCTGCGGAAGGCCGAGGACCGTGCCCACATCTTGGAAGGCCTGCGCATCGCGCTCTCGAACCTCGACGAGGTGATCCGGGTCATCCGGTCGAGCGGCTCGACCGAGGAAGCGCAGACCTCACTCGAGACTCGCTTCGGCCTGTCGGAGCGCCAGGCTCGGGCGATCCTCGACATGCGCCTGGCGCGCCTCACCGCCCTCGAGCGAGAGAAGATCGACAAGGAGTACGAGGAAGTGATGCGCGAGATCGCGCGGCTGCGCGAGATCCTGGGCAGCGACGCGCTGTTGCTCGACGAGGTGGTGAAGGAGCTCGACGAAATCCGCGGCAAATACGCGGACGAGCGCCGCACCGAGATCGTCCGCGGCACCTCGGAGATCGTCCTCGAGGACCTGATCCAGCAAGAGGACATGGCGATCACCGTCTCTCACGAGGGATACATCAAGCGCAATCCGCTTCACCTCTACCGCCAGCAGCGCCGCGGCGGGAAGGGTGTGACGGGCATGGAGACGCGCGAGGAGGATTTCGTCGAGAACCTGATCGTGGCCTCGACCCACGACTACGTGCTGCTCTTCACCAACCAGGGACGGGTGTTCTGGCTCAAGGTCTACCAGATCCCCGAGGGTGGGCGGGCCGCCCGCGGAAAGGCGGTAGTGAACCTCCTCCGCCTCGAACCCGGAGAGAAGGTGGTGGGCTTCCTGTCCACGAACGAGTTCCGCGACGACCGGTTCGTGGTGCTCGCGACCCGCGAGGGCAAGATCAAGAAGACCGCGCTCTCGGCCTTCTCCAATGCACGAACCACCGGCGTCATCGCGCTGGGCGTCACCGAGGGTGACGAGATGATCGCGGCCGTGCTCTCCGACGGTCAGGCCGACGTGCTGCTCGCCACGCGAGACGGGCTCTCGATCCGCTTCCGCGAGGAAGAGGTGCGGCCGATGGGACGGACGGCCGCTGGCGTGCGCGGCATCGACCTTCGCGAGGGGGACCAGGTGGTTGCGATGGAGCTCGTCAAGGAAGGGCAGACGGTGCTGTCCGTGACCCAGCTCGGATATGGCAAGCGCACGCCGGTGGCCGACTATCCGGTGCAGGGCCGGGCCGGGAAGGGCGTCATCACGATCAAGACTCAGGGACGGAACGGTCCGGTCGTGAGCGCGCGCCTGGTGTCGGACGACGACGAGGTCATGCTCATTGCCAATACCGGCAAAGTCATTCGCACGCCGGTGGCCGGCATCAGCGAGATGGGACGCAACACCCAGGGTGTCCGGCTGATCGATCTGGCCGAGAGCGAGCGCGTGGTCGACGTGGCGCGCCTCGCCGAGCGCGAGGACCGCGGGACTCCGGACCCGGTCCCGGAGCCGGCCTGATCCAGGACCGCCGCGAGCGTCGTGGCGCCGATCTCGGTGCCATCGCGGCGGTGGTGGCGGTCGGGATCGGGATCGCCGCGCGGCTCGATCTGGCCGACCGGCCGATCGATTACGACTCCGCGAACTACGCGTACGTCGCGACGCGGATGTCGGCGTTCGGCGCCCGTTACCTCGACTTCTTCAACAACAAGCCGCCCGGCATCTATGCCTGGTACCGCGCGGCATTCGCGCTCTTCGGCAACGGACCGCTGGCGTGTCACCTGACGTCGGCGGTGCCGGACCTGGTGGTCCTGCTGCTGCTCTCGGTGCTGGCGAGGCGGCTCGCCGGCGACCGGGTCGCAAACCTGGCGGCGGCGCTTTACGCGACGCTCGAGCCCGCGGTACGGCTCTCGGGGTACGGGTACACCGAGTCACCGGTAGCGGCGCTCACGATGGGTGCCGCGCTGCTCGCAGCTTGGGCACCCGGCTGCGCCCAGGCACTCGGTGCGGGCCTCCTGATGGGCACCGCAACGCTGTTCAAGCAACCCGCATTCTTGCTCGCGGCCGGGCTGGGGGCGTGGGGGGCGATGCGTGTTCCTCATGAACTTCGCGCGCGCTGGCTTGGGTACTACGGTGCCGGGATCCTGTGCGTGGAGGCGCTGCTCGTCGCGTGGCTCCTCTCCAGCGGCGCGCTCGGAACCTTCCTCGAGCGAGTGTTCTGGCAGGGGGTGAGCCGCGGCTATGCGGGCGGGCTCGACCTGGCGGCCCGGGCGAACGACTGGCGGCGCTCGGTGCTGGCGCCCATGCCCGTGACCGCACCGCTCGCCGCGCTCGCTCTCGCCTCCAGGCGCGCTTCCCGAACTCGAGCCCTCGGCTGGGCGCTGGTGCTGCCGCTCGTGGCGATGGGCCTCGCGAGCTACGAGTTCTACGACCACTACCTGATTCCGGCATTGCCACTCCTCGCGCTGGTTCTGGCCGAGTGGCTCGTGACCATCGAGAGCCGCCGCCTGCGCCACGCCCTCGGGTTCGGGCTCGTGGCGACGCACGGGCTCGGCCTGTGGGTCTTCGTGACCGGGCAGCCGCCGCGCGGAGGCCCATTCGAGGCATGGCTCGCGGGGTGGCGTGCGCGGCCTCTCACGCTCACCTACCAGCGGCGCGTCGCGAGCTACGTGCAGTCGCGGACCCCCGATGGCGAACCGATGCTCTCGACGGGAACCGAGATCCCCTATCTGGCCGGCCGTCGCAACGCGTATCGTTTCCTCGGCGTGGCGCCGTACCTCGGCCAGCTCGACGCGACCGGCTTTTCCGACTTCCCGGCGGCGGCCGAGCACGTGCGCGTGATGGTGCTCGAGCGCTGGCGGCTCACGTTGCTGCCCAAGGCGTGGGTGGAATCGCTCGACGCGCCGTCCGGCCCCTGGCGGTCGGTGGACGACCTGGCGCATCCGGAGTTCGTGGTTTACGCGCGCCGCTGACGGGTCGAGGCCCGGGGCAATTGGGGCCGAATCGCGCCAACTTGCGGCAATTCTTGACGTTCCTCCGCTCAACGCGTAAGGTGTTTTGGCGGTGAGCCCCGACCATGCGCCGACTCGCGAAGCACCCGTCGCGCCGCCCCAGCTCGTCGAGCTGGGCGCGCGGATCGAACGGTTGCTGCGCGAGCATCAGCGGTTGGGGAACGAGCGCGACACGCTTGCCACCCGCGTGAGAGAGCAGAGTGCCGAGATCGAGGAGCTCAAGCGGCAGCTGGACGAGTTGGTGCGATCCCGGGACGCCGCCCGGGTGCGGCTGGACGGGGTGATCGGGCACTTGGACAAGCTCGAAAGCAGAATGTGAGTCGAGGAGCGATCGTGTCCGACCCGGTGAAACGAACCTACCCGCTCAAGATCCTGGGCCGTCCGATCTCGATCCAGAGCGGGTCCGGCGACGACCACGTCGAGACCGTCGCGAGCTTGGTGGCCGAGCGCATGACCGAGATCCGGGACCGCGCCCGCTCCGCGGATGCGGTGGATGTGGCGATCCTGGCGGCGCTCAACCTGGCGGATGATTACCTGCGGGCACGGGAGCAGCTCAGCGAAGAGCGAGCCCGCGTCCGGGATTGGGCCGAAGGGATGTGCAAACGCGTGGATGAGCACGTCTGAGTGAGGAGTGAGGAAGCAAACCAACGATTTGCCAAAGTTTGTCCCCCTGGGCTGTGCGTGATCGACCGGAATGCGTTAGAACCAATGTTGATTTCCAGGGAGCCGTCACTCGCCGGGAAGGTGGGGCCCTTTCGCAGGGATCGCCGGAACGGTGACATGGCGCCCACGTCTAGTTGATGGTTCAACGGACAAGTCGACACG
>CAZYWA010000199.1:0-12949 GCA_964650975.1 uncultured bacterium
GGCGCCGGGGTCGGGCCGTCACCGCACGTAGCCGAGGGCCCGCAGCGCCTCGGCCACGTCGGGCTGCATCGCGGTGGTGAAGCGGGGCTCGGGGGCGCGCGAACGCTCGAGCTCGAGCTCGCGCTGAGCCGCGGCTCGCAGCACGCCGAGCCGCGCCGGCTGGCCGGCGGCCAGGTCGGTGCGTTCGCCCGGGTCCGCGTCGAGATCGTAGAGCTCCTCGCTCGCGGCATCGGCTGCCGCGAGCGCGCGCACGTACTTCCAGTGTCCGTCGGTGATCGCGAACCGCTCCGGGGGCGAGGCACTGCGCGAGGTCACCGGGCGCGCGCGTTCGCGGTGGTCCTCGAGGCCGCCCGCGAGCGGCAAGGGACGTCCGGCGAGGTTCTCGGCGGCGAGCACGCGCGCCCACCGAAGCACCGTGGGTGCGAGATCGATCAGCCCGACACCTTCCGCGATCCGCACCGGTTCGCGCAGGCCGCCCGGCGGCCGCACCACCAGGGGGACGCGCAGCATCTCGTCGTAGACCGTGGAGTTGTGCTCGAAGCGACCGTGCTCGCCGAAGGCCTCGCCGTGATCGGCGGTGACCACCACCCAGGCCCGATCGAGGACGCCGAGCGGCCGCAGGAAATCGAGCAGGTCCGCGAGCTCGTGATCCGCGTAGCGAACGTTCGCGTCGTAGCGCGCGGTGAGCGCGTCGAGCCCGGCGGGATCGAGGTGTGCCTCGCCTCGATCCAGCGATTCGAGGTAGGTCACGGCGCCGCTCACGCCCGGTACATCCGGTACCGCGAATGGAACCACGAACGCGCGCGGCGGACGATAGGGCGCGTGCGGCGGGAAGAAGTGCAGGTACGCGAACCAAGGGCTTTTGCCGGCGGCCAGCTCCGTGACCGATGCCTTCCAGCGGCGGCGAAAAGCACGCAAGTCTCCGGTGAGCTTGGGGTCGACGAAGCGCTGGTCGAACGCGTCCTCGATCCCGAAGCCGCTCAGGATTCCCGAGCGGCTCGCCACCAGCGAGCGATATCCCGAGGGAGCGAGCATCCGGGGCAGCGTCGGGATGCTCGTCGGCAGCGCTCGATCGAATCCGATCAAGGTGTGCTCGTCGGGAGGACGTCCGGTGAGCAAGGTCGCCACCGAGGCCAGCGTGTAGGGCGCGGCGGTCCGCACGCGCTCGAACACGTACGACTCTCGTGCCAGCGCGTCGAAGGCCGGGCTCGTGGGCCGCTTCGCGTAACCGTACGCACCGAGATGGTCGGCTCGAAGCGCGTCGAACACCACCACCACGATCGGCGGAGGAGAGCCCGGGGCGGGGGTTGGCTCGTCGGGACGCGGGTCGGCGCCGCGAGACTCGGTGGTAAGCGCGATCCAGATCAGTGCGAGGACCGTCGCGCCGCCAATCCATCGCCGCAGGATCGTCATGCCAGAGTGGCCTCGAAGCGCCGCGCTCGATCGCTCGCGGGTTCGGCGCGTCGAGCTGCGCGCGGCGTCGGTCACGGCGGGGGGCTCGGCAGTGCGCGAATCACGGTGCACACCGGGTCGGCGCCGTTCTGGACCGGACCCGATTGCCGCACCTGGTCGCACGCGGTTCGGGTGTCGGCGCTCGGCTCGAGTTGCAGCAGGTCGATCAGGTCGCAATAGAGGACGTCGCCGGCCCGCGGTCCGAGCGAGACGTACTCGGAATAGAAGTTGGGATGCTCGACGGGGCTGCCGACCCCGCCGAACAGGAAGTCCGCGACGCTGAACACCAGATAATCGCTCTCGGGGATCATGTACCCGAGCTCGTTGGGCGAGAGTCCGGCGAGCAGCAGGTTCTCCGGGGCGCCACCCATGTTTCGCAGGCCCTCGATGGCCGGATAGCGATCGGTGCCGTAGTCGAACTGGGGCGTCGGGAACGAGGCTTGGCTCGCCGGACGGCCGTCCAGAGTCTCCGGAAACACCTCGCCCGGCGCGGTGACGATCGTCGCGAGTCCGCCGAGGTCGATGCGGACGATCGGCGTGCGGACGCAACCGCAGTGGCCGCAGTGGTCCGGGTCGCTGAAGTCGAAGAGGCCGGCCCCGTCCTCGGAGAAGAACTCCTCGGTGCCCGCGACCACGCCCCCGGCGACACCCAGCACCAGGTTCAGATTCTCCATCGGCAGCCTCGACTCGCGCTCGGCGAAGCTCAGGTAACCGGCGGTCTCCGGGTCGGCGGCGTCGAGACCGTGCATCGCTTGCTCGGCGAGCTCGAATCCGAGCGAGCGCGCCTTGTCGAAGCCGTCGTCGCCGATCCACGAGCTGCCGGTCGCCGGGTCGACTCCGCGCTCGCCGGCCTCGGTCCAGTAGGGAGCCAGCGCGCCGTCGAGCGGCGTGATGAGCCCGCCCACCGCGCCGCTCAGGTAGACGGCGATTCCGCCCAGCTTGCTCTCGATCCGCTCGCGCAGCGCTCCCGGGTAGTCGGTCGAGAGCAGGCTGTTTCGCGAGCCGATGCTCTCGGGGTGATTGGCCCAGTCGACCAGCGTCGCGATCGTGGAATCGTCGGTGCCGACGGCCTGGATCGCGAGCAGCTCCGGATCTCGCACCGACGGCAGCCGCGTGTCGTTGGCCAGGTGGGGCGGATCGGCGGGATCGATGGTCCGGTGGTCGAGAAGCGAGTCGGAGATTCCCAGGTCGAGATCCACGTTGGCCACTTTGATGCGTGCCTCGCGGAGCGACCCGAGGGCCTCCTCGGTGGCCTGGACGATCGCGTCGTTCACGACCGCGAGGTAGGAGGGGTCGACGCCGGTCTGGTACGGGGTCTTGCCCCACAGGCCCAGCGTGTCGGGCCCCTCGTGGTTGTGGATCGACGCGACGATGACGCGATCTGCGTCGAGGCCGGTGCTGGCGGTGATCCGTTGCAGCGCGGGTGCCACCGAGGGGCTCAGCACGCCCACGAAATCGAGTGTCACGAGGGCCGTGGTGAGGCCGGCTTGGTCGAGCGCCAGCGCCCGCACCGTGATCGGATCGTGCACGCCCTGCGCGGGATGAGCGTTGTCGAAGCCGGCCATCCACACGGTGTCGAAACGCCCGTTGCCCTCGGTGCCGCTCGGGTTGGTCACGGGATCGTAGTCATCGCCGTTCGGATCGGGGTTGGTGACCGGGTCGTAACCCGGCTCGTCCCGGTCGGGGATGCCGTCGGAACCGAAATCGTCGAAGGTCTCGCCGCTCGCGAAATCCCAGAGACCGTCGCCGTTGGTGTCGTGGAACTTCTCCCACGAGAGCGGTGTCACGTCCACGACCGCCGCGCCCACCCGCAGGGGGCTGCCCGCGCCGTGCCGGTCGTGCGCCCCCGAGTGCGACCCACACGAGATCGAGGCCGCGAGCGACAGGCCCACGCCGATCCGTGCCGTCGCGCACGACGATCGCATGCGTGTTCCAACCGTCCGGCCGAGTGAAGTCCCCATGGCGTTCGCGGCGCTCGTGTCATAGCCGACCGGCGCGGCCCCGCGCCACCGAGCGCGCCTCGTGTCGCGCTAGACTCACCGGATTTGCGCAGTCCCTTCGAGCTCGATGCATGCGCAGCCATCCTTCCCGCCGATCATCCGCCCGCCCCGCCGCGCGCCGCTCCACCCGGGAGCCGTGGAACGCCGAGGAGCGGGCGGTGCTCTCCAGGCTCACCACCCCGCGCCGGATCCAGGAGTTCCTGGACGCGGTGCCGTACAGCGACGAGCACGTGTACCGGTCGCCGCGCGACGTGCTGCGCGACCGTCGCGCGCACTGCATGGACGGCGCGCTCTTCGCCGCCGCGGGGCTGGCGCGCATCGGTCATCCGCCGCTCATCGTGGACCTGGCGGCGGTGCGCGACGACGACCACGTGCTGGCGATCTTCCGGGTCGACGGATACCTGGGCGCCGTCGCCAAGTCCAACACCACCACGCTGCGCTTCCGCGAACCGATCTTCCGCAACCTGCGCGAGCTGGCGCTTTCGTACTTCGAGTTCTACTACAACGTCGAGCACGCGAAGACGCTGCGCTCGTACTCGCTGCCCGTGGATCTGCGCCGCTTCGAGGGAGCGAGCTGGCGGACCGACGCCGGCGCGGTCGACGCGATCGTGGCGGCCCTGGAGGCGCGCACCCACCGTCCGCTGGTGAGCCGGGCGATGATCGCGCGCCTGAGCCTCGTCGATCGCCAGATCTACGAGGCCGGATTCCTGGGCGCCAACCCGCATGGCCTCTTCCGGCCCGCGCCGCGGAAGACGCGAGCGAGCCGTTGAGCGGACGAACGGCGGAGAAACGAAGGCCCCGCCCGCGCGATGCGGACGGGGCCAGAGAGAGGGATCTCGACGCCGCTGTTCCGTCAGTCCATCAGGCGGCGCCGGCAATTCCCGCGTCTTCGAACACACCGCGCAGCGTCTTGAGCGCCTGCGCCTCGATCTGGCGGATGCGCTCGCGGGTGAGCCGGAAGCGGGTGCTGATCTCCTGCAGACTGTGCGAGGAGACCTCGCCCACGCCGAAGCGCAGCCGCAGGATCTTCTCCTCGCGCGGCGAGAGCTTCGACAGCGCGACCTTCACGCGGTCGGCCAGCTCGACCAGCGATGCGTCGTCGAACGGGGAAACTGCGTCCTCGTCCGCGAGCACGTCGCTCAGGCGCTGACTGCCGTCGGCCGAGAGCGGCGTGTCGAGCGAGATCGCCTCGCTGCGGATCATCATCCGCTCCTCGACCCACTTCTCGTCGGTCGCGACCTTCTCGGCGATCTCCTCGGTGCGCGGCTTGCGGCCGAGCTCGAGCCCCAGATCGCGGGTGGTGCGCATGATCTTGCGCCGCTCCTCCTGCAGATAGAGCGGCACGCGCACCAGACCGGCCTGGTTGTCGATCGAGCGCCGGATGTACTGGTGGATCCACCACGACGCATAGGTGCTGAACCGGAAGCCGGTGTCGACGCGGTAACGCTCGACCGCCTTCATCAGCCCGATGTTGCCTTCTTGCACGAGGTCGAGCATCGGAATGCCGTGGCGCCGGTAGCGCTTGGCGATGTGGATCACCAGCCGCAGGTTCGCCTCGGTGAGGAGCGCCTTGGCTCGCTCGATCCCGTCGAGCGCCGTCGCGAGATGCCGCGTGTAACGGTCGAGGATCGGGCGCTGGCGGCTGGGGAAGGAGCGCCGCGGCTCCAGGGTCCCGGCGAGCACTTGGCGGACTTCGTCGAGCACCGTGTAGCCCACGCGCTCCGGAAGGGTTTCCTCCATCGACCGGCCGCGGGGCTTGGCGAAGTCCTTGCCCAGCACCCGCGGGACCAGGACGGGCGGCTCGTCGAGCAGCGCGTGCAGAACCTCGCGTGCCTTGTCGATCCCCTCGGCGAAGCGAATCTCGCCTTCGCGACGGGCCAGCGGGATGGCGCCCATCTCGCGGAAGTAGAGGTCCTCGAGGTTGCCCGGATCGGTCTCGTGCTCGGTTGTGGTCCAGGTGGCGGGGCTCGCGTCCGAGGTTTCGGCCGCGCCATCGACCGGCTCCAGCCCCTCGTCGTCCGCGTCCGATTCCGCATCGGTATCGGCCATCGCGCCCAGACCGACCAAGTCCTCGTCGTTCGGCCCGGCGGATTCCGGCAAGCTCAGCCGATCCGAAACGCCCAGGTCCACGTCATCCAAATCGAGAGGATCTTTCATGGTGTCTTCCCTCGGCCTCGCGGCTCGAACCGCCAGGGGGAATGCGAATAAAGCAGATGAGATTGGTACTGTATGAATGAACTTAGGACCGAACTCCCCCTCTGTCAATAGGTTCCGATGGCCTAGAGCTCCGCTTCAACTAGCCGAACTTTCAACAAATTTCCTAATGATTGCCATCGGTTATCTACAACACTCCGTGTCGATAGTCTGTGGCGTGAAATCGCCATTTCCCCTTACTCTTAGACGGAACCAACGCCGTCCTGATTCACCGGGAAGCCCCGGACTGAGCAAATAGTGAATCGCGCGACCCGGCGCGAAGGTTCACCGAACGTGCGCGAGTCTCACCCGCAGGTGTTCGGCGCGGGTTCGAGGGGGCCCAGGATCTGGGAGTAGGGATCCATGCGGCGCAGGTACACGGAGTAGATGAGGTGGCTCAGCGTCCGGAGGTGGCCCATGTCGCCCGCCTGGGTGCGGTGCGCGTACGAGAACCGGCTCGCCATGTCGAGACAGCTCTCGGTGGGGGAACAGGCCTGATCCGGGTCGAGGGCGTCGGTATAGGGCTCGGGGTCGCGACCCATGAGGGGCGCCAGGAACCAGTAGCGGTTGACGATCTCGAAGTAGGAGGCCGTTCGCCACGGGGTGAGGGTGTCCGCGGGTGCACCGTCGAAGACTTGAGTGGGGTCCGCGGCCCGACGGATTCCCTCCATCGCGTAACGTGCCGCGAGCTGGTGCTCGGGGTGGCAGGTGAACCCGTGGTACGCGTCGAGCGTCAGCACCACGGTGGGGTGAAAGCGCCGGATCGCGATCGCGACCGCCGCCGAGGGATCCATCACCGCTCGCCACTTGGCGGCGATCTCCTCGCGCGCCGGGAAGCTCTCGATCGGCAGCGGCGCGTTGTAGAGGCGGTAGTGCTCGAGGGTGGCGCCGTAAAGCGCGGCCGACTCCTCGAGCTCGTGGCCGCGCACGGTGCCGAGATCGGGATGGCAGCCCTCGGGCAAGAGGCATTCGCCGCCGTCGCCGTGGTTGAACACCAGGAAATAACAGGGGGCCTTGAGGCCGACGCAAGCGTGCGTGAGCACCGAGCCGGCGAGCGCCTCGTCGTCCGGGTGAGCCGCCACCCACAGCACCCGTGCGTTGGAATGAAGCACCTCCTCGATGCCCAGCGCGCTCTCCGGCGGAATCCGGGTTCCCGCACAGCCAGCGGTCAAGAGCAGCGCGCCGATGGCGGGGAGCCACCCGGAGACCGTGGGTTTCGTCGGGTTCATGCCGCCCTCCGTCGCGGTCCGGCGTCGTCCATCGCCTTGAGGCCGCGCCCAGCCACGTGATCCCCGACCCGGCTCATCCAGGCCAGCTCGTCGGCGTCCATCGGGCCGCGATCGAGCGCCGTGAGCGCGTGCTCCATGTCCGCGCGGCTGCGAGGCCCGGTCATGCACAGATGCACGGCGGGGTTCGTGAGCACGAATCGGTAACAGTCGGCGGCGGTCGGGGTGCGCTCGCCCGGCGGCATGGCGCTCGGCTTGAGCAGCGAAGCCCAGCGCGTCGCGGTGTAGCTCACCATCCCCGGACCGTCGGGAGCGGTGGAGATCGCGGAGAAGATCTCTCGCTCGGCGCCTCGATGACCGGCGTTGTAGCGGAAATGGTAGATGCCGTAGGCGCGATCGCGCTCGAGCTCGGGGAAGAGCGTGCGCCGGTGGCTCGAGATCGCGATGTGACGCACCAGGCCGCGGTGCTTGAGCTCCTGCGCCGCGTCGAGGATCGACGTGGGAGGGGGCTGGTTGAACCAGCCGAGCAGCAGCACGTCGGCGTGGCTGGCGCCGAGGCGGAAGAGGCCGAGCTTGATGCTGGGCGCCATGAGCGCCGCCACCCGCGTGTAGGACTGCAGCACCACCACCAGCTTGTCTCGTCCCGCGCTCCGCATCAGCCGGCGGATTCCCGCGGCGAATCCACCGCGCCGGATCGAGCCCCAGTAGAGGTAGTTGACGCCTCGCTCGAACGCCATTTCCAGCGCGTCCGCCGGAACGCCGAACGACGACGCCACGCCGAGACGGCCTACCGTGAGGCCGGTGCGGCCGAGCGTGACCGGAGTCTGCCAAGGCGAGGTCGCGGAGCTCTTCATGGGACAACCCCCAGAACGGACGGTGTCAGTCGCGTGCGCTGATGAGTCCCTGGTAACGCGCCATCCAGTACGCGATCAGATAGTCGACGCCAGGGTTGGTCTTCGAGGACGGTTCCGGATCGCACTGCAGCACGAACGGGTTCCGTTGCCACAGGAAATCCGTGCTGCATTGCTCGGGCACTGGATAGGCGCTCTCTGCTTGCAGATGGGCGGTTCCGATGATGTCGGAAAGTGCCGGGATCGCTTGTTCCAGGGCCACCAGCGTCACCGACCACGGATCGAACGCGGCCTTGGGCGGAGTCACCGCGTAGCCGCGCCGCGGCGGGTCGTCGAACGCGGCGAGGTCCTCGAGGATCGACGCGTCCACCTCGGGATCGCCGTCGGCCAGCACCGCGCGGTGGATCAGCTCGAAGAACGCGTTGTGCGAGAGGTGGACGCTCTTGTGGATCTGATCGCGGAAGTTGCTCTGGACCAGCGCGTGGATGTCATCGAAGTCGCGGCTCAGGCGCTCGGCATTCAGGTAATTCTCGTGACTCAGGTTGTTGCCGTAGTACTGCACGTAGCGGTTGTTGAAGCTGATGGTGGCGATCTCGTAGAGCGTCCGGTTGCTGGCGATCCGGGTGGCTGCGTCCAGATCCTGCTGGCGTCCGGCCACGTGGTACGCGATCAGGTGCCAGGTGAGCGCGAACGGAGGCAATGCCTCGGGACCGGCGCCGGTCTTCATGCCGTCCACGTCGACGATCAGGTAGCCCTGGCGCGCCACGGCGTCGATCACCTCGGTGACGTCGTCGCGGATCGTCAGGCGCATGGTCTCGTCGTCCAGGAAGTCGTATGCGAGCGCTAGCCCCATGAACCAGCCGGTGTACTGGTCGCGGCTGGTGTCGCCTGTCCAGAGATCGCCCGCGAACGGTCCGTCGGTCACGACGTGGCAGTCCTCGTCGCCGGGATCGCAAGGAGTGACTCCGGGCCCGTCGGCCGGGGCGCGGTAGCGTGCGATGAAGCCTGGCCGCCCCGTCACCTTCAAGTGGTTGTGAAGGGTGTCGGCGATCTTGAGGATGTTGGCCTTGGCCTGATCCTCGGCGGTGACCGCGTAACGAAACGCCTGGCTCGCCAGATAGGTGCCGGTCCAGATCGTGGAGTCGCCGCGTCCGTCGTACTGGAGCACGTCGGTCAGCGAGTCGTCGGTGAACAGCACCTCGACCGTCGCGCCGTAGAGCGGCTGATGGTGCGCCTCGTGCCAGGAGTCGTAGCCGCGGGCCTTGACCAAGAGCGGACCGGCCGGACCGCTCTGCGACGAGCTGGCGCCGCCGCAGCCGCCCGCCACCAAGACCGCGCCGCAGAGCGGAAGGAGGCGGGTCCAGCGCGACGCCATCGATCCATCCGCGATCGGATCAGCCGCCTTTGAATTGAGGCAGGCGCTTCTCCATGAACGAGGCGAGTGCCTCGCCGAGATCGTCGGAGAAGAGAAACGCCGAGTTCCAGAGCGCGACGTAGCGCAGGCCGTCGGCCACTTCGCTGCGGCGCGTGGCCGCCATGACCTGCTTCGAGCCCTGCACCGCGAGCGGGCTCAACGCGGCGATCTCGGCCGCCAGCGCGTGCGCACCGGCATGGGTGGCCTCGCGGCCCGCGTAGACGTGATTGACCAGGCCGATCTCGCGGGCGCGCGCCGCGTCGATGTCCTTGCCGGTGAACACCAGCTCCGCCGCGTGGCCGCGCCCGACGATGCCTGGCAGGCGCTGCAACGTGCCGAGGTCGGCCACGATCGCCATGCGGGTCTCGCGCACCGAGAAGCTCGCGTCGTCCGACGCGACGCGCATGTCGCATGCGGTGATCAGATCGATGCCGCCGCCGATGCAGTAGCCGTGCACCGCGGCGATGACCGGCTTCCGGATCCGCTCGATCGCGGTGACGCTCTCCTGCAGGCGCAGGATCTCGGTGTGCAGCGTGCGGCGCTGCTGCGCCTGGCTGCCCTCGAAGCTCACCAGGCTGCCCACCGACTTGAGATCCAGCCCGACCGTGAAGTGCTTGCCTTCCGCCGCCAGGATCACCACGCGGCAGTCGTCGTCGCGGTCGAGCTCGTCGAAGACACGGGGCAGCGCGTCCCACAGCTCGGGACCCATCGCGTTCCGGACTTCGGGCCGAGCGAGGAACACCCAGGTGACGTGCCCGTCCTTGCGGATCCTGAGCGGTCCGCTGACGGTTCCCTCCGGTTCGCCGCTGGTGCTGCCGTCGCTCATCCGCCGTTCCTCGCCGCGCGATTCGTGAAGGTGGCCAAGCTATCAGGGTTGCGAGAACCGGAGCTACCGCTAACATCCCGCTCATGCTGGTCGCCGGTGTGGACGAAAACGGGCTCGGACCGGGGCTCGGCCCGCTGGTGGTGACCGCGGTGCTGATGGAGCTGAGCGTCGAGCGCGAGTCGCGGCTGCGCCTCGACCGGCACCGGCTGCCGGCCGGCGTCGGCGACAGCAAGCAGGTTTTCCGGCGGACGCCCGCGTCCTACGCGGACGGCGAATCGGCGGCGCTCGCGATGCTGGCGTCGGCGGGGCACGCGGCGCCCGACCTGGTCGCGACCCTCGATCGCGTGACTCGCGCCGCCGACTTGCGCGGCGGATGCGACGCCGGCTTGGGCCTGCACGTGGCGGCCACCGAGCTGCCGCTCTGGGGCGGCGACCCGTCGCCGGTCACGAAGTCGCTCACCAAGGCGCGGATCCGGATCGTCGACATCGCGTGCCGGGTGCTGCTCCCGGCCGGATTCAACTCCGTTCGCACCCGCCCCGGGGGCAAGCTCGCGCTCGACTACCAGCTCTTCGAGGAGGCGCTGGCGCTCTTGTCGCCGCGGCCCGAGCTGGCGCTGCTCGGCAAGATCGGCGGCACCCGGTTCTACGGGCCGTGGCTCGGTGCCAGCCGGCGGCTCTTCGGTGTCGACCCGCTCGCCGAGAAGCCGGCCGAGAGCCGCTATCGCATGCTGTTCGACGGCGAGCCGCTCGAGATGCGCTTCGTGCGCGACGGCGACGCCACCTACCTGCCGATCGCCGCCGCGAGCGTGATCGGCAAGTACCTGCGCGAAGCCATGATGCTGTGCCTCAACCGGGCGCTGGGCTTCGATGCCGCGATCCCCCACGCGAGCGGCTACTGGTCGGATCCCAAGACCCGGGAAGCGATCGACCGGTTCGACGAGCGCCTCGCCACGTCGATTCCCCGCAGCTCCTTTCTCCGCAATGGATGAAAACGGCGGCCGCGCCCTCGGAGCCGCGTCCGGAACAGGCTAGGCTGCGCCGCCGTGCGCCCGAGGACGGTCGCCACGCGCGACCCGGCCAGCACCCGAGGAGGTTCCTTTCGATGATCCCTGCGCTCGACCTGAAGCGGCGACGCCGTGCTCGCACGATCGTGCCGGTCCTACTGATGACGGTGGCGGCGCTCGCGGCTGGTTGGGCTCACGCCGCCGACGAGGAGACGGCTCAGGCCCCGGCCGAGAAGGCCGTCGACAAGAAGGAGGACGGACGGCTCTACCTGGCGCCGCTGCTCGCGCCCAAGGCGCCGGTCGTCGACGGCCGCCTGAACGAAGAGGGGTGGAGCAACGCGGTCGGCATCGAGCGTCTGCACCTGGCCGGCTCGCCGAAGCTCAATCCGTCGCGGGCCACCGAGGTCTACGTGACGATCGACGACTCCAACCTGTTCGTGGCGTTCCGCTGCGGCGAGCCCTATCCCGAGCGTCGCAAGCGCGCCGCTCGTCCCAAGGACGTCGACGCGATCGCCGGTGACGACGCGGTGATCGTCCAGCTCGAGCCCACCGACGACACCAAGGCCGCCTATTACGAGATCACGGTCAGCTCGAACGGTGCCCTGGCGCTGGCGCAGCGTGGAAGCAAGACCAAGACCTGGAACGCCGGTGGCATTCAGGCGGCGGTGCGCGACGCGCTGGGCGGCTGGGTCGCGGAGGTGCGCGTGCCTTTCAAGGCCATGGGTCGCGGAATGCCCGGGGCCGGGGAAGTGTGGCGGGCGAATTTCGTGCGCCACATCGCGTCGGTCGAGCCCGCTGAATACGCGAGCTGGGCCGTGCTTCCCGCTCCCGACATCCATCAGCCCGAGAACTTCGGCGAGCTGCGTTTCGAGTAGCAGCGCCAGCCGGTCCCGGTGGCGGGACCGAGCACGTCACGAGCATGGGGTGCGGTCCAGCGCGTCGCCGGTCCTACGGGCTGGCGCGAGCTGCTGCGCTGGGCAGTGGGCTCGCGGCGTTGCTGTGGTGCGGCGCGGGCGTCGCGCGCGCTGAGACGACGGACACGACCTCCGCGGCGCCACCTGCAGCGGCGCCCTGTGCCACGCCGGAGCTCGCTCGGGACGCGAGCGGTTCGAGCCAGGGCGCGCCGATGCTCTCGGGAGTGCGGATCGACGCCGACGTGGGCATACCGACCGAGCAGATCCGTCGCGCGCTGCCGGTCCAGATGGACGTGCCGTTCGACTCCGCCGCGCTCGATCGCGTGCGCAGCTTCCTGCGCGAGCTGCCGGTCATCGGGCACGCCTGCGTCGATCTCGAATCGACTCCCGAGGGTGAGGTCCTGGTCCTCGACCTCACGCGCCAGCCGGTCGTCGCACAGGTGGTGTTCGAAGGAATCTTCCCGGTGTTCGAGCGCGAGGCGCTGAAAGCGCTGCGGATGCGTGCGGGTGACGCGTTCGACGCCTCTCAGCTCGCTCTCGAGGCGGACCACGTGGCGCAGCTCATGGCGCGCGACGGCTTCGCGGGCTCGACCTGCGAGGGCCACTTCGAGAACGACGGCGGCGACGTCACGATCACTTACTCCTGCGACCGCGGCAGCCTCGCGCGGCTGGGGGAGGTGACGGTGCACGGCGCCAAGGTGCTGTCGAACGACGAGATCACCTCCGCGCTGACCCCGTGGTTCCTGTTCACCGACGACGGTCTCAAGGCGCACGTCGATGCGCTCAAGGAGCGTTACCGCGACCTCGGCTACGTGCGGGTGCGCATCGACGCGGTGGCGGGGAAGGCCGACTCGAGCGGCCACGTGCCGGTCCAGGTGGACGTCGACGAGGGCAAGAAGCTGACCGTCGAATTCGTGGGTGCCTCGGCCATCGCCGAGGACGACCTGCGCGACGCGCTGCCCTTCGCGCGCGAAGGCGGTTACGGCGTCTTCCTGATCGAGGAGGGCATCGACGACATCCGTGCCCTCTACGAGGACCAGGGCTATCCGGAGGTGCAGGTCACCAAGCA
>CAZYWA010000200.1:0-12895 GCA_964650975.1 uncultured bacterium
TGACGCAGCAGTTCCCGTTCGACTTCCGCCGCGATCTCGACCGGCTGCCGCTGCTCAAGACGCTGCCGCTCTCGCCCAGCGCCGTGGCGCTCGGTCAGCTGCTGCCGATGGTGCTGGTGTTCAGCGCCGTGCATCTCTTCGTGGCGGGCGTGGTGATCGTGCTGTCGGGGATGATCGCGGTGAAGTGGTGGCTCGCGGTGGCGATCGCGATCGTGCCGTTCAACTGCGTTCACATCGCCCTCGACAACGCGCTCTTCCTGCTCATGCCGCAGCGCTTCGAGCTCAAGGACACGGGCGGCTTTCGCGCGGTCGACCGGCTGGGGATCATGCTGGTCAAAGGACCGGTGCTGGTGGTGGCGGGTGGATTGGCGCTGGTGCTCGGCAACGGCGCCTATCAGCTGGCGGGCGGGAGCGTGGCCGCGGCCGGCGTCGGCGCGGCCGCGGCGTTCGCGTGCGTGGCGGTGCCGATCGTCCAGTGGGTGGGGCGGCTCTTCGCGCGCTTCGACATCCCGCGCGACACGCCGGAGTAGCTGGGCGGGCGATCTCGTTCCGAACGGCGGACCGGCGGGAGCCGGTCCGTCCCGGTGGTCGATCAATCGCGATGCAGGGTGAGACCCGGCACCGGCCGATCGATCCGCAGCGTTTCGCGGCGCAGCGAGGTCCACGCGCGATCGAGGGCCTCGACCTCGCTCGTCTCCACGAGCGCGATCACGGAATCGCCGCCGCCGGCGCCGGAGATCTTCGCGGCGGCTCGCCGTTCTCTCGCTGCGGCGGCGAGCCGGGAGAGTGCCGGGGTGACGATTCCCGCACCGCCGAGCGCCGCGTCGAACTGCTCCAGCAACCCTTGGTGGCGCACCATCGCGCGCTTCCACCCGGCCGGCGAGGGAGCCGCGACGGCGTCGCGCGCCAGCTGGCCGAGATCGGCGCGCAGCGTCGCGTAAAGAGTTGCCTGGGAACCGGTGAGCGATCCCAGCCGATCGACGAGCCCGGTGGTGGACGCCGCCTCACCGCTCGCGGCCGCGAGGAACACGTGGTCCTCGGGCCACGGCGCGGATGCCAGGCACAACTTCGGCCACGGCTGGCTCGCGATCTCCGCCAGCTCGGAGGTCGAGGGGCTCTTCGCCCCGCCCAAGAGATCGTCGAATCCCGAATTTCGATAAGCCACCAGACCACCCATCACGGCGGCGGCGACATCCGCTCCGCTGCCGCGCCGCCCCTGCGCCACGAAGTGAGCGAGCGAGGCAATCCGGAACACGCGGTTCCGCGCGGCGTCGCTTTCGACGTCGGTCTCGATGACACCGCACCACGCGAGCAGCGCCGCGGCGACGGCCGTGGAAATCGAGGCACTCCCGCCAAGCCCGGGCTTCGAGCTTCCCGCACCCAGCTCGCTCTCGATGCGCATCCGGAACGCACGCGGTTCGGCACGCTCGCGGCGCGCGATCGCGGCGGCGAGCGCCAATGCCGCGTCGACGAAGCGCAGCTTCTTCTTCACCAGCTCCACGTCCGCGCCCGCGTCCCAGCGCGGCCCGTCCGCGTCGAGGCGGCCGCCGAGCTTGGCGATGCCGAGACCCGGACAATCGAGCGCGATCGCCCCGCCCGGATCCGGCTCGATCCGCACCTTCACGAAGCGTGGCACCGCCAGCACCAGCGCTTCCGCGCCTGGCTCGAGAACCGCATATTCGCCGAGCACGAAGAGCTTGCCCGGCGCACGCACGCGAATGCCGTCGGCCGCCATCGCCGGGCACGATAAGAGATCGCGCGAAGCGCTGTCCTAGGCCACCGGTCGGAGGGACGCGCTCCGTCGCGTCCGCAGCGTCCGATGAGATGTGACGCCGCGGCGGCGAGGGACCGCAGCCCTCCGTCGCGAGCAAGCTGACCCACTGCCGCCTAGCCGGGAGTGCCTCGCTTTTCCCACGTGGACCGCTCGGGCGACGAACGGCCAGTGGCTGTGCGAGGGCGCTCGAGCCCCGCGCCCATCGGACGCGCTCGCGGAGTGTGAGCCCAGTCGCGCGGGCGAATGCAGGCGAGGCCAGGGCACGAGCACGGCCAGCGGACGGCCGGCGGCCGAGCCGGAGATCGGCCCAACTGCTGCACCACCACCGGGCCGGCTCGCTTGAGGGGACCCGCGCCGCGCGCGTAGCATCGGGGGATGGTCTCGAATCGAAAATGGGCGCTCCTGGGCACGGCGCTCGCGTGCGCTTTCGCGCTCGGCTGTGACGCCGACAGCGACGGGTATTTCGCCGGCACGCCCAGCCGGCTCAGCGCGCGATCGAGCGACTGCTCCGATGACGACGCGTCGGTGCACCCAGGAGCCATCGACGACACCGTCGACGGCATCGATCAAGACTGCGACGGCATCGACGGCCCCGCGTCGGACACGTGGGGCGGCTGGACCGGCACACAGCTCGACGCCACCGGCTTCTTCCGCGTGCAGCAGGTTGGCGATCGCTGGTGGTTCGTGACGCCCGCCGGACACCCGTTTTTCTCGACCGGCGTCAATCACGTCACCTTCGACGGCGATTACGACGTGACGTCCGGCACCTCGCCTTACCGCGACTCGAACATCGCCCTCTACGGCACGTGGAGCGCCTGGAGCGCCGAGGTTCTCAGGCGCTACGACGCGTGGGGCTTCAACACCTTCGGCGCCTGGAGTGACGATTTCTCGGGCCTGGGAAAGGCCTACACGCCGATCCTCAACATCGCCGACGGCGACTGGTCGCAGCCGATTCCCGACTACTTCTCCGGAGCATTCGCCGATCGCGCCGCTTCGATCGCCGCATCCGCCGCGGCGCCGCACGCCTCGGATCCGGACCTCTTGGGCTATTTCCTCGACAACGAGATGCGCTGGGGACCGTCCTATCAGCGTGTCTCGTTTCTGTTCGACGACTATCTGGGCTTCGACGCGAGCGCGGCGGGAAAAATCGCGCTGGTCGATTTCCTGAAGACCCGATACGCGAACGACGTCACCGCGCTCGACGCCGCGTGGGGCGGCTCGTTCGCGAGCTTTGACGAGGTGCTCGCGGCGACCACGCTCGGCCCCGCGGTCTATCCGCCGACCGCCGAGCAGATGGACGCGCGCCAGGCGTTCCTCGAGCTCGCCGCGCGCCAGTACTACCAGGTGGCGACGGCGGCGGTGCGCGCGGCCGACCCGAATCATCTGATCCTGGGCGAGCGCATGGTCGGGCAGTTCGAGTACCCCGAGGTGCTGCGCGCCTCGGCCGACTACGTCGACGTGGTCTCGATCAACCGCTACGAGATGAATCCGCTCTGGGCGTTGCTCATCTCGGTGGCCGACGACGTGATCGCGGGCCGGAACCTCTTCTTGCCCGACGGCGACGACTTCGCGTCGGTCTACGCTCTGACTGGAAAGCCGATCCTCCACTCGGAGTTCGGCTATCGCGCCACCGATTCGGGGCTCCCCAACACCTGGCCGCCGATGATGCTGGTGGTGCCCGACCAGAAATCGCGCGCCGACTGGTTCGAGCAGGACGTGACACCGTCGATCGCGTCGAATTACGTCATCGGCTACCACTGGTTCGAGCACACCGACGAGCCGGCCGGCGGCCGCTTCGACGGCGAGAACTCGAACTGGGGGCTGGTGAATGCCACCGACGAACCGTATTCGGAGCTGATCGCGCGCATGTCCGACATCAACCGCTGGTGGCGCTTGCCGCCGCATTCGTGACCGTGCCTCCGTGAGCGGGCGGACGGTGCTCGTCACCGGCGCGGCCAGCGGGATCGGCCGCGCATTTGCCGTTTCGCTCGCGGCGCAAGGCGCTTCGCTGGTCCTCGTGGACGTCGACGCGGCCCGCCTCGACGAGACCGTGAGCACCATTCGCTCCGCGGGAGGCGCCGTGTCGTTGCGCACGATGGCGACGGACATCGGTTCCGCCGCCGACGTGCGGCAAATGGCCGAGGAGCTCGGCTCGCACTTCGAATCGCTCGACCTGCTGGTGAACTGCGCCGCGATCCTCGGCCCTGGCGCCTTCGCCGAGCAATCGCTGGCCGATTTCGCGAAGGTGATCCAGGTGGACGTGCTCGGCACGGTGCACATGATCCATGCGACGCTGCCCTGGCTTCGTCGCGCGCGCGGCCACGTCGTGAACCTCGCATCCACCGCGTCGCTCCACGGTTGGCCGCTGCTCTCCGCCTATTCGGCCGCGAAGGGCGCGATCGAGAATTTCTCGGAAGCGGTCCGGCCCGAGCTCGCTCGCGACGGGGTCGGTCTCACCGCGGTATTTCCGCTCCTGGTCGATACGCCGCTGCTTCAGCGCGGCGGTTTGCCGCCGATCCTGCGCGGGCGGCGCATCAGCGCCGAGCGCGTGGTGAGCGAGACGCTGCGCGCCGTCGAGCGCAGGCGGCCGCGCCTCTACATCCCGTGGAGCGCGCGCCTGGTGGCCGTCGTCCACGGGCTCGCGCCAGGTCTGCTCGATTTCTGGGGCGCCCGCTTCGGCATGCCGAGGCGCTGAGTTCTCCGGGGGGCTTTTCAAGCCCCCCGCCCCGAACGTGTCCCTGGGGTCTTGCGAAGACCCCAGACCCCAACGGGTGCGATTTTTTCGGGGCCCCACCCCCAAGTCGGCTCGCGACGCTCGCCGGGCGCCTCTCGGCGCCGGCACGAGATCCTCACGAGCAATCGGTTCGGGGGTGACGGCTAGTGGAAGCGCCCCGAACCGACCGACAAGGGGATTCATCACACACGCTGACTTCAGGCGGTCGCGGTTACACGCCGCCGACGCGGTCGGGCGGGAGTCGCTCGGCGAGCTGGGCGAGCGTCTCACCGGCTGGCGCCAGGATCTCGAGATCGGTGCCGATCCAGCGCCGGGCGCCGAAATAGATCGACGGGTGATCGCCGCGCAAGGCGCCCGTGAGCTCGGGTGTGTAGCCCAGGCTCCGGCAGTGGCGCGCGAGCGCCTCGAATCCGTCGCGCCCGGGCAGGACACCGAGGTACGCGACGCCCTCGCCTCGCGTTTCCAGCACGTCGCGGTAGGGGCAGGCGCCATCGACGGGCTCGATCAGCTCGATGAGCGCCTGGCCGATCCGAGCCCACGCGAGCCGCGCGCGAAACGCGGCCTTCTTGCCGGCGACCCGCACCGATCGCAGCTGCTCGCGACCCAGCTCGTGGATCCGCCACGGGCCGACTCCGGCGAGATCGATCCACCAGCGCACCGTGGCGTCGAGATCGCGCGTGACGATCCCGATCTTCACCAGCGAGCCGATCCGGCGATCGGGCAGCGGCCGCTCGAAATTGGCCTTGCCTGCCGGGATGCAGAATTCGGGTGCTCCGGCCCGTAGCGAGAAACGCTCCGGGATGCCGAGCGGATAACGAGTGAGCTCGATGCTGGTGCGGAGCGTCGACTCGGCGTCGACGTAACCGAACTGCAGGCTGGTCGGCCCCGCGAGCGCATTCGGCACCGACGGCAGCTTCACGCGTCCGATCTTCACCTTCGCGTTGAGCTTCGCGGTCTGCCCGAACGGATGCCCGCGCTCGGCCAGGTGACGAGCGGCCTCCTCCCAGCTCACGCGGCCGGTGCTCATGATGAGGTGCTGCACGCCGCGCCCGTGGGTCGCGAGGTGATCGCCGTACATCGTCGGTCCCTCGACCGGCGTGATGACTTCCCACTGCACGTCGTCGAGCCACGTGATCGCGAGCTTCATGCTGTAAACGGCGGGCTCGCCGCGATAGGTGGTGCCGTAAAGCCTCGGCGGCCGGAAGTGCCAGCACCGGAACGGCCCGATCCCGAAATGCTCGACCAGGTTCGTGACCGTGGTCTCGAAGTCCTCCGCGACCGTGCACACCTGACGTACGTCGACGAAGAGCGGCGATCCGGCGAGCCCGGGCATGGTCGTGTCGACGGCTCGTGGTTCGGACGCCGCGCGGGCTCAGCCCGGGTTATTCATGAAGGTTCGTAGCGAGGCCGCCAAGCGTCGAGCAGATTCGGGCGAACGCAGGATTTTTGGCCCGCAGGCGTACTGAACAGTACGTCGAGGGACGAAAATCCGAGTACGCCCGAAGATGCCGACGATCGGCGGCCGCAGTAGAACGCTTCATGAAACATCCGGGTTAGGCGGCTTTGGTGCCGGACTTTTCGAGCCGTGCGAGGAGCTTCTCGGCGAGCAGGTAAGCGTCGCCCGGCCAGCGCGCCGAAACGTAGCGACCGTCCTCGACGGCCATGGCGGTGCCCGGGTGCGCCTCGACCACGTTCCGGAAATCGATCACCCGCGAGCCGCGCACGAATTGCCGCCCGGGATCGTCGAGCGCCTGCTTCACTTCGTCTTCCACGTACGCGGGGTAGGTCCGGTAGTAGCGCCCGAGCTTCCACGCGGTCGAGAGATACGCGGTGCGCTCCATGTACTTGGGCAGGCACGTGGTGCGGCTCGCCGCGAGCACGCTCTTGCCGGTCTCGGGATCACGCGACCGCGCCAGCACCAGCACTCCGTGGCAGATCGCGGCCACCGGGCGATCGAGCTTCCAGAACGCCGCCACCTTCGCTTGCAGCGTCTCGCTGCCCAGGTACTGGCGCATCCCAGGCGCGTGACCGCCGGGCAGGACCAGTGCCGCGTAGGCCGTGGGATCGATGGCGCTCCACGCGATGGGCGTCCTGAACTCCTCCGATTGCGTCAGCTCCTCGTAGAACTTCCGCGCCTCGCGCGAGGCGGGGAACATCCCGAACATCGCGCCGCGCAGCGTGCGCGGGTCGGCCGCGGGCGCCGCTCCTCCCCGCTCGGTGGCGAAGACCACCCGGTGCCCGGCGCGCGTGAGCAGACGCCACGGCACCGCGACCTCGGTCGCGTCGAAATCGCGATCGGGAACCGGCAGCAGGATGGGCTTCGCCATGACGCCGATCATAGCCCCGGCCACCGGCTCCCCGGCTAGCGACAACCGGGTGGCGTCTCGGTTTGCCCTGGCGCGCGAGGGACCGCGCGTGCTTCACGAGGCGTCTTCGCGATTCTGGTTGGAGGCCCACCGGTCTCTCGGTGGGCAGCGAGCAAACCGAGACACCACGGGCGACCTCCCGCTCGCCCCGGGCTCGTTGCGGAGGATCGACGACCGGCGTTTGAATGCGGCCATGATGAAGAAACTGGGACGGGGATCCGTCATCCTCCTGTTCGCCTTCCTGGCCGCGCCGATCGGTGGCGTGGCTGCCGCGCCACCCGCCGGCGACACGGAGCTCGACGCCGCGACGTTCTACAGCCCGAGCATGCCGCCCGAGCGCGGCCGTGGCCGGTGGCGAATGCCTTCGGTCGAAGTCGCGCAACTCATGCGAGCACGCGACTACGACGGCATCGAGCGAATGGCCGCGGAGTGGCGATCCAAAAAGCTCCGCGACGATGACGGGATGTGGATGCTGCGCCAGCTCTACGACGCGGTGAGCAACCCGAAGATGCCGTCGGTCGAGAGCTGGAAGGCGTATCTCGATCGATTGGACGAGTGGCGCGCCCAGAAGCCGAAGTCGGTGACCGCGTGGATCGCGAGCGCCGAAGCGTGGACCGTCTACGGCTGGTTCGCCGCCGACGGCCCGGACGGCCGCCAGGTCTTCACCGAGCGCCACCAGAAGGCGCAGGCCTTGCTCGAAGAGGCCGAGAAGTTTCCCGAACGCTGTCCCGAGATCTACGCCGCGTGGCACCTGGTGGCGATCGGTCTGGGCTGGCCTCGCGATCGCTACGAGGCCATGTACCAGAAGGCGATCGCCTTCGAGCCGACCTACTACGACTACTACCTGAGCCACGCGTACTACCTGCTGCCGCGCTGGGGCGGTCAGCCGGGCGAGTGGCAGAAGTACGCGCTCGACGTGGCCGAGAAGACCAAGGAGCGCGAGGGCACGTCGCTCTACGCGCGGATCGTGCTCCACATCTGGACTCGCGAGGAGAAGAACCCGTTCACGCAGCTCGGCGTCGACTGGCCGAAGACCCGCCAGGGCTTCACCGATCTGCTGGCGCGCTGCCCGAAGTCGCAGTGGTTCCTCAACGCGTACGCGCTCATGGCGTACATGGCGAAGGACGCGCCGACCGCGGCTCCCCTGATCGCACGGATCGGCGACGGCTTCGAGCCGCATTTGTGGGGCAACGCCCAGTACTACGACGGCGCGCGAACCTGGTCGAGCGGCTCCGCGACGCCCGAGGGAGCCGAGTGGCAGAAGGACGTCGACGACGCCCACCAGGCCTTCGCCAAGCACGACTTCGACACCGCCGAGAAAGCGCTGCGCGCGGCGGCGAAGCTCAGCGATCGCTTCCCGGAGACCGATCGACGTCGCGGCGCGACCCTCGAGGAGTTCGGCATGCTGGCGCTCCTGGAAAGCGACTTCCCCAAGGCGCGCGAGCAGTTCGGGCTGGCCATCGCCGCTTACGAGAAGACGCATTTCGTCGCCGAGCCCGGGTTCGCCAGGGCGCTCGGGCAGCTCGCGTTCGCGGAAGGAGCCGTCGGCGACTGGAACGCGTCGGCCGCGACCGACCAGCGCATCATCGAGCTCCTCGATAGGCGCCCGCCATCCGGCGATGCGCAGATTCTCAAGCAGACCCTCGTCAACTGGATGCAGGCGCTGCGCCAAGCGGGACGCAACGACGAAGCCACGGTCGTTCAGAAGCGTCTGGAAACGCCGTCGTCGTCGGGCGGGGTGGATACCGCGAGTGCCGAGGCCGCGCACGAGCGCGCTGCTCGCGAGGCGATCGCGGCGGGACACCTCGACGACGCCGAGAAGGAGACGCGCATCGCGATGAAGCTCCTCGCGACCCAGCCACTCGGCAAGAAAGAGGCGATGCAGCTGCTGGGGAATTTCGCGAGCGTCTGCAACATGGCGGGCCAGAGCGATCGCGCGCTCGCGCTGGCGCACGAGGCGACCAAGCTGGCCGTCGACACCCTGGGGCCCGAGAACGTCGACACCGCCGACGCGATGCTGCGCGAGGCGAGCTTCGACGACGTGCAGAATCATCGAAAGGAGGCGCGCGATCTGATCGAGCACGCGCTCGCGATCCTGGACAAGACCGCCGGCCCGGACGATCCGCGCACGATCCACGCGCAGAGCGCGCTGGCTCGTCACGAGATCGCGGGCGGCGACGCCGCGAAGGCCGAGTCGATGCTCAAGCAGTCGCTCGAACGAGTCGACAAGCCGGGCCAGAAGGGCATGACGATCGTCGCGGCCCTGCAGCCACTCGAGAACTTCTACATCAGCCAGTCGCGCTGGAAGGACGTCGAGCCGCTGGTGCGCCGCGAGCTCTCGCTCATCGAGGCGGAAACCGACGGCTCGAACCGCATCTACAACGAGCCCACCGTTTGCGCTCGGCTCGGCCAGGTGCTCGCTGCCGAGGGTAAGTACGACGAGGCCGAGAGCTACTACCGGCAGGGAGTCGAGTCGATCGAGGCGTCGACGGGCCCCGATCACCTGAACGTCGCGGGACAGCTGGTGACCTTCGGCGATTTTCTGACGAGCCGCGGCAAGAACGACGAAGCCGAGAAGAATTTCGGCCGCGCCGCCGCGATCTACGAGAAGGCGGGAGCAGGGGCGCGGGAAGGGCTGGTCAACGCCCTCGAGCATCAGGCCGCCGTGCTCGGCAGGCTCGGCCGCACCGCCGAGGCGAACGCCGTCACGGCGCACGCGAAGAGCGTGCGGCAGTCGATCCAGTCGAGCCCGGCTGTGCCGTGAGCTCGAGCGCCCGCGGCTAGCGTCTCCAGCTCAGCAGTAGCACGCCGAAGCCCACGCAGCCGATGCCGAGCCAGTCGCGCGGCGCCGGCCGCTCGCCCAGAAACGCCGTGGCGAAGAGCGCCACCAGCACCACGCTCAGCTTGTCGATCGGTGCCACCCGCGAGGCGTCGCCCGCCTTGAGGGCCCGGAAATAGCACACCCACGAAGCGCCGGTGGCGAGCCCCGAAAGCACCAGGAAGACCGCGCTGCGCCCCGGAACGCTCGCGGGGCTGCGCCACTTGCCGGTCGCGTACACGAACCCGCCCAGCACCACGAGAATCACCGCGGTGCGGAAGAGCGTCGCGTAATCGGAGTCGATTCCTTCGAGCCCGACCTTCGCGAGGATCGCCGTCAGCGCGGCGAACACCGCGGAAAAGAGCGCCCACATGACCCAGTTCTGCGCCGCCGGCATGAGATCGTCTCCTCTCGTCCTCACCCGGAGGGCGGCGGTTCCTCGCCGCCGCAGCCTCCGCCTCTACTACCAGAGCCGAGTCACCCCATACGCGTCGAAGACCGAATCCGCGCTCACGATCGAAACCCGTTCGAGCTGGGCCTGCGCGGCGAGCATGCGGTCGAACGGGTCGCGATGGTCGCCGGAAAGACTGCCCGCTCGCTGCGCGTGATGAACCTCGACCGCCAATCCAGTGAAGCCCTGGTTCGTGATGCAGGCCGGAACGTCGCGCGCGACGGCGAGCGCACCGGGCAGCTTGCCCAGGCGCGCCTTGGTGGTGATCTCCCAGACGGACGCCGCGCTCACCAGCACGTCGATCGTGTCGTCCGCGATCGCGCTGCGCGCCTTCCGTGGCAGGCGCCGGTCTCCGTCGAGCCACCAGAGAAACGCGTGCGTGTCCAGCAGCAGGCGCACGCCTCAGGTTCCCCAGGAATCGAGCTCTTCGGGAGGCAACGGCTCGAAGAACGCGTCGGTCAGGCGCGCCTTCCCGCGCATCGCGCCGAACTTTCGCTGCGGGGGCGTCGCGGCGATCGGCACCAGCCGTACCACCGGTGTCTTCCCGCGAGCGATCACTACCTCTTCCCCGGCGCACGCCGCCTCGATCAGCCGCGAGAGGTTGGTCTTGGCCGCGTGGATCGTGGCTCGCTTCATGACGTTAGATTAGCTAGGATGCCTTAGCTAAGCAATTTCGACCGACGTTGCCCCGCCCCGGCTCCAGACTTCGCCCGTGACCAGCGCCGGTTACCAACCCAGGCTTCCGAAATACTCGCGGATCCAGGCCGTCACGAAGCAGAGCCCGGCGGCGTAGAGACGCGGCGCTCCGAGGTGCCGTAGCTTCGGCTCGTATGCGCGGCGCCCGAGCGGTCACGCGAGCCGGGTTCGTCACGCCTTTCGATGCGCGGCAGACATGTAACCAAGCACTATCCAAAAAAGTTATAAATCGCCACCAGTAAGAGTTACAATCAGCTGGATAAAATAGTTACTTCCAGCCGACAACAGCAGCGATCGATGTGCGATTTATGCCGTAAAACATGGAATTTGGTGCGCAACCACCCGCCTAGGCGCTTCAGATCAGCGCAGTTCCTTCCGCACCACCAGCTTGAGGCCCGACCAGACCTCGTCGACGGCGCAAACCTTGATGTCGACGAAGCCGAGCGGCAGCGCCAGCTCGCGCACCACGTCATCGGTCACCTCGGTGGCGAGCTTCGCCGACTTCTTGGGCCACGACACCCACACGGCGGCACTCGGGGCGAGCGTCTTGCGGCAGCGCTCGAGCGCCTGCGCGAGCCTGGACCGCTCGGTGCCGAAGAAGTGCACCAGATCCGTCGAGCGGTCGAGCTTCGTCGTGAAGCGCACCGACGGCGGCAACGGCTCGAGCGCCGCGAGGTAGCTCGCCGGCGCGTTCCCGGCCACGTGCACGACCGACCCTGGCCGGATCCCCAGCTTCTTCGCCAGCGGCGTTCCCGAGTAGCCGGCCATCGCGCAGCGCCCTCAGTCGACCCGGTGGAGCTTCTCGTAGAGCCCAGGAAACACGCCCTTCGGGTCGAGCTCGCGCTTCACGGCGTCGTAGTTCTCGCGGTGGTAGATCGACCAGAAGCGCTCGGCGGAGTAGTGGTTGCGCGAGATCAGCGTCTTGATGCCGCCCAGCTCGTAGGTCTTCTCTTCCAGGCGCTCCGACCAGTCGACGGCCGGATCGCCGTTGGGCTTGCCGTAGATGGCGCAGTCGATGAAGAGCTCGTCCTGCATGCGCGCGGCGTGCTCGGGCGCGATCCACGGGTAAATCGCGGGCACGCGGTAGGGCACCACCCAGAGCGGGAAGAACTGGAACTCGCGCGCGTACCAGTCCCAGAACTCGCCGAAGCGGCGCGCCGGGATGAACACGTCGCACACCACGTCGGGGCGGCGCTTGAGGCCGAGGACGGGCGCGAGGGCGCCCGAGGCGCGGATCAGGTTGGTCGAGCCGAGCGCCCACTTGCCCACCAGGAAGCGCACCGGCTTCCACTCGAGCGGCGGGAAGGTGGCGGTGAGCCAGTGGCATTCGGTGTCGTAGCGGAAGCAGTAGTCGAACGTGGTGAGGTAGTCCTCGGTGCGCGCCAGCGTGCTCTTGTAGAAGATCTCGAGCCAGCGGTAGCTCGACGTGTAGGGCGCCGCATCGACGAACCGGCCGAGGCAGAGCACCAGCGCGTCGGGGCGATGGATGATCGCGTCGATGAAATCGTCCTCGCCCGCGGCGCAGCGGGCGCGCAGGTCCTTCTCGAACGCGTCGAAGCTCGTGTGCTTCACGTAACTCAAGCGCACGAAGCGCTTCGCGGGCACCAGCGCGAACGTGGCGCGGCTCAGGACGCCGAGTGTCCCGTACGAGCCGTGGATCATCTCGAACGCGAGCGGTCGCGACTCGCGCGAGCACTCGATCACCTCTCCGCCGCCCGACACGATCTCGTAGCTCGTGCACGAATCGTGGAACCCGCCGTAGCGATACGACATGGCTTCCACCGAGCATCCGGCGATGGCGCCACCCACGGTGATGCCTTCGAGCTCGGGCACCACGACCGGCAGCAGCCCGTGCGCGAGCGTGGCGCGCGCCAGCTCGGCGAAGGTGACTCCCGGCTCGGCGGTGGCGAGGCGCTTCTCCGGATCGATCGACAGCACCTCGCGAAGCGTCGACGCGTCCACCATGCGCCCCGCGAAGCGCGGGTCCTTGGGCAGCGGCACGAAGTGGTGCACGCCGCCCTTCCAGATGTGTGCCCGCTCGCCGCGCTCCGCGACG